>NZ_JAQREK010000017.1:0-103376 GCF_028599265.1 Pseudoalteromonas sp. Angola-4 | reverse complement strand
CCGCAGAGTAAGCATGGGGGTCTCTTGCATCTTTAGGTGCACTTCCTCCTTGTGGTTGCATCTTAGCGCTATTCATTTGTGCCATTTCACTTTGCGCTAATAAAGGGAAACTAATTAATGAAGCCCCTGTTAACATTAATAAACCTAATGATTTAGATAGTTTTAATTGTTTCATGATACGACTACCTCTCTAAACATACCGGCATCCATATGGAATAATAAATGGCAATGCCAAGCCCAGCGACCTACATCGTGAGGGGTGGTTAAAAAGCTGATTCTTTGTGCGGGTTGAACAGGTATCGTATGACGTCGCACTTGCACATCACCTTGCTCGTTTTCTAAATCACTCCACATACCATGCAAATGCATAGGGTGCGTCATCATGGTATCGTTTTGTAAAATAACTCTTAAACGTTGGTTATGCTTCATATGCACTGGCGTGCTTTTACCAAATTCTAAGCCATCAAATGACCAGCTATAACGTTCCATATTTCCGGTTAAATGCAGCTCAATTTCAGCTTCTGGCTCTTGCTGGTTAGTGATCCCTTCAAGTGAGTGTAAATCTGCAAGTGTTAAAACACGACGACCATTTTTACGTAAACCAATACCAGGATCATCAAGATTTGTTCTCGGCATATCAACGCGCATATCAACAGAAGCTCCATACTCCGTTTTTGCATGACGCACTTTAGAGCTGGCAACCGCTAATGGGTTTTCAGACATACCATGTTTGCTATGATCCATCGCCATTGCACCGTGATCCATAGCGCTATGATCCATTTCTTTAGAGTTCATACCTGACATGCCAGCCATACCTGCCATTGCAGAATGCTCACCGCCGTGGGTCATATTGCCCATCATATCTGTCATCGTTAACCATTCAACAGGGTCAAGTGCAGGTACTGGCGCATCAATATTAGGCGAGCTTGATAAAGTTCCTTTTGCGTAACCAGAGCGATCCATACTTTGAGCAAAAATCGTATAGGCATCATTTTTAGGCTCAACAATTACGTCGTAGGTCTCACCAGGGCCGAATCTAAATTCATCTACTGTCACTGGTTCAACGTTTTGCCCATCAGCTTGTACAACTGTTAGTTTTAGTTCGGGAATACGAACGTCAAAAAAAGTATTGCTTGAGCCATTAATAAACCTAAGTCTTACTTTTTCTCCAACTTTAAACATTCCTCGCCAATTTGACATTGGCGTACTACCGTTCATTAAAAAGGTCATTGCTGATGCAGATAAGTCAGCTAAATCTGTAGGATTCATTCTCATTTTATTCCACATTTCCCGGCGTTGCAAAGCATTCGAAACACTGCTATTTGAAACGTCATCAAAAAATTCTGGAACAGTGGGCTGATTGAAGTTAAATACATCGCTCTGTACTTTTAACTTGCGGAACAAATCCATTGGGTCATCATCAGTCCAATCAGACAATTGGATGACATGCTCATTGTCAGCACTAATAATATCCTTTTCTCTTGGCTCAATAATTAATGCGCCGTACATACCTGTCATTTCTTGAAAGCCACTGTGTGAGTGATACCAATATGTGCCGCTTTGTTGCAGCTTAAATTTATAAACAAAGGTTTCACCCGGCATTATACCTTTAAAGCTAATACCCGGTACGCCATCCATTTGATACGGAAGAATGATCCCATGCCAATGAATTGAACTCGGCACTGATAATTTATTTGTTACCCTGATAGTAACGTCATCACCTTCTCTGAGGCGCAAGGTAGGAGCTGGTATTGAGCCATTGATTGTTGTAGCCATTCTTACAACACCTGTGAAGTTTACGGGTGACTCATCTATCACCAGATCTATTATTTCTCCACTTAGTTCGGGCACAGTACCTGTTATTGTTCCAGCCACTAAAGATGAAGCTGCATGAAGAACACTTGGAAAAGCAGCTAATATACCGCCAGCAGCTAAACCTTGTACAAAGCGTCTACGCGGTGTAGAAATTTGATGTAATGGATCTTTAATTCTCATTTTACTCTCCGAGGTTTGACCAATAAATTAGTGTGACCAATGAATATGCTTAATTTTCCATTCACCATTTTGTTTTTCCAGCACCATCGTTTCCATCCCTTGATAATCACGTTCTTCACCATTGTAAGTACCTTTAGTTTGACTACGCGAGGCAGAGATAGCGGTATTTCCAAGTATCGTCACTTGATGTTCAAGCGTTTCGCTCTTCATAGAAGCTAGATATTTCATATCCGACAGCATATGGTGATGGGCATATTCATCAGCACTTCTTTCAACACGACCGCCCTCATAAATGGTGACATCATCCGCTAACTGCGCTCTAGCTTGTTTCTTATTGCCAGTTTCAAGTGCCTCGTGGAACGCCAACACTACCTTTGCAGCAGGCGTATCTATCCCTTTAAATAATCCTTTGCCTTTGTGTTTATCTCCGTGAGCGTTTGCCGCGAAACTAAACATCATTGATAAAACAAGTAATACATTTATTATTTTCATTTTGATTCTCTTTTTTAGGTTTTAATATGCTGGGCCAACAACACTAGTAAGCCCAGCCGTAACGGTTAAAATGGCGAGAGCAACTATCATTTCTATCGTGATAGACTTAGATAGGGCTTCTCTGCCATCATTGTTTTTAAGTTGTGGAACAAGTTTTAGTTTATGCTTAGCGGCGATAGCCAATATGGAAACAACGAGAAACAGCTTAAATAACAAAGTTTGCCCGTAACTTGAAATCAACAGTGCTTCAACACTACCGACTAATTGAATAGCTAACCATAGGCCAGCAATTAACAATAAACTCACGGCAATACTTGCTTGTTTACCAAAGTTTTCCATCAGTAAATGAAGTTCTACATAATCTAGCTTTTGGCAAGCCTGTTTTAGTGGCAATAACGCCCCAAACCACCATGCCATAACGAGCACATGCAAAATAAGCAAGCCTTTTTCAATTGTGCCTAACTCAGAAATATGACCCAGTAACGTGAATGAGTATGCAAGGATTAATAAACTCAACATTAAAGCGCTTTGTTTTAAGTACGAGTTCACAGCGAGTTTGAACCTTAAAGCTAAAGCGATTATTGCGGTAACTAGCCCAAGCGCTCGAAGCAAAGCTCCAGTGCCGACAGAGGAGTCCCACATAATAGCCAATATATCAGCGTCTATCGCCCCCTGAATTCCCTCTTCTGCCATTGCACCAGTACTGGCAAAGAACCAAGTAATATTAGCGATCAAAGCCATAACTATATAAGTTCTTGTCCACGTTAAATTCGCTATTACAGCATTAGTATGAGATTCATTATTCTCAAATATTTGCCTGAAAAATGTATAACCAGCAATACAGGCAAAGCCGATGTAAAATACAATTTTTGACAGTACAATGACTGTATTCCAGATATACATTTCCATATCAATCACACCGCCTATTTTAGTGAACCATAAAGCCGAAGCTATGTTTCATTTTATGACCATCGTTACCTAAGAAGGTTACATCCACAGCATAGTTTGCAGGAGCTAATTTAGGTAGTTTCCATGTAAATTTGCTAGTAGCGACTTTAGAAGGCTCGAATCCAAATTTAAATTCTTCGCCTTGTTTATTGGCCAATGAAACTTTTACAACCCGTACCTCCTTGGTGAACACCAAAGTTAACTCTTCTGGAGTATTCATTAGCATTGCATTATCAGCAGGCACGCTTTTTTCAAGATGCACATGTGCAAATACTGCACTACTAAAAACAACACTGATTATGGTTAAAAGTTTAATTAATGTTTTCATATATACCTCTATTTATTTAATGGATTAACGACTAAATTTATCTTTGAAAATTTGATTACTTGGAATCCCAGCATCTGTAATTATTTTTTCCACTTCACTCATCATTGCTTCTGGACCGCACAAGTAAAACTCAGCCAAAAGCAGTTCTGATTTTTGGTTCATATACGGCAGAAGTACTTTTTGAACATAGCCTGAGTGCCCTTGCCATTCTTCTGAAGGATTAGAAAGAGTAGGAATATAAGAGAAGTTTTTATGCTTCTCACTCAGTGACTTCAATTCATTATGGTATAGCAAGTCATCTTCAGTTCGCGCACCATAGATAAGAGTCAAACCACTTTTATCTTTATGCTTTTTCAACTGTTCAAAAATAATAGACCTCAGTGGTGCAAGTCCTGAACCCGCACCAATAAACACGCGACTAACTTTTTTATTTGAAGTGGCATAAAAATCAGAAAAAGGGCCTTTTGCAGTTATCGTTTCACCTACTTGGAGTGAACCTAAATAACTTGAACCTATTCCTGCTTTAAAACCATTCTTTGCGGTCTGCCAACGGATATTAAACATTAACTCATCAGACTCCTCGTCAAAGTTAACTAATGAGTAGTGGCGAGTTGCACCGTTATGAGAAAATTTTCCATGATAGTAGCTATCCCAGTATTTTTCATAGCACTCTGGCATATCATCTGGACGTAAGCTATTCATCCCTGCTGGCACATCAAATTGCATATATGCACCAGCTTTAAATGCCAACTGTTTGCCTGATTTCAGCTTAAATTTCACTTCCTTGATAAAAGGAGTAATGAAATTAGTCGCAACCACAACTAGCTCATGATTTTCAATATTGCGATCAGTATTAACTTCAATCGAACTAATTTCAGAGAACCTATGCTGACATCCAAGCCGATAACCTTCCTTAAGTTGCTCCTGAGATAAATGTTCCTGTTCAGATAGTGTGATAGGTAATTTAGTTGAACTTAAGAACACGCATTTGCCACAAGTACCGCCACCACCGCAACCTGAAGGAAGGTATACATGTGAACTAGCTAGCCCTTCTAGTACAGTTGAGCGACCAACTGCTGAGATGTCAGTAATAGTATTTTCATTGGAAAACGTCACTGCCACTTTTTGCTTGTTAGTGCCCCAACCTAGCTTCAGTAAACCACTTCGATACTGTTGTATCAGCCAAGTAACACCAGTAATTGAAAGGAATAGCGTTGCAAAAGCAAATGCAATGATCAACCAATGGTTAAATCCTCCAGAATTGCCATAGTCCATAAAGTGAAGCTTCATCATCAGATCTTTCAATCTGAAATCATCATTGGCATGGCGAAGTACTTGACCTGTAATACTATCTAAATAAATAGTTGTATTGTTCTCATCCTCAACGGCAACTTGCCACATAGGATTTTGCTGCCTTACGTGATCAGAAAACGGAGGTTGAGATAACACTGGAGTAGTTAACTTACCCTGTCCTGAGTAGGAGTTTTTTGCCAAAGTTAGTACTTGTTCTTCAGACAAATTAAATGGCTTTCCTGTTACAGCATCAAATAGCTTTGAGTGGCGTTCTTGATAGCTATGCTGCCCCTTATCGAACACAAAATGATAGTAAGGCTGATGTAAAACCCATATAAGGTTTACTTCCTGCGGAGCATTACTAGTAATCTCTTTAATAGGGAATAGGTCAAAGCCTGTAATGCTACCTTCATGATGAGAATGAACTCTAAGTTCATTACCACTGGCTTTACTGTGATCCATCAAATTGAAGTAAAGGCCCGTTCCCAACCAAATAAGCAGTTGTAAACCAACAAATAAAGAAAGCCACTTGTGTATCGTTGTATTTAACTTAAATAGTCGCATCAAATGACTCCCTTTTTATTTGGGGAAAGCACTCGGTAATAAGTCAATACAGCGCCAGTAATTGCGCCCATTAGACCTAGAGTTGCGACCAAGAACAAAAACCAGTTAGATACGTTTTCTCCATCATCGTAATCCATAATGTGAAAACGCCACATCCAATCAAACAATCGCCAGTAATCATGACGCTTGGCAACAAGTGATCCTGTTTGTTGACTTATATAAAATGTCGGTGTGGAGAATTGCTCAAACGTCACTCTCCAAACAGGTAAATGCCTTGGGGACAACTCAGCAGGCAAGTTTGTCGCTGACTTAATCAACCTTACGCTGTCGATTTGATGATTCAGCGCATAATGGTATTGTGCGATTTCTTTAGCCTTGATTTCATCTACAAGGGCCTGAACAGCTCCAGTTTTAGCATCTATTGCTACTTTTCCATTTTCTCCATTAATAAAAGAATACAAAGGACGGCCCATACTTTGAGTAAGTGTAACTTGGCTAGCTTTAGGATAATCCGCAGCTAGCTTTACAATGGAGTAATCCATACTTGCTAAATCTATTTTGGCTTCCTCACTCTTAGCCAAGGTTTCGCCGTGTATATAGTGAATATCCATAGTCACCATATACACGCCTGTAATAGACCAGAAGAGGAATTGTATTCCGACAAATGCCATTAGCCATTTGTGATATTTTCTAGCCGTGCTAAGCATTATTCTCAGGCTCCACGTTAGAAAGCTCTTTGTTAAAGGCATTTACTTCAGGCTTTTTAATGATTGAGTAAATTGCAGGGAGTACAATAAGCGTGAGCAGCACAGCGCTTGTCATTCCGCCTACCATAGGAGCAGCAATGCGGCTCATGACCTCAGAACCTGTACCAGTACCATATAAAATAGGCATTAAACCTATAATGATTGTAGCTACCGTCATCATTACTGGACGAACTCGTAAGCCAGCACCGTGCAATAATGCATCTTGATATGCATCATCTGAGATGAGTTCTGCTCGCTCCACCGCTTTTTCCTTAAGCTCAGCAAGTGCTTGATTGAGATAAACCAGCATTATCACGCCAATCTCAACCGCAACACCAGCTAGAGCGATAAAGCCCACACCAACAGCTACTGAGAAATTAAACCCTTCTAGATACATCAACCATAAGCCACCGATCATTGCCATCGGCAAGGTAACGATAATGATAGCCACTTCACTAAACGCTCTGAAATTCAGGTAAAGCAGAATAACAATAATGGCGAGTGTTAAAGGCAATACATAGGTGAGCTTTTCTTTCGCTCTTTCCATATATTCGTATTGTCCGGCCCAAGTAATTGAATAGCCTGCTGGTAATGTCAGGTTATTTGCTAAGTGTTCTTTAGCATTTTCAACATAAGTACCTACATCAACGCTATCAATATCAATGAAAGTCCAACCATTGATTCTGGCATTCTCACTTTTAATACCCGGTGGGCCATTCTCTATTCGAATATCAGCAACATCACCTAGTGCAATGCGTTGACCACTTGGTGTTACAACAGGTAATCGTGCTAGCTGCTCAGGAGAATCTCGATAATCTTGCGGATAGCGCAGATTAACAGGGTAACGCTCTTGACCCTCTATCGTTTGTGTCACATTCATACCGCCAATCGCAGTAGAAACTACTTGTTGGACATCTTCGATATTTAACCCAAAGCGACTTGATTTATCTCGTGAAATATCAACCTTGATATATCGTCCACCTGCAACTCGTTCAGAGTAAACTGACGCTGTGCCTGTCACTTCTGGCAAGAGTTGTTCTATTTGTTGGCCGATATCCTGAATTACATCAAGTTCTGGTCCGGCGACTTTAATACCGACAGGCGTTTTTATACCTGTAGCTAACATGTCAATGCGGGTCTTGATTGGCATAACCCAAGCATTGGTTAAGCCCGGAAACTTAACCAACTTATCAAACTCAGCTTTTAACGATTCTGTTGTAACTCCCTCACGCCACTCTTCTTGAGGCTTCAACTGAATAAAGGTTTCAATCATGGTTAAAGGTGCAGGATCGGTTGCAGTTTCAGCTCTTCCTACTTTACCAAACACTGTTTCAACTTCTGGCACAGTGCGAATAAGCTTGTCTGTTTGCTGCAATAACTCCCTTGCTTTACCAATTGAAATACCGGGATAGGTAGTAGGCATATACATGAGATCGCCTTCATCCAATGGCGGAATGAATTCACTACCAATTTTATCGACAGGCCAAAAGCCAACGATAGTCACTAATATTGCTGCTACTATTGTCGATTTTGGAAACTTCATGACTTGCTTTAAAACAGGCATGTAGATAGCAATCAATAATCGGTTTAACGGGTTTTTCTTTTCAGAAACAACTTTGCCTCGAATAAAGTAGCCCATCAAAACAGGCACCAATGTGATCGCCAAACCTGCTGATGCCGCCATTGCATAGGTTTTTGTATAGGCGAGCGGAGAGAACATTCTTCCTTCTTGCGCTTCCAAGATAAATACAGGTAAGAATGAGACTGTAATGATCAGTAAGCTAAAAAATAGTGCAGGGCCTACTTCACTCGCAGCCTTAGCAACAATTTGCCAGCGATTTTCATCTGTTAGTGGTGTTTTCTCCATATGCTTGTGCATATTTTCAATCATCACTATTGCACCATCAGTCATCGCACCAATCGCAATAGCGATACCGCCTAAAGACATAATGTTGGCATTGATGCCTTGCATATACATGATAATGAACGACACCAAGATACCTAATGGCAGAGTAACAACTGCCACAATAGATGAGCGAAGATGAAATAGGAAAGCCACACAGACAATAGCAACGACTGCAAGCTCCTCTAGCAACTTGCTCCAAAGATTATCAACAGCACGATCTATTAACTTCGATCTGTCATAAACAGGGACAATCTCCACCCCCTCTGGTAGAGAAGATTTAAGCGATTCAAGTTTTTCTTTTACCCCGTTTATGGTTTGTTGAGCGTTTTCACCAAAGCGCATAACGACAACACCACCAACAACTTCGCCTTCACCATTAAGCTCTGCGATACCACGGCGCATTTGAGGCCCTAAATTAACGGTAGCAACATCACCAATACGCAATGGCGTGCCTTGTTCGTTAATACCAAGTGGGATTTTCTCTATATCACTAACTGATTGAATATACCCCGTTGCGGTAACCATATATTCAGCTTCAGCCATTTCCACAACGGATGCGCCAGTTTCTTTGTTCCCTTTTTGTAAGGCTATTTGTATTAAACTTAGAGGAATATCGTAAGCTCTCAATTTATCAGGATCTACTTGCACTTGATACTGCTTAACCATACCACCAACGGCGGCAACTTCGGACACGCCCGGAACAGTTTGTAGTTCATACTTTAAGAACCAGTCTTGAATGCTTCTTAATTGGCTTAGATCATGGTTTCCAGACTTATCTGTTAAAGCGTAAATGTATACCCAACCCACACCTGTTGCATCAGGTCCTAATTGAGGTTTTGCCGAATCAGGCAGGCTTGATGCTACTTGGCTTAAGTATTCAAGTACTCTGCTTCTAGCCCAATACAAATCAGTATCGTCATCAAAAATAATGTAGACGTAGGAATCACCAAAAAATGAGTAACCACGAACAGTTTGCGCCCCCGGCACTGATAACATCGCTGTAGTAAGAGGAAATGTCACTTGATCCTGCACTACTTGTGGTGCCTGTCCCGGATAGCTCGTCTTAATTATCACCTGCACATCAGAAAGATCGGGGAGTGCATCTACTGGTGTTTTTTGTAATGAATACAAACCACCAAACGCGATAATTAAGGTAATCAACAAAACAAAGAAACGATTGCCGATAGACCATCTAATAATTGATTCAATCATTATTTTTCTCCCACTTAATGATTAGAATGATCAACAGCAGCTTTATTTTCCTTGCCGTGTTGTTCATCTGATTCAAGAGAAATGTCAGTGATAACTAAGTCATCTCTAACCTCAAAAGTGAAAGTGACATTATCACCGACATTGAAATCAACCATTTCTATATTGTCCGCGACGATAAAATCCATCGTCGCAGCAGGTCTATCCCATTTCTCTATTGGGCCTCTGCTAATATTTAGAATCCGTGTATCAATATCAATCGCATTAATCAAACCAGATACTGTTGCTGATGATACTTCAGGCTCACTCATGATATGAATTCCAGTAATTTCATATCCACCGTCTTCGGTTTTGCTCACTTCAAAGTGCAAAGATTGACCTGACTTTAATGAGTCAATATCGACTTTTTCAGCCACAGTAAAATCCATAACCATTTCAGGCCAATCCCAAGCTTCAGCAGGGCCATGTGAAATATTAACCATGCGGTGCCCTGCCATAACACTATTAACATCCCCTTGCATCCAAACAGAGTTAGGCACTTCATCATGAGTCATTCGTTTAAAGTCAGAGCTTTTACTTGATTCAGAATCAATCAAGAATTGGGCAGATGTCACCACAACGTCATCTTCATTTAAGCCGTCTAATATTTCGATGCTGTCGATATCAACCCGGCCAATAGTCACTTCAATAGATTTAAATTGCCCATCACCTAACGCAAGTACTACTCTGTCCTGTTTACCTGTTCTAATAACGGCTTCTTTAGGCACGAGGATGGTGCTATCAGCTTGATTAGCGTGAATAGAGACTTGTGCAAACATATTTGGTTTTAATTGATAGTCTGTGTTATCAAATTTCAATCTCACTCGGAGTGTGCGTGTTTTACTGTTCAATGTTGGATAAACATAATCAACGACACCAGCCCAGTCCTCACCGGGTAAATAATCCAGTGTCATTGATACAGGAAGTCCTTTTTTAATTAAGGCTGCGTCACGTTCAAACACTTCTGCTTCAACCCAAACTTGATCTAGCTGGCCAATGCTTAATAAGGTGTTTCCCGGCTTTACATAAAAACCTTCTCTAACCTTCAAACCATCGACAACACCTGCTTGTGGTGAATAAAAGGTAATTGTTTGCTGAACCTTTCGTGTCTTTTCTAGCTTTTGAACAAAGTCTGCTGAAAGCTGTAACGCTTTTAGGCGATCTTTGGCTGCTGAAATTAAAGAACTATTGTTGCGCTTTAACGCTATTAACAGCTCTTCCTGAGCATTAACTAACTGAGGAGAATATAGTGTATAAAGAGGCTGCCCTTTCTCTACAGGGTTACCTGCTGCTTTGATGTAAAGTTTATCAATCCAGCCATCAACCCGTGGGTGGATATGAATTAGCTTATCTTCATCATATTGAACATAACCTACCGTTGAGATTTCAGTATGCATATTTTTCAGTTCAACAGGTGCAGTGCGAACCCCAAGGTTATTCACTACATGAGGCGCAATTTTTACTGCTCCGGGGCCAAAGTCATCACCAGATGATCCTTCCTCATACACTGGAATTAGATCCATCCCCATAGGCGACTTACCGGGCTTGTCCCGGCGGTAATTAGAATCCATCGGTGCAACCCAATACAGAGGCTTTTTTTCTCCTGATGTTGCTTCATTACTATTACTGTTTGAGCCAGTACCTTGATATAAACTCAATGCTCCAGCACCAAGTGCTGCCCCAATGATGATGGCAATAATTGTTTTTGTATTCGTTGACATTATTTTTCTCCAAATTGCTGACTGGATAAGTGCTGATTAGTTTTGTGTGAAGTTTGCATCGACTTATGTTCAGCATTTGAGTTAGATTGAGAATGCGCAAAGAAATAGTTGATACGAGCAACTGTTTTAAGTGCGTCAACATCAATTCTTAAAGCTGATATTCTGGTATTTAATTCGGCAATTCTTGCTCGAACAACTTCGGCAAAATCGCCATCATCATTTGTGTAGGCTGTCAATGACGCTTCTGCTTGGTCATGAGTTTGTTTAAGGAGTTGTTCTTGATAGATAGATTGTCTATCTGATAAGCGTTTAAGCTGTCTTAGTTCTTTTTCTAAAACACTGATCATTTGCTTTGTCAGTAATAGTTTCTCGGTTTTAATAGTCTCTGAATCTGCAATAGAAGCTGCAACTTGCTTATCTTGTCTGTTCTCGGTAAACAAGGGTAAATCAAACGTTACCCCAACAGAAAATAAATCAGCTCGGCTATCACCAGAGGGCATATTGTCGCGATAGGCATAACTAGCATTAACACCCCATTGCGGCTCATATTGCTGTTTGGCTAACTCAATTCCTTTTTCTGAAGCTTTGCGTTTTATATCAATCGCAAGTATGGCTGGGTGATTCGAAAGCTCCTGAGCCAATAGATTTCTTGAGTAATTAGATGCTTTTAGGACTGTTGGATTATTCAATTGAATCGAAGGCAATTCTTTTGAGACGCTAAACTCTAATGGTTGCGCGTCAAAGTTGAATGATTCATTCAAACGATCCGCATCGTAAATATGAAGCCACTCATTGAGACGAGCGATTGTCGTTTCTAGTTTCTGCTTTTGCGAAGTTAATCTGTCATCTAACTGCACGATTTCCAACTGAGCACGAATAACATCTTGCTGTCTAGTTTTACCAACAACGTTTGAATAGCTAGCTTTAGCCACTTCCGCCATCTGCTCAAAGAGAGACCAATCATCTTCAATCAATTTAATAGTTTGTTGGGCTAAGTAAGCATCTAACCAAAGTTGTGACACTTGGCTTTTCAACTTAGCTTTACGATCCTCTCGTAACAGTGGAAATTTCGTGGACTCAATTTGTAACTGGTCTTTCTTGATCTCTAGACTGTCGCCTCTCGGAAACATTTGAGAGACGCCAACCTTTAGCTGAGTCATTCCTTCCTGATCTAAATCCCAAGTATCTGTTGGTAAATTCATTATCCCTAGCGATACTTTCGGATCAGGCAAAGTACCTGAAGCAATACTTCTATTTTCAACTGCACTTTGTTTCAATCGGCTACCATGAAGCCAAGGATCATTTTGCTGAGCTAAGGTGATAGCTTGTTCAAGCGACACTACTTTCTCAGCTTGAGCTGAGAATACAGATAAGCCGAGTATTAATGCAGTTGAAAGTGAAGTAAGGTTTGAAGAGTTCAATTTCATTAGAATTGCTCCTCGTATGTCTTAACTTTTGCATAGACTTTGCTCGTTCCATCTTTAAATAGAATTAACACGTTGTATGGCATAAAGCGGTCATCGACTTCCATACCGGGAGAGCCAACTGGCATTGCTGGAACTGAAAGCCCAATCGCATTGGGATGTTCTTCTGATAAGAACTGCTGAATAAATTTAGCAGGTATATGACCTTCAAAGGCAAATCCATTTCTACTCACTGCCGTGTGGCATGAACGGTAATTAGGTTTGATACCATACTTAGTTTTGATGTTGCCGATGTTTCGGAAATCTTTGGAATGCGCAACGATCCCTTTGTCTTCAATATGAGTTATCCATTTTTTACAACACCCACAAGTAGGGGTTTTATAAACGATTAACTCCAAAGGTGTTACGTCGTTATTGTGTGCATGGTTATGTTCGTTGGCGTTTGCAAACGCAGGTGAAAGCAGCATTACTACTGCTATTTTTAAATACTTATTGATCATTTTTGCCCCCAGACATCGCTGGAAAATATCTATAGCGCTACGACGCTATATTGACTAACAGAAAAATTAATTACATGTGCGAGAAATTTGGACGCACTAATCCTGTATTAGGCAAAAATTGGTGGACGATAAAGGGAAGTGGAAATTGAATGAGGTTGTTTAGATTGCAGAGCAGCTACAGATTCACTGAATATTTGAATATCTGTCGAATCAATACTGGAATTTAGGACTGTCGTAGATGAGCAAGCATTTGCAGGACAAATACATTCAACGTCACAACAATCTTCTGATTGACCATTACTGCTTTTATTCATATCACCATGATCCATGTTCATGTGTGATTCGTGAGAACCTGATGACATTTCGCAAGGCATAGCAGAATACGCAAATGCTTGCCCTACAAAGGCAACCAGCATAAGCGTCATTACTAAGACTTTTGAAAATGCTTTAGACATAAAATTCTCTTACAAATATACATCTCTAATACTAATGCAAATTTTTGACTAAGTCAATTGATGCTGTATAAACATTTATGAATATTTGATTATCGTCAAATTTTTCAAAGAGGTAAGTGACAAATAATAATCTCATCAGACTTCTTATCTTCGCTATTCAATGGCTTTTATTTTGAGACTTAAGTTGCTCTCTCATTTCTAAAACTCGATCTGCCGAATAAGCTCCTGCTCTCATAACAACCAGTTCAACAAATGAAATATCAATTAACTTATGGTCAGCATCAATCACATAACAACTCCCACTATGTGTGTATATTTCTAACTTATCCTCATCAGCAGATTTGCTAACAATCTTTGAAGTCACGATTTGCTGAAATGGCCGAAACCTGAATGTTTCATCTTCAATAACCCCCCCTGATAAAAACTCGCCAAGAAATATTTTTTCAAATTCTTTATAGTCGTAAACAGATACTATGTAGGCATCCTTTAAATATATTCTATCCAACGTATTCCCTTACTAATAACTAGCCGGGAGCATATCTCGCAGCTCTAATAACTCATTAGGAGAATACATACACTCATGCATTAAATTAAACTCAAATGCATTTACATCAAACTCTTTAGATTCAGCATCTAAGATATAAAAGTCAACACCAAAGCACTTACTTTCTAGACCATTGATTTCCAAAACCTTTATCGTGAATAAAGCATCTCCTTCTTTACCATTTTCATTTTCGTCAGCAAATGTGCCGTAAAGCACCCGTTCAACTTTTTCCTCTGTATCAGATTGAATTGAGATAAGTTTTGCGTTGGTTAGTTTTACTCTAGGTCTCATGCTTGAACTCCTTTCATATCTTCTACAGAAAAAGGACGAAAAAAACTTAGATATTTAACCCCATCAACTTTAAGCAAATTGTTGTCAGCATCAAAATGTGACAGAACACTAGATTGATACAACGAAATGTATTTTTCATAATCGATTGTGTTAAAAAAGTTGGTATCAACGCGCCTCGCATAAAAAACAAGATCTTGCTGTTCGATACGAACAATGAACTTCTGATCGCCATCTAGATTTTTGACTCGTAGACATAAATCAGGTTTGTGCCAATCAGATACAAAGGAAGGAATCAATGGGAAGCCATATACCAAATAGCGCATACCTTCGATTTTGAAGGTTGTTGGATTGAACTGAGCCTTATTTACTTTGCCGCTACTGAATAATTCAAGTGTCAACACCAGCCAGTGCACATGCTTAGAAAATGTATTTCCTTCAGAAATACAGCCTTCAAACTCACCATTATGGTTTACATGATTGATGTACATGTATTTTCTAATGTCATCCAAGGAAAGCTTTTCAAACGGAAACTTGCAAGCGATTAGCCTGAAATAACAACCATGAACTTTTAAATCTGCATATTGAACTATCAACGGATCATCAAAGGCATCAAAGTATGGTCGCCACTCTAAGCGGAAGTCTGCACCTGTATTTACAATAAACTTGGCATTTTCAGGCAACCCTAAAACTTGGTATATCACTGAAACTAACTCTAATGTTTCGAGATCTACCAGCATCAGGCTTTCAATACGGTTTGCCATTGACTCAATTTCTTTATGAAGCGATTCAATAATTTCTTGATCATCGTATTCGTTGATCATTAAATATTTCAGGGAATCGTGCTTTAGAATTGAGTCCAGCTTTTTCTTTTCAAATACTTCAGAGAGATATTTATGGGTATCAGAAAAATGAGGGCAGTTATAAACACCTCTAGCCCACAGGCCTTGGGCGTAAAGATCAGGAAACTCTAATAACTCAGCAAACTCTTTTGCTTGTTTATTGAGCTTATTCTTTAATTGATAAAGTGAGATCACTTAGTTCTCCAAACAACTTTCCAATAAACAATGGCCTACCAACACATTGCTTTATTTATTGTTCAAATAACCAAATTTTTACGGATGCTCCGCTTCACTGTTCACGTTTTTCAAGGCGAAAAACATGTGTAGGCGTAGGCTGTCCGCACAACCTTTCACTCATAATATCGC
This sequence comes from Pseudoalteromonas sp. Angola-4, assembly GCF_028599265.1. NCBI lineage: Bacteria > Pseudomonadati > Pseudomonadota > Gammaproteobacteria > Alteromonadales > Pseudoalteromonadaceae > Pseudoalteromonas > Pseudoalteromonas sp. Angola-4. The sequence goes on along the minus strand of NZ_JAQREK010000017.1, from coordinate 87,716 downwards.
TAAATTTTTAAATGGCAACTTACGGATTTGTACAAAATCAGTCAGAAATTTTGGCTTTGAACTCATCAAAGCTAAGTCCGAAAAGGGATATGACTAATTCTTCATTTATATTGGAACCGGGAAATTTTTTTTCAAAATTTCCAATGATGCTATCTAGGTGGCTAGCTAATATTTTTACTAAAAATATTTCCGAGTTTGGTGAGAGAGCAGACAGTGCTATCAATGGGTTGTCAAAGGATTCAGCTTTTATTTTTACTAGTAAATCGCTGTAACTGTTACAGTCATACAGACAAATAGCTAGGGCTTCTTGGGCTTGTCCAAGGGGAATAGTTAATAATTTAGATAATCGTTTTGCCTGCCTTTTTATATTTACTAGCAGGTCTTCTTTATTAAAAGACATCAATACACCAAAAAACGGCAACGCTAGGCCACGCACCTATGTCACTCAGTTTTTGTGAATATTTAATCTTTTAGTTCAGAGTAAATCCATTTCGTCCTGTTTTCGTGGGAACGGGCTTCTCTGAAAAGCCACTGCAAAAAGCAGTGGCTATTGTCGCAATATTATAAGGAAATGTGAATTGTAGTTTGATGCCTACATGTTCTTTTCAGTGAATTCAGCCAAGCTACTACGCTCTACTTCATCAAATATCAATACTGAGCCTTTTTCATAGTTTCTATACACGTTAACAGCCGCGCTAGCACCTGAAGATGCGGGTGTGACAAACTTATCATCAATCTGGGCTAAGTTGCCCAACACGATTGTGCGACAATTTTTGCCACCACGGCTTAACATGCCCTTAATTTGCGCTCTAGTCATGTTTTGAGCTTCATCAATGATTAAAACAGCATCGTCTATTGAACGACCTCGGAAGTAAGCCATACTAGTAAATTCTATATTGGCTTTTTCGATCACATGCTCAACAGTTGCACTAATATTACCTTCATTGTTATCACCTGAATGCATTGATATAAGCGCATCTGTTATACCTGCTAATAACGGCATTGATTTCTCTGTCAGGTCACCGGGTAAAAACCCCGGATCATCGTCCATAAAGTCTCTGGAGCGCACCACAACGATTTTTTTGTACTTTTTTAACTCCAATACTTGATGCAGCGCCGAAGCAACTGCTAAAAAAGTTTTTCCGGAGCCAGCAGGGCCAAGGATGATATTTAAGTCATAATATGGATCTGTTAATTGGCTTAAAGCTACTGCCTGACGCTGATTTTTAGGCAAAATGCCCCATACTTTTTCTTGTTTACGAGGTAATAACTTTGTGAATACCTCAGTATCTGTTACTTCTGAAATTCGCCCAATGTGTCCAGCTTCATCGTACCAATACATGTTTGGCTGAACTTCATCATTAAATAGACTTATTGGGAAAGTATAAACTTCTCCTGAAACCTTGAAGTCTTTGTCTGATTTAATTCGATCAAAAAGATCTCCTTTAAAGGCTTGTACCCCTGTGTATAAAAGATCAATATCTGATATTTGATTATCTACGGCAACGTCTTCTGCCATGACCCCTACGGTTCGAGCTTTCAAGCGCATATTAATGTCACGGCTAACAATTACTACGTCTTTATCTAAGTCCTTCTGAAGATACAGTGCATAGTTAATTATTCTATTGTCAGCGTCACTTCCAATACCGTGCTTTAACTCTTTAGCCATATCGAGCTGGGTATCAATTCCAATAAACAGTTTTCCTCGTTTAGCTGTTTCAGTAGAAGGCAGTGGAATACCAGCTTCCATCTCTTCTGCACTGTGCCCATTTATTATATCTTCAAGCATACGAATACATACACGAGCATCAGCACTAACCGATTTGTTAGTTCTTTCTTTTAAGTTATCTAATTCTTCTAGAACTGTTAGACAGATGTAAATATCATCTTGATATGACAGGATACTTTTTGGATCATGAACCAACGCAGACGTGTCAAGAACACGAGGGTTTCGGTTTTCAACAGAGCTTTTCATGACGCAGCCCTCCAAAAGTTTGCATCGTTGCTAGAATGCGTGTTGTACTTACATCCCAAATAACAAATACTCTGTAAAGATTGGCTATTGTGGGAATGCTTAAAGTCGTTACAAAAATCCATGTTTAGAGAAATTCTTTTTACTTTTTCTACAGGCCAATAAAAACAAGGGGGTAAAAACTTTAAAATCTTTCCAATTCGGGGTTGTAAAATTACCACTGCATTTTGAATACTACGCCCACGCATAAAGTTCACCGACTTAAACTGTACATTGGCTTTTTCCATTATGTAATTGCGACTCGAAATTGGGTTCTCGTCTCCTTTGTGTAGTACCTCTAAGGTGTCGGTAATTGCAGCTAACCACGGCGCCATTTTTTCTTCTTCGGTACCGGGTAAAAAACCGATAGACTCAGCTATTTCGGGGGTATTACGCGTTACAATGACCTTGTCGTAAATACCGCGTTCAATCACCATTTCAAGCGCACTGGCCAGTGCCAGTAATGTTTTGAGGTATTATAGCTCTAAAATAGACACACCGACCGACCGATTAAGTATTATTATTTATAACTGCTAGTCTTAAAGTCGATACAATTTTAAGGTATACCTAAGTTAGCCCATGAAAAACTATAAAAATAAAAGCATCCTCAACATCGACAATACAATTTTTCAAAGCTTAGCGCCAAAAGGCAGCTTTTTACAACTCTGTTTAATTAATTCTAAATGGGATGATGAAAGTGTAAACACATCATCTCTAGCACATTACAATTTACGATTAGCGATATCAAAATTGCTACATCTGATAAATGCTGACGAAGAAGATCACCAAGCTTCAATCCACTTATTGGTGAGTAAACCAGAGACGATAACCATCAAAGATCTAATCCAAGGTTACAAGTCAATTGAGCTAGCATTAGTAAGCAACTTTCCATTGAGCAGAGCCAAAAGCTACAGCACCTCAGTCAGAAATTTTTTCAATTCATTCAGCACTCAAATAGAAAATGGTTTTAATGCATCAGAATTAGCTTATGAAACACTGCTATCAACAAATGTAGACTTTAAAAAAAATCCTAACATCGACCTATTTACCATTGATGTAAATAATAAAATAAAGTTTACCGTTATTGATCCCGACACTTTCTCAAATCTATTTATTAAGGACTCGGTTTTACACAATCTTTTAATCAATTTAGAAAACGCTTCAAGAGAACAGCCCTTTGAATACTCCGTCATTGCGGGCTTTAAAAAATTGTTACGCGAAATTGACCATTGGCCTGAAAATTCTGAAATAAAGATTTCTCTTAACAAACCATTAAACCTATTAACACCAACCGGAGTTAACGAGGCACTAATCGATTTTGAGAAAAGCCTATTTGAAGCTTTCCCAAATAAAAAGTTAAATCAGCTAAGTACACTATTTAGACAGAAATTATTTGTTCATGGGCTAACTGCTCCTGAGCTAAATAAAGCGAAAGACCTCTTCAAAACCAACTTTAACAGCTCAGGTCAGTTAAAGTTTAAACCACGGTTCAGAATACAATGTGAAAACATTGAATATATTGTTGATTCGTTCCAACTACCATTGGTTCTGCCGTTGGAAAGTGTGGGCGAGAATTGTTTTAATCAGTTCGAAAAAATATCAGAAACTAGCGCTGCCGATACAGTCAGCGTAACTGATCTAATAGAAATATTGATTTTGCTTCAGCATGGAGGACATAGTGATGCGAGATTACTATTTGCTAAAAAGCCCGAAGACTTGATTACTTATAATGTTTCCAAGGGCTTAATCGATCTAGAGTTATTAATCACCGAACATTTCCCAAATAAGAAGCAAGAAAAGTTGCAACTCATTCGTGACTTTCTGAACCTATGTGATAGCGCTACTCAAAACGGGAGGTTACTAAAAGATTTTGAGATTGATTCAACTATTAATCCTAAAGAAAAAATAAACACTATGGCTTTCAAAGGGTATTCCAAAGTTAACGGTAAAAAAAATGATGTCACCGTAAAGTTTAACCTTACTAAATTAGCGCCATTGTTAAAGCCAAATAGCGTTCTGGTAAGAGCATTGAATAACCTACAAACTCACACAGCGACCACGCCAATGCCAGCCATATCCTTGTCGTACATAGAGCGAACTTTAGGCTATGTCATAGATACATCATCAGAGTCGGCACTAATATGTAATATCCTTACCAGCACATTGTCTGAATTAGATCAGCGAAGTTTCAGGTTAGGTTTTACTCAACTTGAAGACATCATCGATGAGCAAAATATACAATTAAAGGCTTCTAGAAGCCAGAGCCTACGAACATTTTTAAGTAATCATGCGGGTAAAATCAACGGCCTGATTAATATAAAACACTGTGGTTTTAAATCTCGGTTTAGTGCTTCTGACGAAATGAATGCTCAAAAGCTAATTGAGCCTGTTGACGAAAATGGTGATATCTTACCCAGCCCTATTTTAAACCAACAACAATCGTTGTCAGAGCTAAGAAAAAGTGTACAAGAGTACTTTGAAAAGCCAATTAACCAGATACTAAATGCGTGTAAGAAAGAAGTTGAATGCTACAAACAGCTTGTATCCACTTTTAACATTTACACTGTAAAAGACGTTAATGGTTTCTTTACCAAGGATATCCCTAAAGAAGTAACTGCTTTAGTTAGAGAAAATCAAGTTTACGAAGGTCGGCTCACCCTACAGTCACAAGCGAGTTCTATTAGAAAAAATTTTACAACTGAAGTTGTGATGGGAGCTTATCTCCAGCACCAGCTATCTATTGGGGTAAGCAATACAACTTACTGTCAAAAAAAATCTGAGTTAATCCCAACTTATGTGAAACACTGGTTTCCTAACACTGGCTCTGGCATGAAAGACTTCTTTTGGTCCGGTGTATTTTTGCCTAAAAATATTCTTCTTGTGTGCTTTATCAGATTAGTTATCAGAACCACTTGGAATAAAGATGTAATAGCTACATTGACTCGTGCAAATTTGCCGGAGCAAATACCAGAAGGACCTTTTGTACTTGCTGGCTTCAAAGAAAAAGTAGGTAAAGAGACTACGCCCGTTACGATTGAGCCACATGAAAGAGAAATTCGTGAGGTGATCAGCTTTCTTATCCAACATCATGACAACATGGTACGAATGGACTTTCAACCAGATAGTATTTGGGATACTCCGGGTTCGACAAAACTAAATTTCCTATCGGCAGCTATTACAGACAGGCTGCGTGATCACTACACCCTTCCATATTTCCGGATGGAGTTATTAGCCAAACATCAAATGAACCTTAGAAAAGGTATCGACGGTAGCTTGGTTAATTCACAACGAGAACGGAATCATGCAAGCAGTAGAGTCACTTCTGCTTATCTAACGCACCCTATCGCCGTGACTGAATATGAAGCCAACAACGCTGACTTTCAGCGAAAATTTGAGACAACCGTCCAGTTTAGACATAAAGAAACATCAATAGAGAAATACGGCTTAGATCGCAACAACATTGACGAAGATTTAATCGTAGCACCAGCAGACCATAAAGAAGAATTGCCAGATTGGTTCATTTTAGCAGACGGCTCATCATGCACAGACATCTTCGCTGCTGTTGATAAATCAAAGCAAGATAGCATTTGTAAAGGTCGAAAATGCCATTCAGGAGAAGGTTGCGAGTTCAATCGCGTTGAACTGGGTGTTGATGAATTTGTACGAACCCTGCGACATCAGGCTTATTACATAGCACGTGGTGAGGTGCTGCTGGCAAAGCATGGTAGAGAGTATTTTGATGAGTATATAGCACCTGACATGCGATTTACGTTTGGTTTAGTGAAGTATGTAGAGTTATCCAATCCTCTAATGTTCAAAGACGCTAAAGGGAGATTAGAAAATGAACAGTAATCTTAAGTACCAGTTCTTAGAAGACATAAAGCCGGAAGAGATACTGGAAGAGCATGACGACCTGCTTTTAGAAAATGCAAAACTGTTGCAAGTTACAGATGAAAAGCTCTCTATTGAAGGTACTGTTTTACATTATCATGCAAAGATCACTGGCGCGAAAGCCAATGAAACGGTAGTGCAAAAAGGCTCTGTAGATCTACGTGATATATGGGTTCCCGGTGCTGCGGGGTGGCAGCACCCAGTGCCTATCTTGGTTTACCCTGACTATGCCAAGGCGCTTGTTGAAATCGTCGATATCTATGCAAACAGAGCTAAACATACGCCGACATTTGTAAAAACAGGGATAATGTCGCAAGTTAACGTTGCAGCGCAATTCATTGAATATATGTGCTTACATGGTCATCTCGTACTAAATGGTGTAAATCAAAAGCAAATCGATAAGATGAAAGTAACGCTCAAAGAAGGTGGTATTCCAGCAACGCTAGCCTTGCATGAACGAGTTAATTCATTTGTCGATTTGTTAATCGAGAATGACGAACTAGAGCCATTTTTAATCAAAGACGGTAATACCGAAAACTCTAAAGTAACTAGTATAAGAGTACCTAAGATTGCCCAATGTATCGGTGCGGTTAGTCTAGAAAATCAAGTTCCAACCAGCGTTTACAAAAAAGTAACAGAACACCTAAAATCAAAGGGAGTTAAATTCGCTGCTCGTTTAGCATCCAAAGGCGCATCTGCACCTTCTCAACCAGCCGTTAAATCTTTGAATAACTGGTTTGGTACTTGGAATAGGTTTGCAAAACTAGATAATGAAGATCGGATGCAGTTTATTCCTTTTCCTAACCCCAACCAGCTTTCTAAAAAACTAGGTAAAGTTGCTGGTCGCACAAAAAATTTGGATTTAGAACATGTTGTTGATCTATTAGGCGGTTCACACCTTTGGGTATACGAATATTCATCCAAAATAATTTCATTAGTAAATGAAATTACCAACTTAAAAAATCAATACCTTGATGAAGGGCTTCGCCATCGAACACTGACTGAAGGTAGATTTCCAGAGTTTTTAGTTAGTTCGAAAAAAGTTAAAGAGCTTGAAAAACTGCTAGGTATTGAAATTCACAAATCGAGTTTAACCGCTTCAGATAAAGATTCTGAGGCGTTCTCTGTAACCGAAGTAATCACGTTATTGATGACCGCATGCTATGTCATATTGCAAACTTACAACGCAAGAAGACAAGCCGAAGTCCAGCACCCTCTTATTGGCATTACGGAAGAGTTCTTTCGCTGTAAAGATAAAAAATTCAATTGGTATCAAGCGTGCTTTTATAACGAGAAAAATGGTGAGCGACGCTGGTACACAACTAACAACGGTAGCACTAAAGCAATTCAATGCTTAATTAAATTGAAAAAAGCATGGGGCGCTGTTGATGTTGACGGTTTGTTTAATGTGCCAAGTTTTCGAATTGATGATCAAGGAAACTTTAAACACTATAAATATCATTTTAATAAGGGAAAAGATTCAAAGATCACTGGCAATGCATTTTTAAAAATGGTGCTAGATGATGCTGAAGTGGACATGTCAAGCCACCCATTCAGACGTATCTACGCTGTTATTTACCATTATCAGTATAAAAACGCAGACTTACTAGCATTATGTCACCAGCTAGGACATGTTGATCCCGAAGAAACAACTGTTTATGTAACGGAGCCTGCCGCTAGAGAAACGCATGAGCAACTTCATCATAAAACCAAGCTGACTCGAAATGAGAAAGCTGAATCAACCATTGCGATAAAAGAAGAAAATAAGGCTCTAGATAAAATCATTGCTGAAGTAGGTGTTGAAACAACGGCAAAAGACATTCTGGCCTTACTTATGGGCACCGAAGAAATGGCAGGTAAATATACTTCTTATTTGAAAAAGGTTTACCGCGTTTTGCAAAAGAGTGTGAGGTTCAACAACTATACCAAAGACAAGTACGGTAAAGGCTTTAGCGAGTTACCTAACAAAGAAAAAAGTAATGAAATGGCTCAAGTACTTGATGCTAGGGGTCATAAACACAAGCCTAAACCCCATGCTACTTGCCATAAAAAAGAGGGAGAAGCTAAAAAGCACAAGGCTCCTTGTGAACCATCTGTATGTAAGGGTTGTGCATACCAAGAAGTAAAACGAACCCAGCTTAATATCATGAAAGAAGACTTAATCGCACTAAAGGCAGTACAAGCTGATTATTTGACGCTCCCCGTTGAACGTATGCGAGCTAAGGAACAAAGCGCTAATTTAGAGATTTTGATTGAAAGCCATGAACGTACAATGGAAAGAAGTAAGAGTATTTTCAAAGGGGGGCAACCTAATGTCTAAGATAAATCAAAACCAAGATCCCCAACAAAAAGAAGCTTTTGAGCGTATTGAAAAAAAAGTGGAAATACTTGAAAAGTGGGCAAGCGAGGGAATCCCCTTTGTAATAGTTAATGGTAACAAGCAGGTTGATAACAACGGAAAATACGTCCTTGAGTTCTTCCCTAGCAGCCCTACAGGACTAAGAAACTGGAATGGTAAACAAAATAGCAAAGAAGTTGTTAAGCAATATGATATTCCGCCATTTACAACGTCTGCAAAGTCTCTGGATGCAATACCAACGAATTTAAAGCTAAGAATCTATGGCGATAAAAATAGGCTTAACCTTTGGGAAAGGCTGAAGTTTAAGGCCAAGCTGCAAGCCAACACTAAAGAAAAGAACGCCCTACAAGAGCTAGAAGAAAAACTGAAAGTTTCTGAAGCGAATCATCAGGGGTTAGCGTATGAACTAATTGAACTTCGATTGACTAACAAACACTTAGAGGAAGAAAACAGCACGTTAGAAAACCAGATTGAAAGTGTACGCGTGTCTATAAAATCTCAGCTTGATCTGAAGAAAAAACAACTTAAGCAGTCTGATCTAAAGAACAAGCAACTTAGCATCGAAAATGCAAAACTAAAAAAGCTTTTAGACGAACATGGTATCGACTACGAAAATGCTGACGAGAGCACCTCTATTATTGATTTTCCGGGGAAGTAAATCATGGTGAATAAGCGCAGAAAGTCTTCTCAAGATATCGGTAAACAGAATGCTAAAAAGATAGCAGATTGGTTAAATACTTCGCCTGTTATCCCTTTGTATCAAGGTCGGGTTAACAAGACTCAAATTTTCAAAATGCATAATGTGCCTAAATCAACGCTTGATACGAATGAAGATCTACAAAAGTTATTTGCTCCTGATGGTCCAATAGAGAAGCTAGTTCGAAAACAAAACGGGCTTGAGATTGAACTACCTGATGATGTTGAAGAAGAAAATTCAGCAAAAGAAAATGTAGAAAATATGGTTTCAAATAGTGAGCTTGAATTGAAAGTTAAGGCATTAGAGACCCAGCTTAACTCTATTCAATTAGATCTGGCTTCAGAAGAGTTTTTGTTGGCAACAGGTCGGTATATTCCAAAGCTTTACTTGGATGACGGTGACGTGTGATGCAAATAAGCAATATATCATTTCACGAAGATGTTAAGCAATTAACAGGCGTAGTCACTTTAGTTCGGCACTATACACAAGATAAACGTGGTATCTCATCTATATTTTTATTAAAGGTTGCACGTGAAAAAATAGTCGTTAAGGCTGAATTCGGTGCGATTACGTCAATCCCGCAAACAGGAGAAATCTGGAGAGCGACTGGTGATTATTCCTTTGATAAAGAATATGGCTCACAGTTTGTTGTTAATAAGGCTTCAAAGCAGTACCCCAGCGCAGAGATTTCAACAGATGTTCTTTGTGATTTTCTTATCTACAACGCTCATTTTGTCGGTATAAATAGCTATTGGGCCAAGAAACTTAAGGTCGCTTTTGGCGATGGTTTGTTCGCAACTTTACATAGTTACTCGGCTAAAAAATTTTCTAACTGTAAAAAGCTAAAAATCTCACCAGTTATGGCTCAAAATCTTTGTGATGGTTGGGCTAAAGTTGTTGGTGAAAGTGAATTAGATCTATTTTTTGAGCGGCACAACTTACCAGTTGAGTATGTTGAAACTACTCGTCAGCTACTAGGAAGTGACGCAAGTTTCCTGATAAAAAAGAATCCATATCTGCTCTATCCTATAACCTCTGTAAATGCTGCAAAGCGGACATGGAAATCACTAGACAAAAAAGTAAGAGCTAACTTTGATATCAATTTAAACGATAAGCGTAGAGCTATTTCATTTGTTGAATCACTACTTTATTCAGCACATAGCAATAACGGTGATATGGCGTTACCTGCTAATGAAGTCAAAGCTGAACTGATTGAAGCAGGCATTGGGCTTGAACTTAATGAAATTGAAGACTGTGCTTTTCAGACACTTTGTTTCAACAAACAAAATGACACTATACAAATCTTAGGTCATCAGGCGATTGAAAAGGCAATTAATGCATTACTTCACAGGCGTTTATCTAAGATAAAGCAGCTATTTGATACGAATTCGTTGGCGTTTGACGAAACGTTATCAATATTAGATCACCACAGTGTTGAACTAAATCCTCTTCAGTTACAGGCATTAGGTAATGCCTTTAATCGACCTGTTTCTTTTATTGTAGGAGAAGCTGGTACAGGAAAGTCTTTGCTATCCCAGATCATCATTGATGTATGCCTTAATAATGGTATTAACGTTTGGAGAGTTAATTCAGTTGTTTGTAATGGAGACAATATACTGCCTAATTTAAAGGGAGAAACTATTAATCGCTTCATTTCACAGGCAAAAAAGCGAAACCTAAAAGGCGCATTGTCAGGAGCACTTATACTGATAGAAAATTCAAATTCAGTTGATATGTTAACGTTATATAAACTATTAAAGGTTGTTCCTCTTAATGCTCACATTTGTTTTATTGGCGATAAATACAAATTGCCACCAATTGGTCCGGGAGCTTTTCTCAAACAGGCTGCTGACTTAAAACATGATGCGATTACAGGGCTTTTTGAAGTCTACGGTTCGACATCGAATTCAGATATCCAACGGATCTCTAACTCTTTATTTAATAATACTGCATCATCAGTATTCGATGCTATTACCGCATTTGACGTGTCAAAAGAACAAAGCCTAAGTATGTACCATACTAAAGATAAATCTCACGAGATGCTTAGTACCATTACAATCAATATTTGGTTCGAATTGACTTCAATGTTAAGTGATGTACCTAAGATCATTTGTTCGAATCCTCAGTTATGCGATGACATAAATTCTCAAGTTCAGCGGATTCGTTTTGACCGGAAAAAAGTAGCAAAGCTAGAAATTGGTGAATCTGTTTTCTACGCGGGGGAGCCAATTATTTTTGCCAAACCTAATAAGTTTATTGATGTATCGGTTGGTACGTTAGCAAACATAGTAGAAGTATACGAAAAGCCTGTCGTTGCATATGGGCGTGAGTGTTGGATGAAGATAGACATTGGTGGTGATTGTATTGATTTGTCATTAGATGATATTGAAAGTATTGCGCTTTGTTATGCAATTACGGTGCACAAAGTTCAGGGGAATCAATTTACTCATTCCTTAGTTATTTTGGATAATTTCTATTTGATTGATAAATCATGGCTTTACACATGTATAAACGCATCTAGAGAGTCGATGTTATTTATCGGTAATAGGAATCAACTAGTCAATACGGTTGATGCCGCAGAGTTTAGCGCTAATAGGCATCATGGTGTTCCACTAAAGTTGGAGGTTTCAGATGAGTAACGGTATTACTGAAACAAAAGTACACTATGATCGTCAAGACCACTATGTTTACCAAGATATCAACGGAGAGGTTCTTTGGGCACCTACAGATTTTATCATTGAGCTGGATAGAAACCCCAAAACTATACGCACTTATCGAAAGGCTATCAGACGATTATTTAAATTTTTGAACTCTGGTAAACATAAAATAAGCTGGCTTGAAATGAATGACTCTCGCATGAGGGAATTTAGGACGCTCTGCTTGAAAGAAACGACAACAGATTCACGATATCGAGGTGATGAAAACGTTGCTAAACAGACAGTCAATAGCGACTTTTTGATGCCAATCTATAACTTTTATCATTGGGTACAAAAGCAAGGTACATATCACCCAAATATTCTTGGTTTTGATCCGGCCAATAAGTTTTCATATCAGATAACATCATCATTACTTTTGAAGGAAATCGCCGTATCTAGAAATGAAAAGCCAAACAATAATTCACTTTATCCAGAATTATTTAGAGATTGTGATACCAGAAGCCGAAACAGAAAAGATGCAAGTGAGTATGAGCTAGAAGAACTTAACAATTACATAATTAATGAATATGAGGGCTATGAGCGAGCGTCACTATTGCTAATTGCGCAGATCATGAATGAAACGGGTAGCCGCCCGATTTCTGTTAGTAGCTATCGTAGGCTTCAATTTTCTAAAGAAATCATCGAAAGAGAGTTCTTCCTCAACAAGCAAGATAGTTTATCAATTGTTCCAAAGCTGGCTAAGCAAGGAAATACTATGCCAGTGAGCTTTAGGTTCTCTACAGTGCTCGCTGTCAGGAATTTCATTGAGAATGATTTGGAAGAGTTTCTCACCAACATTGATACTGGCAACTATGAAGGTCATTTATTCTTAGACCCCAACAGCTTTCAACCATTAACCGCTGAGAATATCAGCAAGATCTTCAGTGAAATCACCACAGAACTTGGCTGGCCTAAAGGTAAATCGATTTATTCATTACGCCATAAATTTTCCGGAGATAGTCTTGATAAACATTTGGACGCTGCATTAGAGTTAGGCTTTAGTGCTAATGAAACTGCAATTGCACTTCAGATGGAAAGGGAAATGACCCACCGCAGCGCAGGCTCTCTAGAAGACTATATTTCGAGTCGTAAAAGAACTATGCAACAAACTGAATCTTTTAAGAAGTCATTAAAAATTAGTGAACTAGAATCAGATAAAACTCGCCTTGAGTTAGAAAGGCAAAAAGCGGTAGAAAGCGCAGAGCAAAAAGACGAAGAGAATCAGGCACTGTTAATAGAAATTCAAAAACTACAAAACCAATTAAAAGATAGTGGAAATTAACGCTAGTAAATATCTGAATCGAGGATCTCAAGATCTTCCAGATCACCAACATGCGAATAAAAGGGATGAGTCCAAATGTAAATATTTCAGCAAACAAGCTTGGAAGTATGCCCACTGAGTCAATTACCACATTAACTTGCGTCGCCGCAATAGAAAAAACAACCAACGTTAATAGTTGGACTGGCAACCAGTGATCAGTGCCACCTAAATCGAGAATTCACGGCGCGTTGAGAACTTATTGATTTATAATGAAATATGGCACTTAAATTGAGATTTATTAACTAAATTACACTCTAAAAATAATTATGTTTTTATTAGGTAAATTTCTTAAACAACGAGAAATCGCTTGAAAACATCTATTACAGTAAGTGATTTGAATTGATAATTTGCCTATCTGTTATACGAAAGCTAATCGGTTTACTTCGAGGTAGAGTTTATTTAGGCCGATGCTTTGCGGAGTAGCAACAGCGCATCTTTATTTTTCATTACATAAAGAACTTGTATTCATGGGCAGTTATAGCCGTGGATTGCATCACTCAATAATTACCGGCGGTCTGCTCTGTGCCATAAGCCGACCTTGAGACACATAGAGATTAAGACTGCAAAGATACGAAAGCGGAAGTTAGCTTTGGCCTGTTTAACGACAAATGTTCCGACAAAGCAGTCATGACTATTAGTTTATTGTTAAATCTAATCTTTTTTTCGTTCATCTACTCAATAACCCCACGCTAAACGTGACTTTAGCGTGGGGTTAGAGTTCACAGTCATTTTATCTGGATAGCTCTTTTATTTTTTTCTCTGAAAACCAGCGATATAAAACAGGTAAAACAAATAATGTTAACAGTGTTGCAGTTACCAAGCCGCCAACAATAACACTCGCTAATGGGCGCTGTATTTCTGCACCAACACCATTAGACATTAACATCGGTATCAAACCTAAAGCTGATGTTATAGCAGTCATAAGTACAGGTCTTAATCTTGAAGTAGCGCCTTCAAAAACGGCTTTAGATGCTTCTAGACCGTCTTTAATACGTTGGTTGATACTTTCTACCATAACGACCCCATTCAATACCGCTACACCAAATAAGGTAATAAAGCCAACGGAGCTTGGTACAGACAAGTATTGTCCAGATAAATATAAGGAGAAAACTCCGCCAATTACAGCAAGCGGCACGTTGACCAATATCAGCATAGCTTGACCAACAGAACCAAAGGCAAAGTAAAGTAGTAGTGCGATTAGTGCTAACGATAAAGGTACAACTATAGCTAACCTATTTTGAGCACGTTTTTGACTTTCGAACTGGCCGCCAATCGAAACAGAATAACCTGAAGGTAAGTCAACCTTTTCAGCAATTACCTTTCTGATATCGGCAACCACGCTTCCCATATCTCGATTTTGTACATTTGCTTGGATAACGACTCTTCGTTGTACATCATCGCGTCTAACTTGTGGTGGGCCTGACTCAAATGAGACTGAGGCTACGTCACCCAGTCGCACCCAAGCACCAGTAGGTGATTGAAGCCGAATATCAGCAATAGCTTCTTTGTTACTTCGGTACTCTTCCTCTATGCGAACGTAAATATCATAACGTTCATTACCATTGATTATTTGTCCGGCTTCAACACCACCAATACCATCACGCACAACCTCCATTATGTCACTCACAGACAATCCAAAGCGTGATAGTTCTTGCCTGTTAGGACTTATCACCAATTGCGCTTCACCAGCAATTTGCTCCAATGCAACATCCCTTGCACCTTCAATGTTTTTAATTGCTGTTTCTATTTCTTGACCTTTAGCCGCCAGTACCTCAAGTTCAGGCCCAAACAACTTTATCGCCAACTGAGCCTTAACACCAGATAGTAGCTCATCGACACGAGTCGCAATAGGTTGAGAAAAGTTGAGTAGCAACCCAGGGAATTCTTCTAAAGATCTCTCCATTTTTCCTTGAAGTTCATATCGATTAGATGCACTGGTCCACTCAGAAACAGGCTTCAACCCTATGTAAATTTCGATGTTATTCACAGGCTCTGGGTCTCCACCTATTTCTGCTCGACCAATTCGGCTTAATGCATAGGTTACTTCAGGGAAAGCCATTAGTTTTTCTTCTAGAATTGGTGCCACAGTGAGCGCGGTATCTAAACTGGAAGAAGGTGCAAGCGTTGCTCTTAAGTTTATCGTCCCTTCTTCTAACTCAGGTACAAATTCAGTACCAATTAATGGAACTAATGCAAAGGCAGAGAAAACTAATATAAGTGCGGCTGAAATGACTAATTTGGTGCGTTTTAGTGCGAATGTAAGCCCTTTTCTGTAGAGTTTGTCTAATGGCCTAAGAACAAAGCTTTCCCTCTCTTTTACACCTGACTTAAATAAATAAGTAGCTAAAGCGGGTACAACAAACAACGCAACCACAATAGCAGATATAACAGCTAAAATGATGCTTATTGCCATAGGTTGAAATAACTTTGCCTCAACACCTTCAAAGCTAAATAAAGGCGTAAATACGACTAAAATAATAGAAGCTGCAAAAAATACGGGACGAGCCACTTCTTTACCCGCATTTTGAAGACGTAACTTAATACCATGCTCATCTTGTTCTACATCATGTGGATCAGTATCAGCACTAGGCACTCTTTCTTTTACAGTTTTTAAATGGGTAGAGTCTGGTCTATTTAAATGCTTAAACATGTTTTCAACCATCACGACTGAACCATCAACTAGCATACCAATGGCTACGGCAATGCCACCCAATGACATAAGGTTTGCAGAAATGCCCCACCAAGCCATGATCATTAACGCGATACCAATTGAAATTGGAATAGATATTAGGACAAGGAAGGTTGCACGTATATTCATTAAAAATAGTGCTAATACAATACAGATGAAAATAAATGCTAGTAATAGTGCATCAACTACTGTATCAACGGCTTTTTCAATCAAATCAGCCTGATCATAAAATGGTTCAAAGCGAACACCTTTAGGCAATGCTTGATTAATCAATGGGATTCTTGCATTGATACCATCAATGGTGGCTTTAGTATTAGACCCCATGCGTTTTAAGACAATGCCAGAGACAACTTCACCTAAATTTTCGACTTTACCGTCTTCGGTTTTGCGCGTCATTGTGACAGCACCTTGACGAATTTCACTGCCCATTTCAACTTTAGCAATATCCGAAACCGTCACAACTGTCCCATCAACTGTTTTGACGGGAACTTGTTTGATATTACTAATACCAGCGTCACCACTTTCAAACCAACCTGCACCTCTAATAACAAGCTGCTCTTGCCCACGGTTCATATACCATCCGCCAACATTGGCATTGTTGTTATCTAGGGCACCAACAACGTCTTCTTGCGTTAGGTTATAAGAAAGAAGCTTAGATGGATCTACATTTACTTGGTACTGCCTAACAATACCTCCAAAGGAGAGTACATCAGTAACACCATCGACAGGCATAACGAGTAATTTTACTACCCAATCATTGAGACTCCTGAGTGCCATAGCATCATAGCCTGCATCTTTATCTGAAATAAGAAGGTACTGAAATACTTGGCCTAGCCCTGAGGTGTTTGGCCCCATTTCGGGTGTGCCGACACCTTCTGGTATCAGTTCTTTTGCGGCTTGAAGACGCTCAAATACAAGTTGTCTTGCAAAGTAAATGTCGGTGCCTTCTTTGAAAACAACCGTGACGCCAGACAAGCCTGTTTTAGAAATTGAGCGCACTTGTTCTACATCAGGTAAGGCATACATGACCGCTTCAATGGGGTACGTAATGAGTTGTTCAACTTCTTCAGCAGCTAGTCCTGGCGCTTCAGTATTTACAGCAACTTGAACATTAGTAACATCAGGAAAGGCATCTAAATTTAGTTTTGGTATAACCATAATTGCGCCGACAACTGTGGCAAACAGCGCAATCAAAATCAGGAGTCTATTATTAACAGACCAATCTATTATTTTATTAAACATAGTCTTGCTCCTTAGTGGTTATGCGGATCAAATCCGCCTTTAGCGATTTCAGAAGCAACAAAAAATGCGCCTTTGGTTACAATTCGCGTCCCACTATCAAGGCCAATGATTTCCCTAAAATCACCTAAGGCTCGGCCTAGTTCTACTTCTACAGCTTTAAATTCTCCAGGGTGGTCTTCGACAAATACCGTCCAATCACCATCTGCGCTGCGGATCAATGCTTCTTCTGGCACAGCCATCACTTTCTGCTTTGTGGCAAACTGAAAGTAAACTTTTACAAACATACCTGAATGAAGGTTATCATCAGCATTCTGTACCCCCAATCTAATAATTCTTGTACGAGTTACGGGATCAATTGTATGGGCTTCTTGGATAACTTTGGCATTGTAACTCTGGCCTTCTAATTTAAGTACCGCAGGAGAATCAATTGATAAATTTAGCTTTTTATTTGGAGAAACTTTTGCTTCAACCCATAGTTGTTTTTCATCAGCTAACAACATGACTGCATCCCCAGCATCAACACGTTGCCCTTGGATAAAGTCGTCTTGAAGCACGACACCTTCACGGTGCGCCGTTAATGCATATTGTCCAAATGCTTTAATGTCTTTGTTAGAAATACCATTTATTGCTTTTTCAGTTAACCCTAAAGCAATGAGCTTGCCATAGCTCGCATTGTATGTTGTTTCAGCTTGTAATAATCGACTTTCACTCACCGTCTTATTACCCAGCTTTTTTACACGTTGCCATTCGGTTGAAGCGATTAAATAGTCAGCTTGTGCTTGTGCCATTGCTTCACTAAATAATGTAACTAACTTCTGACCTATTTCTACATACTCGCCAAGCGCTGCATGGCGACTGATAATGACTGACTCTGTACGTGGTGATACCACATAACTTTTATAGCCATTAGCTTTTATTTCGCCAGGTGCATATACGGAGCTAAATTGATATTCAGGCTTAACACTTTCCACTTTAATTTTAGCAAGCGACATCTTCTTTGGATCAATAGTGATACCTTCTTCATGTTCTTCTTCTCCCTCTTTATTACCACCTTCATGGCCGTGCTCGTCATGGTCACCTTTATCTTCTTCATGTCCCTTTTCGTGTTCATGCTCATCTTGATGTTCTTTTTCTTCTTGTTTCGAAACGTTTGTGACAGAACCAGTTCCATCTGACGACTGTGCAAAAGCATCATGATTTGTAGTAAACCCAACTAACAGGCTGCTAATTACTACGGCTAAAAATTTTTTACTAATTACTGTATTCATTTTTGTAACCTATATTTTTAATAAATTTAAGATTTCGTTTTTCGCTACTGAAAAAACAAAGCGCTCAAATCTCAAATTTGGATAACTGACCCATACTTAAAATGAAGGATATTTCTGCAAGCTTGAATTGATTTTCCAAACGTATTCCTGCATGAAGCCCTTCCGCACGTTGATTTAATGCAAGTAAGTAGTCAGAAGTATTAATGTCACCAGCTTCCCAGCGCTTATTTAATAAGTTTTCGCTGCTATCTAATCTGCCTTTTGTCAGTTTTTGCCATTGCTCATAGTATTTTTTACTGACAATAAGCGATTCATAATTAGCTTTTGCTTCAAATGACTGCTTTCGATAAACCGACCGAAACTTAGCCTCTGCTGCAATTGCTTCTGAATAAGCGGCTTTAACAGTATCTGAATAGTTATTTCTGATATTTAAAGGAATTGAGAAAGTCACGCCAATCAAGTCTTCATCTCCACTTTTCCCTGCGTTAACTCCAATGGTTGGATTGGCTTTAGATTCCATAGTGGTTAGTTGAGCTTTAGATTGTTTTACCTTCCATTGCGCTCTAGCGAGTTTAACTTTTGGATGTTCCTCAACCCACTGAGAGTTAAATGAATAGTTTGTTGCTCCAAAAGTAAATGAAAACAAATTGGTAGTATTAGGCGTCCAATCAGGCAATAACTCCTGAACATTTACCTCTGCATTTTTCAAAGCAATTTGCGACTCAGATATTTCACTGAAAACTTGGGACAAGTTTAAATAAACCAGTTCAGCGTCAAGTGGCTCTAGAAGTCCTGCTTTTCGCTTATCTTCAACAATTCCAACGAGCGTTTGTAATTGATTTTCTCTTACTGAAAGTAACTGAGCCACCTTTTTTGCTGCTTGCCAATTAACTATTGCAGTTAAAGCGTTAGCCTTTTTAGAATCGAGTAGAGATAACAATTGTTGCTGGTTTGCATAAACACCAATTTCACCAATGCTTTTATTTGCTGATTGCTTATCCCAAAAATCAATCGTTTGACTGATACCAATAGAATAATTATCAAAATCACCCTCTTTTTCATAGCTTGCTTCAAGCTCTGGGTTATATACGGCTTTAGTTAAGCTCTTGGCTCTATGATTACTTGCATTAAGTAACTCTTTAGCCGCAACAACTTCGGGATCTTTATTTATTTGACTATCTAGCCATGAAATACTTTTCTGTTTGGCATAAGTGGCAACTGAAAAACTCACAGCCATGCATAAAGACAGGACTAAACCTGCATTTTTTAAATATATATACATAAAAATTCTTAATTTTAAAATTAATAAACACGAAACCTTTATCCATTATTAAAGGATAAATAGGTCATTAAAAATTAATCTAATTAAGAAATAGGCGGACGAAGTATCGCTTCAAGAAAGGTACTTGTTTGATCAATTTGATAAGGAGTTTTATTGATAATATTTAGCTTACCATCGACATTTGAATTACTGACTAAAATCCAAGATAAATGGCTGCCACTGCAATGTCCGCAGTGATGACAATCCTTTACATCGTGCTGTTCATCATCTGTATTATCATTTAAAACATTTCGATCATCTGCATGATCATGTTGAATTTGAAGGTGCTCTATATCTATCTGGTGATTCTCAGGTGTTGCGGATACAACAGCAGTTAACGATTGCAAAACAATCGAAACGACTAATAGTATTTTTAACGCAACATTGAATTTCAAAATAAACACCTACTTAAATATGAAAAATTATAATATCAAAAAAAGGTTTTCTAAACTAGCCATGCGCATGTTTTTCATGCTCGTCACGGCAAGTTTCTTGAGGAAACTCAAACTCAATGGTTGTATGAGATAAATTATAAGAAGAAAGTTCCTTAGCCACTTGTTGTTTTAGCCTAATTAATTTATCAACCTCAAAGTTATGGGCTAACTCTAGGTGAGCAGTTAATACGTGACTTTCCCCGTCTAATGACCAAAAGTGCATATGATGAATCCCATTAATTTCAGGTATAGCCTTTATCGCTTTTTCAATATTATTCTGCACTTCTTCATCAGGTGTAGCTTGAAGAAATAGTGCCAATGTTGTTTTCAGGTTTTTCAAAACGTTAAACAATATAAACAGTGTAAAGCCTATAGAAAGCAAAGGATCTAATATGGGTAGATCTACAAAAAGCAGCACGATAGAAACAATTAGGACTGCAACCCAGCCAAGTACGTCTTCAAGCAAATGCCACGTAAGTACTTTTTCGTTCAGCGTTTTACCCGCTTTTAGTTTAAATACTGCATACCCATTAACAGCAACCCCAAGTAATGCAAGACCCAACATTCCTTCAGCCATTGGCATTTCAGGATTAGATAATCTTGGTATTGCTTCAAATAGCACCCAGACAGAACCAATAACTAATACAATACTGTTAATTAATGCGCCAAACAGGGTAAGACGACGATAACCATAGCTAAATCTATCGGATGCTTCTTTATCCGAGAAACGACTCAGTATCCAAGCGAATCCTATAGATAAACTGTCACCCAGGTCATGTACAGCATCAGCCATAATAGCGGTACTGTTGGTTAGCCAACCACCAATAAATTCGATAATAGTAAATGAAACATTAAGGAAAAATGTCCAACCTATACGGTCGTCTTTTCCATGCGAATGGCTATGGCTATGATTGTGCATTTTCCACCTCAAGAACTTTTAAATTTCTTACATTGACTACGTTAAAATTGATAAAGTGACGGATCACTCGTTGATACATCCAACGTTTGATTCCTGATAAGTTAGTTCCTTTTTCGAGATAAAACTCATCAGGGGAATTATAAACACCAAAATCATCATGAATACCTTCTTTTTGTATATAGGTATCTTGACCACGCCAATCTGTATCTGGCGAAGAGAAACACTTTGTTGCAACACCATAACCACAAAATTCGTTTTTTATTTGACTAAATTTGTGCTGTAGTGAACTTAAATATTGTTCATCTAATATAAAGCCTTCTAAGTTTATCCAACGATCCTTGAAATAAACTTCAATCCAACTATGAATGATATATTTAGGTGCTAACCAAAATACATAAGTGGGAATAGCTCCTTTTTGTAATCGCTGCTCAATAGTAAAGCCGTGAAAACGACATTGAATACCTAATCCTCGTAACAAAGCCATCAGCAGGTTACCCTTGGTATTGCATTGTCCGTAACCATCGGCTAAAACACTGCTTGCTGAAATATCATCACTCTCATTGTAACCAAATAATATTTCATCTTTAACAAATTGGTAGGCTGCACCAATTTTGTTGAAGTCATCGAGTTCTTGCCAATTACGCTCAGAAATTAATGATTGAATTGTAGAGTGTTCAAAATTTACTATCTTGGTTTTTTCTAGATATTTGCTATTCATTGATGTTTCCTTACTTTGAACAACCAAAGGTTGATTGTTTATCTTCATTTGGTGTTTAACGTGTTTTCTCAGCAACAGCTAATTCTTGTTTAGCATCGCTTAGTATTCGGTAAGCGCCTCGAAGAATTAACATTGAAATGATGCTACCAATGACGATATCAGGCCAACGCTGTTTCAGCACCATAACGAGTATGCCTGCGATAACAACACCAAGATTTGCAATTACATCATTCGCTGAAAATATCCAGCTAGCTCTCATATGTACTTCATCGTTGTTGTGCTTTCGAATAAGGATGAGACAAATCACATTTGCAACTAAAGCAACCATGCCTACGCCAATCATAAACCAAGAGTGAGGCTCACTTTCACCATACAGCCTTCTAGCAATATCCATTAGAATTAGCACGCCTAACCCCAGTTGGAAATAGCCACTCACTAAAGCAGCATTAGCCTTATGTTGGATTGACTTTCCCACCGCGTATAGTGCAATTGCATAGACGATTGCATCCGCTAGCATGTCTAACGAATCTGCAATTAAAGCCGTTGATTCTGATAACCAACCAAAGCCAATTTCAAAAACAAACATCGAGACATTGATAGCCAGAAGCCAATAAAGCACCGTTTTTTGCTGGTTATCTTTTAGCTCAACTTCACACCCACAATCGCTCATTTTCATCTCCGATTAACTTGTATGCTCTAACTATAAACCCTATAGTGACTATAGGGTCAAGTTTATTTGGAAATTTTATGAAAATTGGTGAGTTATCGAAAACATCGGGGTGTTCAGTACAAACCATCCGATATTATGAAAAGGAGGGCTTGCTGTCAGATCCTGATCGCACTGAAGGGAATTTCAGGTTGTATTCTAATAAGGCACTTAAAGAGCTAGAGTTCGTAAAGCATTGTCGAAGTTTAGATATTCCGCTTAATGATATTAAGCGACTCATTGAATTAAAAAACAAGCCAGAGGAGAGTTGCTCTAGTGTAAATGCATTAATTGATCGGCAACTAACTTTAGTTAATCAACGAATGAAGGAATTGAATGCACTCAAAAAAGAGTTAAAACTAATGGCAAGCTCTTGCGGGTCTGACGGTACAATTGAAGTCTGTGGCATTATCAAGTCATTAGATAGTTGAACTAAATATAACTTTAGATTAGTAGTATTCACAAAGGCAATAATGAAAACCATTGGCAAATTAGCACAATCATTAAATTTAAATGTAGAAACCATTCGTTTTTATTAACGAGAAGGACTGATTACACCACCTGAGAAACCAATATCTGGTTATAGACAACATGACGAATCAATAGCAGGACAACTTAGGTTTATCACAAAAGCCAAAGCGCTCGGCTTTACGTTAAGAGAAATAAAATCGCTAATGTCTATGGACAGCAACTGCGCTCAAGTTGAGCTATTAAACCGACAAAAGTTAGCAATCATTCGAGACAAAATTAATGACCTTCAACGTTTAGAGAAAGTAATTGTGGGTATGACAAATACCTGTATGCAAAACGAAGATCCAACACATTGCCCCATAATTGACTCATTAAAATGATTGACTCCGTACTTGTATACGGAGTTTAGAATGATGGTAATATCAACCAATAGACTTTCAAATGATAAATAAAATATTAGACAGAGTAGGCTCTAGTGGCGTTTGGCTAGCGGCACGGCCTGCCTCCCTGCATTAAGGTCACTTGCATCGGCATTAGGACTAGGCTTCTTCTCTCACTTCAAAGGAATAGCTGTAAATACGCTTTTACCTATTTTTGCATCTTTGGAACTATTGGTAAACTTATACAACTGGCACAAAAATAAAAACCATACCAGAGCTGTCTTCAGCATTCTAGGGCCTGTAGCAGTGCTATTAACGCTTTATCCTCTTTGGCTATATGATTGGAGCACATACCTATTTTACTTTGGTATTTGCTTAATGGTCGTTATGTCGGTTTTGGATATCGTAAAACCAGTAAGGGAGCAAACATGCAACGTATGGCTAATTGCCGTCGTTGAAACGATTAACGGTCAATGTCTGCTTTTCGCTCAAATAAGACCCAAAAAATGGCTCATATAGCTATCTAGGTTAACGCTTTCAAAAAACAGAAGTATATTTCCGATAACTACCTTTGAATCCCTATAAACGGAAGTTTGCTTCCGAAATATAGCAATATTGGGTTAGAAACCGGAAGTTTACTTCCGTTTTGTACTTTAAGATTATAAGTAGGTATCTAATGAAAGCTCGGCAGTCCAACTCATTTCTGCCCTGTAATGAGTTGGATAGTAAAGTGGAAAAATAAAGGGAAAAATAAAAAAAACAAGAAAAGTGGAAGTTTATTTTCCCAACAAAAGTAACAAAATTATAATAACTTTAAATAATTTAGGTCTAAATTAATCACCTCGTTGGTGATCATGTCGTTTTAACGGCTTATGTTTATCTGGTGTGTTAGTACGTTGTCTTTTATCCGGCGTTCCATCATCATTTTCTCTTTTCGGTCCTGGTTTAATGAACATATGTATATCCTCTGTAATGGTTTAGGTTATTTATTCACCTATATAATAACCATTTTTATACTAAAACATAGACTTAAAAATTTAAAAATAGTAAAGAAATTTGTTGGTAAGGGATAGAAGTTTAATTATTTGTGTTCATCATTGGCTTGTTTTTTATTTTATCGAATTAGAGCAAATAATTTAGCGCGTTTCTGTCCAAAAATGATTTTGATCGACTCTCTGCTCTTCGCTCTAGTCGAACTTCTCTAAAGTGCCATAAGCCGACTATCAGCCGTAGATCGTTTCTGCCCCAAAACAAGTTAGGGTAAATTATTTAATTATGGCTTTGAGCAATTAAGAGACGGTCCAAGTAATTTAGTACTATAGAGCCAATTCTAAAAAGCGAATGTTCCTTTAACGTATCTTCTTTTTTCTGGATCTCATTAGCACCAATAAAAATTATAGTTGGCAATGCATTACGTTATTTGTTAAAAATAAATTTATTTAATACATGAAGTGATATCAGGGAAAAGATGTGCGCATCGCGCACTTTAAAATTTTTAGACGCAAATTGAACACAGCGTAGCTTTAAAGCAAGGATGTTATGTCAATAAAAAACATACAAAAACTAAAACACTTTGGTATCTATCAGGATCACACTAACACCAATGCTAAAGATTTTGGGAAGTACAATCTGTTTTATGGTTGGAACGGAAGTGGTAAATCTACGCTTTCGGGGTTGTTTCGCTGTATAGAAAATAAAGCCACTTCCAGTAAATTTCCTTCTTCAGAATTCGAAGTAAGAGTAGACAACGGTACGCTTATCACACAAGCGAACGTGGGGACTTCTGATCTAAACGTATACACCTTCAATCAAGACTTCATTGACGAAAATATTTCATGGAATAGCGTTGTCAAAAGTATTTTGCTGGTAGACAAAGCCAAAATTGAAGAACGAGAAAAGCTGGAAGAGCTGAAGAAGACGCAAAAGGCCGATTCCGAAGCGTATAGCAAAGAAGCAACAGAAATAAAAAAACTGGAAGGTGCCATTTCAAAATTTGGAACTGATAGTGCTCGTCGCTTGAAAATGAGCCTCCAATCTATTGATACGTCTGATAGCCATTATCTTAATTATAACAAAACAAAATTTGAAGCGTTTATCGCCTCAAACCTTCAAGCAACGAAAACAGACGAGCCGCTTCTTAATGAAGATAAAATTATCGAACTAACCAATGCTGCTAAACCAGATCAGAAGAACCCTATTTCATTCACACGAAAGGCAATTAATCAGGAAACTTTCGGCAAAGCAAAAGGCCGTCTTGATGATCTTCTAAATACCAGCGTAGTCAGTAAAACCATTCAACGACTTGTTGAGCATGGTGATATAAAGTCTTGGGTTGAAACTGGTCTTGATCTTCATAAGCGCCATAAATCAAACCAGTGTGAATTTTGTGGTAATACCATAACTGAAGAGCGCATCAAACAACTCGAAGCCCATTTCAATGACGATTACAAAGCTTTTCAAAGCAGGCTTGTGAATGCTGATGGTTGGCTTACAGCTCAATACATTCAAGTCCCTACTTTACCTGCGACAGCTGACTTTTACGAAGAATTGAAAAAGGAGTACAGCGAATTATGTGCAGCCTTGGAAAAGGCTACCAAAGACCTTAATGAAGAAATCTCAGCTTGGCATAAAATCCTGAAAGAGAAGACAGGAAACCCCCTTGAGACTGGTCTTACGGTCGACGTTATTAGTGAATCTTCGATAAAGGCCTTTAACAATGCTATGGCAGCGATTGGTACAACTGTTGATAAGCACAACCACAAATCGAACAACTTCAAGGAGGAAACAGACAAATCCAAGAAACAACTTGAACTTCACTATACAACCAGTGAGGTTAAGTCTTTCGGTTACCACAGTAAGAAAAAAGAAGTTGTTCACCGTACAGCCGCAAATAATACATTAAAAGCCACAATAACTAGCCGAAACAGTGAAATTAGAAGCCTTGAAGATTCTTTATCAAACGAGGGCTTGGGGGCTGACCAGTTTAATGAATCACTTCACAAGTTTCTTGGTCGCAGTGAATTAACCCTTCGTTTTAGCCCTTTTAAAAAAGGCTATGAAATATTGCGGAATGAATCTATTCCGGTAGAAGGAAACTTAAGCGAAGGGGAAAAAACTGCTATTGCCTTTGTTTACTTTATAACCAAGTTAAAAGAAAACGATAACAAGATGGAAAATACTATCGTTGTTGTGGATGATCCCGTTTCAAGCTTTGACTCGAACCACTTATTTCATGCGTATTCATTTCTTCGTAGCAATTGTAACAAAGCAAAGCAGTTATTTGTATTTACGCACAACTTTACTTACTTCAAATTGATCCGAGATTGGTTTGAAGGTGTAAACCGCAATAGAAAACGAAAGAATCCGCCCAAAGATCCAAATGCGTTCTTTTATACAATTGAAGCGTCAACAGTCACTCCACGCCAATCGACATTTAAAGACGCAAACTCTAGTCTGGTTAATTACAATTCAGAATACCATTATATATTTTCAAAGCTGCATGCATACAAAGATAGTTCTGCATTGTCTCGAGACGAAGTCTTTTTAACCGCGAATCTCTCAAGGAAACTGCTTGAATCATTTTTTAGCTTCAAGTTTCCAAAGCACCGAAGTGATATTGCGCAGCTGATGAATTGTGGCTTGAACGGTTGCGAAATCACTGATGAATCTACCAAAGAAAAGATTTATCGATTCATAAACAAATACTCACATAGTGCTGTTATTGAAATCAATGAAGATTCTTCAGAAAACCTTTTAGGTGAAAGCCAAAATGTCATTGGTGATATTTTTACGTGGCTTCAGGAAGTTGATGAGATTCATTACAACGAAATGCTCGAGGTTGTTGCATAATTAGTGTAAAAGCTTATAAGAAGCCACTGCACTAGGAAATTTAACTCGCTTCGCTCCAAAAATTCCGGTGAGTGGTGAGATGAAGATCCCCTTTTTAGCACAAAGCTGACCATAGCCTCTAACGCGTTTTTGTCCAAATCCTAATCAGTAATCCATCCACTATCACTCATAGTGACTTTTAAATAGGAGGTCACTATGAAACCAGAACTAAACCACAATGCTACTGGTGTGAAACGTCCTTTCAAGCTTGAAGAGATTTGGCGTATTCGCACTCGAATTGAAATTCAAAACAACTTGATGCAATTAGCTTTACTTAATTTGGCTATAGATAGCAAGCTAAGATCATGTGACTTACTCTCTTTAAAAGTTCGAGACGTCACTACTCTCGATCAAGTATTTGAAAGGGTTCAATTAACGCAGAAGAAAACTGGGATCAAAGTTCAATTTGAGATAACTCCGAGAACACAACAAAGTATTATCCATTGGATTCAAGAAGTTAAATTGCAACCCAGTGATTATTTGTTTCGGAGTATACGTCGCTCTAATCAACCAATAAGCTATTCATATTACAGGTCTATCATCAGGAGCTGGGCTGAGCAATTAGGACTTGATTCTGACCTTTATGGAACTCACTCAATGCGAAGAACCAAAGCGACTTTGGTTTATGCTCGAACCAAAAATATACGTGCCGTTCAGTTACTACTTGGTCATACAAAAATTGATTACACCATCAGATATTTGGGAATAGAGATTGAAGACGCCATTAAAATATCGAGATAAACCGATTGTTGATTTAGCGCAGGCAGTGTTCTTATGCTGCCTTTGCCCCAAGATTAGTCAGCGACTGCATGAGCCATTACTCCCCATGCCATCATTTGGAATATTTTTTCTAACTCAAAGCAAGGAGCTAATCTGCCTATAAGAAACATAGATATTTGAAACCTTAGCGCTCTCATAGCTATAGACTTTATGTAATCTGTTTGATTTCAATGTAACCCTTCCAATTTTGTTGTGCTAGCATCGGAAGCATAATTCTAATTTGCTTAGAGGAGAAATGCATTGGCCAGACGAGGAAGTGGTTTAAGGACGGCTATAAAGGTTGTTAAAGCTATAGATAGGGCCAACAAACAAGCCGCCCGCGAAACTCAGCGTAGAGAGAAAGCTCGGCAACGTGCTGAAGCTCAAGCACTTAGAGAGCATGAAAAAGGTGTGCGTGAAGCTCAGCGAGAACTAAAGCGGCAAGTAAGACAGCAACAATCCGCAGCAAAGCAAGCATTTAAAAATGCGCTATCAAATGCAAATGAAGAGTACCAAAACCGCTGCGAAGAACGAGCCGCACTTAGAAAGCAATTCATACAAGAGGTTTTAAGGTAAACAATGGATAATAATTTACTGATATTAGCAGGCATATCTTTGTTAGCAGTTTTGCTGACCTATATAGTGACGAAACGCTTTGCGGATAAAAAAGTTGGACAGTACAAGTCAATAGATGAAGCGTTAAAGAAAGCCAAAGAAGAGCACGAGACATTAAAGAAAGCAAATGAATCTCTTCAGCAAACTAATGAGATAGCAAAGCAGGCGCTTTCCAAAATTAACACTGAAACTGCCGACCTACAAGCTTTGAAAGGACAAGATGACTCTCTTAAAGTTAGTATTCTAGAACAGCAACAGTCTCTTGACGCGGCCCAAAACTCTCTAAATGAACTTAATGCCAATATTGAAAAGAGCGAACAGGATCTGAACGAGCTTATGGGTGGGATAGACTTGTATTCACGACTCGATGAATATACTGCTCATGGTCATTTTGAAATGCCACAATATCTCTACGAAACATCAACTCGCTATTCTGAAGAGATCAAAGACATACGGCAGCAGCAAAAAGACATGATTAAAGCGAAAACCGCTGTCACCTTCCCTGAAACGACCGTTATTTCTAATGATAAGTCTTTGAATAAAAAAATCCTCAATGGTCAAGTTAAGCTAATGCTAACTGCGTTCAATATTGAATGTGACATGCTTATTGGCAAGGTTTCACCAAGCTCATTTGGTCGTACGCTGGAACGAATCGAGAAACTAGCAAACAATCTAGAAAAGTCAGCTGCGACAATGGAGTGTGGCTTTGATATTGACTACATCGAACTAAAATTCGAAGAATGTAAGCTTCAGTATCAATATACCCTGAAGAAGCAGGAAGAAATTGCCGAGCAGAAGCTCATCAAAGAGCAAATTCGTGAAGAGCAGAGAGCAATAAAGGAGTTTGAAAAAGCTATAGCTGAAGCTGAGAAAGAAGAAAAAATGTATCGAAACCTTCTTGATAAAGCTCAGCAAGAGCTTGCTCAAGCTAATGAACAAGAACGTAGTGAAATGGAACAAAGAATAGCCATTCTAGAGCTGCAATTGGCCGAAGCTGAAGCCAAAGAAGAACGTGCCAAGAGTATGGCGGAACAAACTCGTAAGGGCCATGTGTACGTGATAAGTAACATTGGTTCCTTTGGAGAAGATGTTTACAAGATAGGTTTAACGCGTAGGCTAGAGCCTATGGACAGAGTTAAAGAGCTTGGTGATGCCAGTGTACCATTCCCATTTGACGTACATGCCATGATTTATACTGATGATGCACCTGCACTCGAAACAGCTTTGCACCGTGAATTCCATTCTCAACGTGTTAATGCAGTTAACATTCGTAAGGAGTTCTTCAGTGTCGATCTAGAGGAAATTAAAGATGCCGTTGAAAAGATCGCTGGAGTAGATGCTCAGTTCAAAATGACCGCTCTGGCGGAAGACTATTACGAAAGCCTCCGTCTTAGTGATGCCGCATGATTTAACAGTTTTGTCCGTCTTCGAGTCAGCTAGATCAACGCTGGCTCACCTTTACCCCATTATTTGGTAGACATTTTACTCATTCACATCCTGTTCATGGGCTTTGCCCTACTAAAAGTTATCCATTGGTCTAATGGGGTGCATTGTAAATCTACGTGGTGTATCACTGGGTAAATTCGACCAACGCATATGCGTTTGAGCTATCAACTAACTTGTATACTCAAAATGTTGTTTGAATCTTTTTGGCGCATTTCAATGCCCCCCTTAGTTATTTCGATTCTAGATATCCCTCAACAAAAAAAGGGGTTAATATCATAATAATTGCAGAGCAACTGATTGAGAATATTGATGGAAATCGAAAAAGTAGAGCTGATTGGGTTTAGAAATTTTTCTCGAAGCACAATAAACTTTAACGCAAATACACTTATTCTGGGTGCAAATGACGTTGGTAAAACAAACCTTATTTTTGCACTTCGACTACTTTTAGATCGGTCTCTATCCGAGCGCGATATTGAACCGCAAACGACAGACTTTTACATTGACTCAAACGGTCAGCAAGTTTCTGACTTTGAAGTAAACCTATTTTTCAAGAACGTTTGCGAAGATTCAGCTCGTTCGATTTTGAGAGGACATGTGTCTGAAGATGACACTTCAGTATTCTCTTTTAGAGCAAAACTGTCAGGCGACTATCAAATACTTACAGGTAGTAGCATGGATGATCTACAGGAAGCGAATTCTCGGTTTTATCTTAAGGCTATAAATTTAAAGTATGTTCAATCAAGGAGAGATTTGAAAAGGTTTATCGAATCAGAAAAGAAACATCTCCTTAAGATCGCAAAAGAAGAACGACCAGAGCAAGAAGTTAAAAATGATGATACTCATACCTCTTTAATTTCAAAAAGTTTGACTACTATAAATAGCCAAATAAAAAACCTTAATTACGTTAGACAATCAACTAGCTTGGTGAATGAAGAGCTTAAGTCTCTTTCTCATCTAAACTCTGGCTATCGAGTAACTTTAGATACTGGTGCGATACAAGTTCAACAATTTATTGATAACCTTCAACTTGGTGCCGAAAAAAATGGAGCACCATTATTGTTAGGTGGTGATGGTCGAGACAATCAAATCTTGTTGGCGCTATGGAAAGCGAAAAGTGAACGCGAACATGATCCTCAACATCACGTTACATTTTATTGTGTCGAAGAACCTGAGGCCCATTTGCACCCTCATCAACAAAGAAGGCTAGCCTCATACCTTAATGAATCTTTATGCGGTCAAGTGCTAATCACCACCCATTCGCCACAAGTAGTAGAGCAATTTAAACCAAGCTCTATTATTCGTTTGTATATAGATAAAGATACTAGCGTCGCTGCATCAGAGGGGTGTTCACAGTGTATAAATGATGCATGGGATGATCTTGGGTATCGAATGAGTATTTTGCCTGCTGAAGCCTTTTTTTCTTCTTGCGTGCTATTAGTTGAAGGGCCTTCAGAAAAGTTACTGTATCAAGAAATGTCAAAAGAGTTCGATAAATGTCTCGACTACTTCAATGTATCCATAATTTCCGTTGATGGCGTTCAATTTAAGGTTTATACCCAGATTTTATCCGCTATGGGTATCCCCTATGTCGTGCGTACTGATAATGATGTTTCCAAAGTTCCGCATAGAGATGAACGAACACTAGCTGGCTTTAATCGCTGTATAGAGATTGCCAATATGACTATTCCTATACCTCCAATAGCAAGAGTTGGACTTGATGAAACTCCAGAATCAATAGCAAGTTCAGATGTGTGGAAAGATTACAGCAAGCTGTTAAACCCTAGAGGTTTGTTCGTAGCTAGAGTCGACCTAGAAACAGACCTTTATGACGAACTCGCGTTGGAAATGGAAGAGTTTTCTGGAAGCAACGATAAGCTCAAAGCTATCAAC
Organism: Pseudoalteromonas sp. Angola-4; assembly: GCF_028599265.1. Lineage (NCBI taxonomy): Bacteria > Pseudomonadati > Pseudomonadota > Gammaproteobacteria > Alteromonadales > Pseudoalteromonadaceae > Pseudoalteromonas > Pseudoalteromonas sp. Angola-4. The sequence continues at coordinate 55,995 of NZ_JAQREK010000017.1, read as the reverse complement.
TACTTAAAGTCTAGTAAGGCTATCAATATGCGTCAGTTTATTAGTCGGTATCGGTCATCTTTAGCCAAAATTGAGAATGGTGAATTAGCAAAGCCTTTACTCCAAGCGATTGAACGAGCAAAAGGGTTATAAGGATGAGCTTTGAATATACAGCTGAGCAAAAAGATGCAATAGCACAAGCTGGTAACATGGTGATTGTTGCATGTCCCGGTAGCGGAAAAACCACTGTCATAGTAGAAAAAATTAAACAGGACCTAGTCAGCCTCCCGCATTATCAAGGTATCATCGGAATAACATTTACTAAAAAGGCTAGTAAAGAAATCACCCAGAAAATTACTAAAGGTTGTTTCAGTATAAACTCTAGTTTTATAGGGACAATAGATCAGTTTTGCTTGTCCGAAATAATATACCCGTTTGGTAGGCATGCTTTTAGTATGCCCCATCAAGAGCTAGAGTGTATTAAGTTTCAAGATTTGCCACAAAGTGTATTGGATGAGCTGCAAAGTAACTTCGGTGCAAATAATGTTAGTCAAATGTCCAGCAATTTTATCGAAGTGTCACAATTTCTATTCATGAAAGGAATAATACTATTAAACTTTACTAGTCAGTTGGCACAATTTGTCTTAAGTAAGTCAAACAGTTGTCAACGCTATATTGCAGCTCGGTATAAAGCAATATACATCGACGAATATCAGGATACGTCTTCAGAACAGCATCGACTATTCCTATCGATTTTAAATTATGGATTAAAAGGCATAGTAGTAGGTGATATAAATCAATCTATTTATAAGTGGCGGGATGGGAAGCCTGAGTATCTCTTGCAGTTATCTGAACGCAGCGACTTCGCTAAGCATACTATATATATAAACCATAGGTGTCATCCTTCAATAACTAACTACGCTAACAGGTTATTGGAGCCAAATAGTCAACTTACCAAGTGCGACCATAAAAGGATTTACCATGCTCGTTTTACAGGCACACAGCTAGATGCGTTCAAGCAGGTTGAGCAGATTGTATACAAGTTAAGAGAGAAATATACAGAACTGAAATACTCTGATATTGCAATATTAGTAAGAAATAACATCAGTCTTGAGCTATTTGACGAACACTTACCATTGCCACATGTCGTCTATAGAGAAAATCCACTGCACAATTCCAATAGCTCCCATCTTCAGATGTGTCACGACATATTAAAGTTTCGTTATGATCTAGCTTGGAGTGCTACTGACATTGTTGAAAAGTATTGTGAGAAGAAATCACAGAAACATAAGTCTCAGCTAATTGACGTCATTAAAATATGTCGGGATATCGAACAATCAGCGTTAGTTATATACATCAAGAATCTATGCCCACTATTGCTAGAGTCAGAACTCACGCAAACAGAGTTCGAGATTTTGTCTCAAGTGATTGAGAACAAGAAATTCATAAACATGTATACGACTACTGAGTCGATAAATGTAATGACCGTACACAAATCTAAAGGATTAGAGTTTAAAGCTGTTTTTATCATGGACTTGTACCAATATATTTTTCCCAAATATGATTTTACAACATGGGAAATTGACGATTATGAGCAAGAGCTAAATTTGCTTTTTGTAGGAGTCACGCGCGCGATTAACCATTGTTTTCTGATAACAACGGCTAGCAGGCTAAACTCAAATCTAGAACTAAAAGATGGGGCTCCTTCTGTTTTTATGGATTTACCAAATATTAAAGGGCTCTATACAGACCTAACACGATAAGCGCGTAGTGGAGGTTGTAGTAGATGGGTAAATTTGACCACATTAGCTTTTACTGTATTCATTTATTAGCTTTTAATGTAGAACTAGCAACATTTACATAATACAGATTCTCATCTTTGCCTACCAAAGCCCCTAGGTATCTACCGTAATGTAGAGCTCATGACCTTTAAAAGTAAAATAGACAGATTAGAAGGCGCTAATCGCCTTATTTATCTTCCATAATATCTTTAAGTGCAATGCGCTTTAGCTTAGTACCATCGCGATACCCTTTTACTAACAATTCATCTAATACAGCGCCAGTGTAGAAGGTATAGCCATTTTCTTCATCAACGGGAAGCTCGTATACAGAGCCTGATATTTGAGGCCAAAATTAGTTGACCACTACACTGTACTCGTTAGATCAGTGCCACTTAAGTCGAGAATACACGGCGCGTTGAGAACTTATTGATTCATAATGAAATATGGCACTTAAATTGAAATTTATTAACTAAATTACACTCTAAAAATAATTATGTTTTTTATTTGGTAAATTTCTTAAACAACGAGAAATCGCTTACAAACATCTATTACAGTAAGTGATTTGAAGCGGTAATTAGCCTAGTTATTAAAACGTATACTTTTTGCTTTAAACATATGGTCGAAAATGAGATGCCCTGATGAAGATTAACGGCTTTGACTTAATATGCTTGTGTAGTGGCAGCGTTAACTTGTCCAACTTTATAGATGCTCATCGGTAAAACTTATAATTAAATATTTACTGGTATTTTACTTTGTGGGAAAATAGCCACCCTCTTAGGGGAGTAGCCTGCTCATTAGTGAGTAAACTTATCAACATAATTGCGCCTCATGTGCATGGTAAGTTTGTAATGTTGTAGCAAGCATTATCGGCAAGACCTAGGTAGACACTATCCTCATGGCGGGAGATAGTTGTTTGCCTCGGTTTAATATTTCCCGCCAAAAGACTAAAATTTATGGATATTTTCTTAACCTCTACCGTTACTGTCGCTCTTGCTGAAATAGGCGATAAAACCCAACTTTTATCTTTACTCTTAGCAGCCCGCTTTCATAATAAAATAGCGCTTATTTTAGGTATTCTCGCTGCAACAATTATTAATCATGGTTTATCTGCTTGGTTTGGTGATTGGCTAAGTGGGAACTTTGTCGTGGAATACTTACCTTGGATAGTGAATTCAAGCTTTATTGTAGTGGGTCTTTGGCTACTTATTCCAGATAAGGATGAAGAAGTGAGCCACAAATATGACTGCTATGGCGCGTTTGTAGTAGCTTTAATCTTATTTTTTATTGCTGAAATTGGTGACAAAACACAAATCGCAACCGTATTGCTTGGTGCGCAATATCAATCAGTACTATGGGTTACCATAGGGACAACGGTAGGTATGTTAATTGCTAATGTCCCTATTATATACGTTGGTAAAGCTTTGTTACAAAGAATTCCACTAAAAACAGTAAGAGCTATTGCGGCCAGTGTTTTTGTGATATTGGGTATTCATGGCTTAATGACGATATATTGATAAAGTAACGTTGAAATCAAGCGCAAACGCTTACATAACACTATACAAGTGACTGTAAGCGTTTTAATAGTGTCAATTGTAAACAACTTTAATACTATATTAGTCCTTAAATCTACTATTAAATTTTCGTAATTTTACGATCATAGTAGCGTTTAATAAAATAGCCAATGTTCAAAACTTGTTATTTTGAGCCTAAGCAACAGCTAAAATCGCCACCTGGTAGCATGGAATCCAACACATTAAAACCCGATTGTAGTGTTTGCACTTATTTAAGCTGTACCTCTTTAATGTGTTATTTACAGACTACTATCTTTGATTTATCTTGAATTACATGAAGCTATCATAGGTGAAAGAATGAAAAATTATATTTCTATTCTTACTGACCTTCGCTGCAACCATTCATTACATCGACGCATCATCAATCATGGCAATTAAACAGTGCTTTTTATCCCCAAACCTGCGATGTGGACTGCCATCCATTTGCATCATTAGACCCGGTGCTTTCATGCGCTTTCTGCGCTTTCGAACATTGCTACGTCTTCCTTTGGCTCGTTTAACGTGATGAATATCATGTGCCCAACCGCGAAGGGTTTCACGCTTAATAACCATATTCTCATTCATAGCTAATTGTTCAGCCAAGTGCAACAGATTCAAATCGTAATATTTTTCCTGAATCAATTTTTGAACCGCTTTTTTATTGATACCGGCGTTTTGTTGGGTGGGGCTTTGCCACTGTTACCATGAACAGCGAATTGAATACCGACTTGCTGATATTGCTTTACGTAGCGTTCAACAGTGCGTCGAGACTTACTGAGTAACTTAGCAGCATTGGCAATTGTTATCCTGCCTTCAACCACTTTAGCTATGATATCAACGGTGAGTTGAGCTTTTGAATCCATCACAATCATCCTCAACATGCCTTATTAGTATTCCAAAAACAAAACACTAACAGACACGTAAAAAAGTGACCGACAAATTCCCTTGGTAATTAGCGATTACGACAGAATCGCTTGGTAATTAAGATAAGACAAAGTCGCTTGGTGTTAACAGCTGAGAAGAATTTAGCTCAAATCTAAACTGACAGTTACCGATTGAAAAACGGGTAACTGTCAGATCAAGTCTGAGCTAGTATAGCTTAAAAAAGCCTATTAATATGTGCTAGATTTGTATTTAACTCCATAAAAATTATTGAATTCTTTATACTGAAGTGCAAGGTTTTGAGAGTAATTTAGACCTCCCATCTTCTTTTTATAGTTTGCACCTAAATCAAAATCCTATTCAATTGCTCTAATTTAGCATGCGCCTCATCAGAAATATCAAAGAGTAATAATTCATCCAACCCTTCAGGTTTAATAGGTCTGTGGTTAAAATCACCATCCAGGGTTAGGTTATTTGAAACTTTAGTCAAAGGTGTTTTTGAATTATTTTTGAGATATGTTTTAGCCGTCTTTTCATTATTAATTAATCTATCTAAATTAATATCAAACAAATCGCCTTCCTCTGCTAAAACTTTAGGTAGGCTATCCAATGGTTCGAGCACAATGCTTTTTTCATTCTCAATTTCAATATCAAAAATTTTAACTTTGCCTAATTCACCAGGAACGTCCTCTGTAACACGTAATGCAAAATCAATTAAGTTAGGCTCTGCTGGCATAAACATAAATGCATCTTGGTTAACTGAATCAGTCATACGCAGGATGCGTCCTAATATTTGCCTAAAATAAAGCTCAGTGCGGTAATTTGTTAAATTACAGCATACTTGTAACCGAGGAATATTAGTGCCTTCACTTACCATTCCAACGCTAATCAGCCACTCACTATCGCTATGCCTAAATTGCTTTATGATTTTGTCTGGCTCATTTTCGCTGCTAGTAACAATAATTGCGCTGCAGTTGAATTTGCTACGCATTATCCTATTAATTACATGAGCATGTGAGATTGATGAAGCCACAATTAACCCTCCAGCTTTAGGGTTAATACTTCTAATCTCTTTTAGTTTAGCAGTGGCTCTAAGGAGCAAATTTTCAATAACTAATTCGTTTGTAACAAGCTCAGAGTATGAAATAACTTTTGCCTTGAGTAATTCAATAAAATTAGTAAAGGTCGTTGTTTCTTCGGAGCTTGTTAATGTAATTTTATTATTATCTAACGCAATTATTTGTGGCACTCGGCATACTTTATCTGATATGGCTTCTTTTAACCCATATACATAATCACAGTTTATTTGACCAGACTCATTACAGTAATTTGATAGTGCTATTGGCAAGGAATCAGATCGCCAAGGCGTGCCGGTCAGCGAGAGTGTAAATACAGCTTTTTCTTTAATTAAATTGAGGATAGGGCTCCCCCAGGAGTTTGCATCCTCAATTGAAGAACCCGCACAGTGGTGTATTTCATCAAATATTACAAAAACTCTATATTGCTCAAATAATTGCCATACATTTCCATTTAATGTACTTAGTGCTTGATATGTGTATGAATCACCTAGCGCACCTATAGAGCCATCAAATCGAGCATTAAATTGCAGAGATAATTCATCGGCAAAATCAGCAGAAACAACAGATGAAGGAGAAAAGCAGAGTATGATATCTACAAGCTTTTCATCATATAGTCTTTTTGCTAATACCGAGGCCATGACTGTTTTTCCAGCACCGGGTGTAGCTAATGTTAAAAAGTGCTTAACGTTGCTTTTGTACTTTGCTAGCGCTATTTTAATACATTTTTGTTGCCAATCACGTAGCCGCATTTAGAGTGCCTTGTTCAGTTATATTTTCTAAAAGTATATTTAAAGCGGCAATTCGGCCTTTTAAATTTTGTTGTCGTTCTTGGGCAATTAAATATTGCCGTTTAAATAGCGTTTGATGTTGTGGGTGTTTGTTCCAAAGATTTATATAAGTTTCGAGCGTGCCTATACATTGCAATAACTCGTTATTGCAATCACTTAGATCCTTTTGGCAATCAGCTTTAAAATTACTGACATTTGGCACAGAGGAATGAGTAGGGATGATTTTACTTGGCTCAAAATAACGTGTTTTTGTGTAAGTCGTTATTTTTCTATTTAATGATGTCGATGAGTGTAACCAACCTTTGCATACAAGTTTATTAAGCTGTGCGTAAACAAGCTTTCTAATTTTTACAGGATCAAGTGTTTGATCTTGATGTAGAGCTATGTACGCAGTTCTAACTTCTACTACAGTAAAGCGATCAATATTACGCTTGCATATAATGGTTTTAATTAAGGGATCTAGCTTCATTGACAACTTAAACAAATTTAATTGATAGAAAGGTTCATTTATTGATATATATGTAAATAAGTTTCATTATATGTCATGGGTTGGCAGGCTGCAATATGGGAATATTTACACTTTGCCTGTGGATATTAGCAATGCAGCCCATACAAACGCTGATTGGTATGAATATAAAATTAGCGCGAACAAAATGCTCAATACCTCAAGCTGAGCTAGCTAGTAAACTCGGTATTGAGGCAAGTTACTTAAGCCGTATTGAAAAAGGGCGAGTTCCTGTTTCTTGTGAGCGAATTTATCAAATAATTAAAATACTAAACTGTGGACTAGAAGAGATTTTCCCCGACCCATCAGAAGTAGATATACAGCTAAGCAAAAGTAAGTAATTGCAGTATTAACCAAAGCTTTTCATTTAATCGCTTAATGACGGAATTTAAGCAATAAATACCAATATGACTCAAAGCAGTCTCCAACAATTAGAATCTTTCCTATGGGAAACTGCCGATATTTTACGTAGCAACATGGATGCTTCAGAATTTAAAGATTACATATTCGGGATGATGTTTTCGAACGTCTTATGCAAAGAAAGTTTTATCGTTGTATGGATTTCCCATAGTTTGCCAGACACCTAATAAGTTTCACTGTAACGTCTAATAAGAGGTGTACAATAAGCAAAGACAAACGGTATACCTAAGAGTTTAAGGAAGTGCACTATTCTGAATTAAAAACTGTCTAGTGAAAGCAGGGAAGTCCAAAATCCATTTCGTCCGCATGTGTGGAAACTGGCTTCTCTGAAAAGCCACTGCAAAAAGCAGTGGCTATTGTCGCAATATTATAAGGAAATGTGAATTGTAGTTTGATGTCTACATATTCTTTTCAGTGAACTCAGCCAAGCTACTACGTTCTACTTCATCAAAAATCAGAACTGATCCTTTCTCATAATTTCTATATACATTAACAGCCGCACTTGCACCAGACGAAGCAGGTGTTACAAACTTATCGTCAATCTGGGCTAGGTTACCCAATACTATTGTCCGACAATTTTTCCCACCACGGCTTAACATGCCTTTGATTTGCGCTCTGGTCATATTTTGTGCTTCATCAATGATTAGCACCGCATCGTCTATTGAGCGGCCTCGAAAGTAAGCCATACTAGTAAATTCTATATTGGCTTTTTCGATCACATGCTCGACTGTTGCATGAATATTACCTTCATGATTATCATCCGAGTGCATCGAGATAAGTGCGTCTGTAATACCTGCGAGCAAAGGCATAGATTTTTCAGTTAAATCCCCCGGAAGGAATCCGGGATCATCATCCATAAAATCTCTCGATCGCACCACAACAATTTTTTTGTACTTTTTCAACTCCAATACTTGATGCAGCGCCGAAGCAACTGCTAAAAAAGTTTTTCCGGAGCCAGCAGGGCCAAGGATGATATTTAAGTCATAGTAAGGGTCTGTTAATTGGCTTAAAGCTACCGCTTGACGCTGATTTTTTGGCAATATGCCCCATACCTTTTCTTGCTTACGAGGCAATAACTTTGTGTATACCTCAGTATCAGTCACTTCTGAAATCCGGCCAATGTGTCCGGCTTCATCGTACCAATACATGTTTGGCTGAACTTCACCGTTGAACAAGCTTATTGGGAATGTATAAACCTCTCCTGAGACTTTGAAATCTTTATCTGATTCAATTTGATCAAAAAGATCACCTTCAAAAGCCTCCACTCCTGTATATAACAAATCTATATCTGCGATTTGATTATCCACGGATACATCTTCGGCTATAACACCAACAGTTCGAGCTTTTAGTCGCATATTAATGTCGCGGCTAACGATGGTAACGTCTTTATCTAACTCTTTCTGAAGGTGTAGTGCATAGTTAATTATTCTGTTGTCAGCATCGCTACCAATCGTGTGCTTTAACTCTTTTGCCATGTCCAATTGAGTATCAATACCAATGAACAACTTGCCTCTTTTAGCTGTTTCAGTAGAAGGCAGTGGAATACCAGCTTCCATTTCTTCTGCACTGTGCCCGTTTATAATGTCTTCAAGCATACGGATACATACACGAGCATCAGCGCTTACCGATTTATTAGTTCTCTCTTTTAAGTTATCTAATTCTTCTAAAACTGTTAGACAGATGTATACATCTTCACCGTAAGCGAGCAATGACTTTGGATCATGAACTAGTGCCGATGTATCTAATACTCTTGGATTTCTAATTTCACTTGGATTATTCATTTTAGTTCTCCTTTGAGAACGATTTTCATAAATTAGCATTTTAGATTTACCTTAGCTTTATTATTTTTGTTTGTGCCTTCTCGCAGGTTAAATCCGTTATTTATATTTATTGATTAATAGTTCTATTCTTTAAGTAACACTGAATGACATGTTAGAGAGATGAGATCTGGACCTGTTATAAACACTCAATTTCTTCAGTAAAATTAGGGCCTGTAGATAGGTCTGCACAAATATTGAAAAAAAGCTTACAGTAATACCTGTTTTTCCGGAGCCAGCAGGGCCAAGGATGATATTTAAGTCATAGTAAGGGTCTGTTAATTGGCTTAAAGCTACCGCTTGACGCTGATTTTTTGGCAATATGCCCCATACCTTTTCTTGCTTACGAGGCAATAACTTTGTGTATACCTCAGTATCAGTCACTTCTGAAATCCGGCCAATGTGTCCGGCTTCATCGTACCAATACATGTTTGGCTGAACTTCACCGTTGAACAAGCTTATTGGGAATGTATAAACCTCTCCTGAGACTTTGAAATCTTTATCTGATTCAATTTGATCAAAAAGATCACCTTCAAAAGCCTCCACTCCTGTATATAACAAATCTATATCTGCGATTTGATTATCCACGGATACATCTTCGGCTATAACACCAACAGTTCGAGCTTTTAGTCGCATATTAATGTCGCGGCTAACGATGGTAACGTCTTTATCTAACTCTTTCTGAAGGTGTAGTGCATAGTTAATTATTCTGTTGTCAGCATCGCTACCAATCGTGTGCTTTAACTCTTTTGCCATGTCCAATTGAGTATCAATACCAATGAACAACTTGCCTCTTTTAGCTGTTTCAGTAGAAGGCAGTGGAATACCAGCTTCCATTTCTTCTGCACTGTGCCCGTTTATAATGTCTTCAAGCATACGGATACATACACGAGCATCAGCGCTTACCGATTTATTAGTTCTCTCTTTTAAGTTATCTAATTCTTCTAAAACTGTTAGACAGATGTATACATCTTCACCGTAAGCGAGCAATGACTTTGGATCATGAACTAGTGCCGATGTATCTAATACTCTTGGATTTCTAATTTCACTTGGATTATTCATTTTAGTTCTCCTTTGAGAACGATTTTCATAAATTAGCATTTTAGATTTACCTTAGCTTTATTATTTTTGTTTGTGCCTTCTCGCAGGTTAAATCCGTTATTTATATTTATTGATTAATAGTTCTATTCTTTAAGTAACACTGAATGACATGTTAGAGAGATGAGATCTGGACCTGTTATAAACACTCAATTTCTTCAGTAAAATTAGGGCCTGTAGATAGGTCTGCACAAATATTGAAAAAAAGCTTACAGTAATACCTGTTTTACCGCACCCAGCTGGGCCGGTTAAGATAACCAGCTCAATACTAGGGTCAAGCAAGGCGTCGAGTGCCATACCTTGGTAAATATTTTTAGGTTTTACGCCCCACGCTTGCTGGTGCATTAAACGCTCAACACTAATATCTTTTAATTTAATACGCTCGTTATCGTAAGATTTGACCCGCGCAGCAAAGTGCTCGCTGCCATCAAGTATGTACTCATTGCAAAACACATCTGGAATTAAGTTTTTAGCCACATAATGAAACGTATCACGGCCGTGCTGCTGTGTTTCGCATTGCCCTACGTGCTGCCAAAAATCGCCCTCTATTTTTTTATAGCCGCTAGTTAATAAAGCAATATCATCAATTAGTTGGTCGGTACGGTAATCTTCAACATATTTAAGGCCTGCACCTTTTGCTTTAAGGCGCATGTTTATATCTTTTGTCACCAATACAATTTTTGAATCGCTGTGCTGTTTTTGTAAATACACGGCGCAGTTAATAATACGGTGGTCGTTTTCATCCCCCGGTAAACCAGAAATAGAATCTGCAAAAAGATGATCATTAACAATAATGAGCGTGCCGGTGGAATTGGCATTTGCCTTTTTATTGCTAGGCAGTGCAACACCCTGCAACATTTGCTCTGGAGTTGCGTCTTTTAGTACCTCATCTAAGCCGCGAATAGCCACTCGTGCATCACGGCTTACGTCGTGTTTTCTATCTTTAATGTGGTCAAGCTCTTCTAAAACAGTCATGGGAATGACAACGTTATGTTCTTGGAAAGACAAATAAGCGAGGGGTTCGTGGAGTAATACATTGGTGTCTAGCACATACATTTTACTTTCAAGGTTCGAAGCTTTTTCCATAGCACTTTCCTTACGTTTTATGATTTTTATGCTATACCAAAATAACTAAGTAAAACGGGCCTAAATTCAAACCTGCAATACTTAATTGCTAAGGCATAATCTAAGTTTAGTCTATTTGTCATAAAAGTCCGTTTTATTACAAACACGATATAGTTTTTATTTACCTAAAAAAGAGCCATTTGTTAGCACTGTTAATGGGATTAATTCGCACTTATAAAATTAATTAAAAGTGAGTCAAATAGCGCCTTGCAGTGGTGTTATGTAACAGGTAACATAGCCGCCTTTTTCTTCATAGACGAGACATACATGAATTTTTCCTTAGGTCAGCGTTGGATCAGTGATACAGAGTCAGATTTAGGATTAGGCACCGTAGTTGCCATTGAAGGCCGCCAGGTCAGCATTTTATTTCCTGCCAGTGGTGAAAACCGTGTTTATTCTAGTGCAGAAGCACCGGTTACCCGTGTGGCATTTAATCCAGGTGATGTGATCAAAAGCGTTGAAGAATGGGAATTAGAAGTAGAGTCTATTGAAGTGCAAGGTGAACTACTTTGCTACGTAGGTACTCGCGTTGATACCGGCGAAGAAGCAAAGCTAAAAGAAACCTTTTTAGATCATTTTATTAAGTTTAATAAACCGCAAGATCGTTTATTTGCAGGCCAAGTAGATCGCTTTGATCGCTACACCTTACGTTACCAAACATGGCAACACCAATTTGAGCGCCAGCAATCGCCTATTAAAGGCTTAATTGGCCAGCGCGCTAACCTTATTCCGCATCAGCTTTATATTGCACAAGAAGTAGGTAAACGTTTTGCCCCACGGGTACTGCTCTCAGATGAAGTAGGCCTTGGTAAAACCATCGAAGCCGGCATGATATTACACCAACAAATCATTAGTGGCCGTGCTAGCCGTGTACTCATTGTGGTGCCAGAAAACCTGCAGCACCAATGGTTAGTAGAAATGCTACGCCGCTTTAATTTACGTTTTTCTATTTTTGATGAAGAGCGCTGCGACGAAGCCTTTGCAGACTCGCCAAACGTATTTGATACCGAGCAGCTAGTGCTTACCAGTCTTGAGTTTTTAACCAAGAAAAAACGCTGGTTTGAACAAGCAACACTTGCTGATTGGGATTTATTAGTTATTGATGAAGCGCACCACCTAAGCATTAACAATGGTAAGCCGAGCACCGAATATCAGCGCATGGCTGAGCTTAGCCAAGATATTCCGGGTCTTATTCTATTAACAGCAACGCCTGATCAACTTGGTCACCGTAGCCACTTTGCCCGCTTGCAATTGCTCGACCCAGATAGATTTTACGACTACGACGTATTCAAAGAAGAAGAAGCTAATTACAAAGACGTTGCCGAAGCGGCAAATCAGCTACTGCAAGCACAAGCCCTTGATGATACAGCCAAAGCCACACTCATTGAGCTATTAAAAGAAACCGATATAACTGATGTGCTTGAAAAAGCTCAGCAAGGTGATTTACCGGCGCGTAAAGAAATACTTAACATGCTGCTTGATCGCCATGGCACAGGTCGTATTTTGTTTAGGAACAGTCGCAGCGGAATTGATGGCTATCCTAGCCGTAAATTACATGCTTACCCAATGGCACTGCCAAAGCAATATAAAACAGCAATGTCGGTACTTGGCAGCATGAGCGGTATACAAAGTGCAGAGCTAAGCGCACAACGCGCTCTGTTTCCAGAGAAAATCTTTCAAGAGTTTGAAGGTGAAAGTGCAAGCTGGGGCGCATTTGATCCACGTGTAGATTGGTTAATCGAAACACTTAAAACCCTAAAGCACGAAAAAGTACTGCTTATTTGTGCCAAAGCCGAAACCGCTATTAGCCTTGAGCAAATTTTGCGTGAGCGTGAAGCAATAAAAGCATCTGTGTTCCACGAGGGCATGTCGATTATAGAGCGCGACCGCGCAGCCGCCTTTTTTGCCGATGAATACGACAATGCACAAATACTGCTGTGTTCAGAGATTGGCTCAGAAGGACGTAACTTCCAGTTTTCGCATCACTTAGTGTTATTTGATTTACCACTAAACCCTGACTTACTTGAACAACGTATCGGCCGATTAGACCGTATTGGGCAAACAAAGGATGTTAATATTCATGTGCCGTATTTTGAAAATACAGCGCAAGAAGTATTACTGCGTTGGTACAACGAAGGCCTTGATGCATTTGAAAGCACATCAACCACTGGCCAGCTATTGTATAAAGAATTTAGTGAAGACCTACTTGATTACATTGCTGCCCATAATTGCGATGAAGAAGAGCTCGACCCTCTACTTGAGCAAGTAGCCAAGCAAAATGCCTTGCTACGCAAACAAATGGAAAGTGGCCGTGACCGTTTATTAGAGCTGCATTCATCTGGCCAAGGCGCTGCCGATTCATTGGTTGAAGAAATTGAAGCACTTGATAACCAATTTGAGTTACCAAGTTACATGATCAACGTATTCGACACATTTGGAGTAAGCCAAGAAGACAAAGGCGAAAACACCATTATTTTAAAGCCAACAGAGCATATGCTAAGTGCATCGTTCCCAAGCTTAAAAGAAGATGGCATGACGGTTACCTTTGACCGCGATACCGCCCTTTCGCAAGAAGACGTACATTTTATTAGCTGGGATCATCCTATGGTGCAAGGCACAATGGACATGATTTGTGATGATGACTTTGGTAGTGCCTCTGTTGCTTTACTTAAAAACAAAAAATTACCACCAGGTACCTTTTTTGTTGAGCTAATATTTGTAGCCGAAGCTATGGCACCAAAAGCCCTGCAAGTAGGTCGCTTTTTACCGCCAACGCCTATTCGCATATTACTTGATAAAGCCAGTAATAACCTCGGCGAAAACGTGGCGTTTGATAGCTTTAACCAACAGCTTTCAGCCGTTGGTCGTCAAACTGCAAGTAAATTAGCAGGCGCTTTACAAGGTGCGGTTCACCCAATGATCAACACCGCAAAAGAGATGGCTCAGCAACAGCTTGAGGTTATTCGCAGTGCGTCACTTGAAAAAATGCAAAGAACCTTAGGTGAAGAACAAGCTCGCCTTGAAGCGCTTAAGCAAATTAACCCTAATATTCGCCAAGAAGAAATTACCTTCTTCGATAAGCAGCGCAGCGAGCTGACAACGCATATCGAAAAAGCCCAGTTAAAACTTGATGCGATACGCTTAATCGTAGTTTCACACTAAAGGGTTTTTGAGCGTTTAGTTTATAGCTATCAGCCGTTAATTAGATCAATATTTAACTAAACTACACTTCAAAAAGCACGGTTTATAGGCCGTGCTTTTTACATTCACCTCTACAATTACTCATCAGTATCTTGGCCACCTAATGTAGCCATTATTTCAATACCTATTTCTGTAACTCTGTAATAAATGCTGTCTGAGCAACAAACGTCAGGTCGACAGCCTATACGTATATGGTCAACTGATTGGTAGGAATAGGGGTTTGCTGGTAGTTTTTCAAACATAGAGAAGAAACTATAAAAGTAGTTGTCCGCTTGCTGTTGTGAAAATGCTTGGCAGTCATATTGATAAATGCGGCGCAAATCCTCTTTGCCATCGTTTGAAAGTTTAAATGTGAGCACTACTTAATGCTTGATTTGAATTCTGCTAACATTTGATCGGCCGATTGATCACTAAAACCGCTTTTTTCTGAGTTAGCAAGCTTACCATTTATCGCTTCTGCTCTTCTTGCACGGCGAATTAAATCATTCACCAATTCACTTTTATTTGTGTAATCCCCCCACGTTTTCAACGTGATTACGAAGCCATAAATCATTCTGTTCAGTAAGTGAAATACTTTGCCTTGCCATAATGTGTTCCTACAACTTTAAGCTGGTGCAATTTCACACCAGCATGAAAAATACGCAATTAAACTTTTATCTTTTCCTTGAGCCTTTGCTCTCGCTCCCCTAGAATAGCGCCCTGCAAAATTACTGAGGTCGGCCGTGTTAGTTAATTACAATCCCCCAATGAGTCCGTATTTAACAATACTGCACCAAGATGACGACTTGCTCATCGTTAATAAACCCAGCGAACTTTTAACCGTCCCAGGTAAAGATCCAAAACATGCCGATAGCTTAATTAATCGCGTTAACCGTGTTTTTCCTACAGCTAAAATAGTGCACCGCCTAGATATGGCAACCTCGGGCATACTTTGCCTTGCTATGAATAAGGCAGCTCATAGGCATTTAAGTATGCAGTTTCAAGAACGTGAAACTGCAAAACGCTATATTGCACGTGTTTACGGCCAACTTGAGCAAGATACCGGATCGGTTGATTTGCCACTTATATGTGATTGGCCTAATCGCCCTAAGCAAATGGTTGATTATGAAAACGGTAAGCCCTCACTAACCCACTTTAAAATACTTGCACGAGAAGATGGCGCAACACGTGTAGAGCTCACGCCAATTACGGGGCGCTCGCACCAATTACGCGTGCACATGCTAAGCCTTGGTCACCCAATACTGGGCGATAGACTTTATGCCCATAAAGAGGCCCTAGCCGCGGCTCCACGTTTACAACTACATGCGCAAATGTTGCAACTAAAACACCCCGTGACTGAGCAAGTGCTGACCTTTGAGGTAGAGCCCGACTTTTAATAGGTAAAGCCCGCAAAGTTAGTACTAAACTTTTACCTTAGCGCGCCGATACTTAGTTATTACTCACGTTTTGGGCTTACTATGATATCTGCGCAGCTAATCAAAAAAACGCTACAAGGTGTATGTTGTTGCTCTGCGTTATGCTTAAGCGCATATGCCAGTGCTGCAGAGCATATAGCCCCACCTTCTTTATCAAGTATCGAAAATAGCGATATAAAACGTCTACTACCCAATGATGAAGTTAAACCCATACTTGCTGGTGATACAGAATTTTTAAGTTTGTATAGCGAATACATGAGCCGCGATTTTAGAGGTATTGTATTACTCATCCCTGATTGGAATTCTACCCCCACCAGCAATGCTGGCATGAGTTACCTGCGAAAAGAGCTTACTAATTTAGGTTACACAACCTACGCCATGACAGTACCCGATATAGATTGGCAAGCAAGTAAAATGGCTTCACAAGCAGATACCCAATCAAGCACGCAATCAAGTACGCAAGCGCAAAGTGAAGAGCCAACAAAAACGGCGCAAAGTAACAGCGACGGTGCTGTTACAACGGCTCAAGAGTCACACTTTGTTAATGCCATTGATTTGGTGAGTAACGAGGTACTAAGCAATTATAAAACTAATTTAATAATGCGTTATGAGGCGCTCTATCAAAACGCGATGAGCGAGCCAAATAATATTGTCGTCATAGCACAAGGTACCAGTGCCGGAGTGTTGCTAGAATACTATGCCGATTTTCCTGACTCGCGAATAGATGCGTTTATAAGCTTAAGTAGTTATTTACCTAATACACAGCGCAATAAAGGTTTAGCGCAAACCACATCGCTGGTGACCCCCGCCTTGCTTGATATTTACTATGCAAATGACAATACCGATATACTTATGAGCCTTAAAAACCGCCAGCGCTGGGTAAATCGAAATGCTAAATTTGATTACCGCCAGCGCCAACTCTTTGGCCTGCGTGATGCGCCAGAGCAGCATGCACGGTTAACTAAAGTGATAGACGGTTTTTTACGCCGCCTTTTTTAAATACTCGTAAGCCGCTTGAATATCTTGGCTTTTTTTAACTGCTACTTCCATCATGTGTTTAGGCAGCCCTTGAGAGACTAATTTATCAGGGTGATGCTGCGCCATTAATTTACGATACGCTACTTTAATATCTCGTTGCGTCGCGTCACTACTTAACCCTAATAAAGCCAAGGCCTGTGAGCGGTTCATGCTGTTATTAGGGGGCACATGATGACCAGACCCTTCACGGTAACTGCTACTTTGACCTTGCTGCTGTTGCCTATACTGTTGTTGCTGCTGTCTAAAACTAAATTCAGCTTGGTAACGCTTAAGAATAAAAGCAAAATGAGTTTTAGAAATACCTAATTGCTTACTTACCTCTTGCAACAGCTGTTTTTCTTGCTCTGCGAGCACGCCATCAGAAAACGCCATTTGAATTTGAATTTCTAAAAACAGTTGCAGTAAGTCGTAACGTTTTGCAAAGCGTTCTTTAAAGTCGTGTACTGTTTCTTTAATCGAAAAGTCGCTGTCTTTACCTGATTGAAATGCATGCTGAGCTTCGCGGCGCTCATCGCCCTTTAGCCCCATTTCATCCATAAACATACTTGCCGCTTTTATATGCACCTCGCTTACGCGACCGTTCGACTTTGCAATATGCCCCATAACCGCAAAGCAGCTCGAAAAAAACAACGCTTGGCGCTCGTTTACATCATCACCTTTAAACAAACCTGAAAAGCCCCCGGCTTTATCAAAATCGTTTTTTAAGCTTTTATCAAATAAATGGCCGAGGTATAAACCTAAAATGGCACCAAAAATTTTGCCAAACATAAAGCCAAAACAAAAACCGAGTATTTTTCCCCACATCTAATTAACTGCCTCTATTAAAGTGTGTTTTGTATGCGCTCGTTGAGCTGCGCGAGTCGCTGTGGTGTGCCGATATCGTCCCACTGACCAATATAAAGCTCAGTTGAGATAACCTGTTGGGCGAGTTTTTCTCGCAGTATTGGCCCAAGCGGGCGTATGCCAGGCTCTAAACCTTTAAAAAAATTAGCGTGGTAACGGCTAATCCCCGAAAATGTATACTTTTGACTCTCAGCCGATAAGTGACTTAACGCAAAATCCCCTTTTTCGTTATGAGGTGGGTTTTCTACTAACACTATGTGAGCCTCGCCGTCTTGCAGGTGCAATTGTGTAAGCGCACTCACATCGTAATCTGTAAATACATCGCCATTAATTACAATAAATTGCTCACCTAGTAATGGCAGCGCCTGAATAATTCCGCCTGCGGTTTCAAGGCCGCCCTCAGCCTCTTGGCTATATTCAATGCGCACACCAAACTCAGCGCCATTTTTAAAATAGCTTTTTATTTTATCCCCTTGCCAAGCTAGGTTTATAACAATGTTAGTAATGCCAGCGGCTTTAAGGTTATTAATATGGTGCTCAATCAGCGGTTTCCCCGCCACTTTTAGCATAGGTTTAGGCATAGCTTGTGTAAGCGGCATCATTCGCTGGCCGCGCCCGGCAGCTAAAATCATGGCTTTCATGTGCGCTCCTTAGCTAATTTTAGTGTTACCTGCGGTATTACAATGCTACTTACCCACTCACTTAACGCTGCAAGCTCTGGATAGGTTTTAGCAACATCAACAATGTAATCCAACGTCGGTAAAATATTATCAAGGTAGCCGGTTTTGCCATCGCGTAAATAGAGCCGGCAAAATATTCCCGCCGCCTTTAAATGGCGCTGAATACCCGTTAAATCAAACCACTGTTTAAACTGCTCAAAAGAAGTATCTGTTATTAATTTTTGCGCTGTAAATTCTTCATACCCGTACTCAAGCAGCTGATTAAGCTGTACTTGTGGCAACTTAAAATAGCAATCACGTAGCAGCGACACTAAGTCATAACACAGCGGCCCGCGCACGGCATCTTGGTAATCTATAATTGCCCACTGCTCATTGCTATACATAATATTACGGCTGTGATAATCACGATGAACCGTGACCGTAGGCTGCGCTAGCATAGCGTTCGTTAATAGCTCACAGCTTTGCTGCCAAAGCGTTTGTTGCTCAGTACTCAATGTTAAGCCAATAAAATCAGTAACCAGCCATTGACTAAAAATATTCAGCTCAAGATGAATAAATTCTTTATTATAATTTTGCATAGCTGCTGATTCAGGGGTTTTGGCCCAGCTTGCCGCTAAACGGATTAATTGCTTGTAATATTCATCTCTATTTGGCTCATCGAGCTTATCGGCTAAGTGTGTATTTCCTAAGTCACTTAACACAAAAAAGCCTTGTTCTTCATCGCTTGCAATTATTTCAGGCAATAAAAAGCCGTTGTCGGTGAATACTTTATTAAGAGAGATATACGGAGCGTTATTTACTTTTTGTGGGTCGGAGTCCATCACAATAAACGCTTTTCCGGCACAGCTTAAACGGTAATAACGGCGAAAGCTGGCATCCCCAGTAATGGCTACTAAGGAGTGTGGTTTAGCATCAAAGTGCGTATTTATAAATAGTTGTAAATTATCAAAGCGTGTCATTATATAAGATGTCTATTTTTATAGGTCAATTACTGTATTTGCCATTGTTTTCCTTTATTATGTCTAGCTTATAATAAACCAAAGAGCATTAAGGTCGATAAATGAGCAAAACCTGGGGCATATTGATGCTAGGCGTAATTAGCGCACCATCGCTTGCCGAAACTGAACTGGCACACAATTTATGTGGCATTTCAATGCAAACCAGAGCTTGGCAACCTCTACCAAATTTAGCGGTAGGATCGGTTGATATACAAGCTGACGATGTAGAGCTCCTAGGCACACAAAGCGCTGAATTTACCGGCAATGTTGATATTAACACCCTTGATATGAGTTTGTCCGCACAAACTGCGCTTATAGATAAACAGCGCGGTTTACTTAATGCAACAGGCCCTATTACTTATCAAGACCGTGTAAGCCAAGTAAACAGCTCAGGTTTAAATGCCGATTTAAATAATTCAGAAATAAGCCTACTAGGTGCCGATTACAGCTTAACAGAGCAACAAGGTAAAGGTGGCGCCGAAAAACTCACTGTCAACGAGTCTGGCTTATTGTTAATGAATGCAAGCTTTACTACTTGCCCAAGCGATACACCCGTGTGGGAAATAGAAGCCGACGAAATTAACCTCTCTCGTGAAGAAGGCTGGGGCGAAACCTATAATGCCGTTTTACGTATTCTTGATACCCCCGTTTTATATTTACCTTATTTCACGTTTCCACTGGATGAGCGACGCAAGTCGGGCTTATTAACACCTAGCATTTCGAGCTCCGACCGTTACGGCCTTGAAACTGTTACGCCTTATTATTGGAATATTGCGCCTAATTTTGACGCCACTATTACACCACGTTATATGTCGCGCAAAGGCTTACAATTGCAAACTGAGTTTAGATACCTCACGGAGCAACATGAAGGCTTAGTCGGTATTGAGTATTTAGATAGCGATGATTCGGAGCCAAGCCTTGATGAGCGCTATATGTTTCATTGGCAGCAACAAAGCTATTTAAGTGAAGACTGGCGCGCCAATATTGATGTAACTAACGTCAGTGATGACAACTACATCACCGATTTAAGCTCTAATTACGCAAATAAAACCGATACCCAACTTTATCGTACCGGCTCTGTGACTCACCTTGGTGACACATGGCGTACCGATATTAAATTTCAAAACTTTGAAGTACTGGGCGATCACTTAGAGTCGTATGCCGCAGTTCCACAAATTAGCTTTACACAAACCGCCCCATGGCGTTTTGATAACTTTGACTTTAGTTTGTCGGGTGAAGTAAGCCACTTTACCAACGACTCTTCAGAAATTGCCATAGACAGTGCTACCCGTGTACACGTAGAGCCAAAAGCACGCTTTAACTACGCAACACATGCGTGGTCGTTTCTCTCAGAAGTGAGCTTATTGCAAACTAACTACAAGCAAAGTGGTAATTTAACGGGCACTCAATATAGCGATAGCGTTTCGCGTACCTTGCCAAAAGTACGTTTGTACTCGCAGCTTAATTTTGAACGTGACACCTCGACCTTTTTTGAAGATGGCATTCAAACTCTTGAGCCACAAATACAGTATTTATATACCCCTAATAAGGATCAATCTGAGATAGGCCTATTTGACACCACTCGCTTACAGGATGACTTTTTTGGCCTATTTAGAGATACGCGCTTTTCGGGTGTAGACCGTATAGCCGCAGCTAACCAATTTACGTTAGGTGCAACAACACGCTTATTTGATAATAAACACGAAGAAGTGTTTAACTTTAGCGCGGGTCAAATTTTTTACCTAAACGACTCAGCTAAACCTACCGAGCAAGATTTAGACTCAGAGACAAACTACAACGCCCTTTTTGCAGCGCAAACAATGCTACATTGGCACCGCCGTTGGTACCTCTCAGCGGGTATGCAATACGACACGGATGGTAAGCAAATGATCCAGTCAAATGTCACCCTCGATTACAAAGGTGACAATAATGAGCTAGTTCAATTGAACCATCGCTATGCAAATGATGTCTCAGGAAATACAATCGAGCAAACGGGTGTATTTACAAGTATCCCAATTAGTGATCAGTGGCAATTTATTGCAAGCTACCACCGGGACCTTGAAAATAATCGAAGCATCGAATTTTTAAGCGGATTACAGTATGAATCATGCTGTTGGGCAATCCAAATTACTGGTCACCGTCAGATTGAAACCGATTTAAATCAGTCTATCGGGCAGCAACAAGCCACTTTTGATTCAGGTATTAGTTTAAACTTTGTATTAAAAGGACTTGGCAGTAAGAGCCGTTACGATGCACAAAAATTATTACAACAAGGTATTTTTGGCTACCGTAGACCGTATTTTCTTAATAATTAAGGCAAACGAGCAATTAAGGTGATACTTTAAAGCCCTAAAATGCAGTACGCCCTGTTTTAAAGCAGTACTATTAGAAGAGTAGTAAAAAGAATATGAATTTAAAAAAACTATTATCAACAGCTATTTTAAGCTTAAGCTTATGCCATGGCGCATTTGCCGCCCCACAGGAAATCGACAAAGTAATTGGTGTTGTAAACCAAGGCGTAATTTTAAAAAGTGAAGTAGACACCATAATTAATCGTGTTAAAAAGCAAGCCGCAGAGCAAGGCCAACAACTTCCTAAAGACGAAACGCTTCGCGTACAAGCCGTTGAGCGTTTAGTTAACCAAACGCTTATGATGCAAATGGCTGAACGTATGGGCCTTGAAATTTCAGACAGCCAGTTAGACCAAACACTCGCGAATATGGCAAAAGATCAAGGCGGCAGCATTGCCGATCTTCGTCGTACCATTGAAGCCGCTGGCGAGAGCTTTCAAGCCTACCGCGAAGAAATTCGTAAAGAGATCACCACCCAACAGGTTACCCGTGCCAATGTAGATCGTCGAATCTATATTAGCCAACAAGAAGTAGATAACCTGTTAAAGATAATGGAAAGCCAAGGTCAAAACTCTGAAGAGTATGATATTGGCCACATCCTTATTGATATTCCTAACGATGCAACAGCAGATGAAATCACCAGTGCGAAAACCCGTGCTGACAAAGTTATTGAGCTATTAAACGATGGCCAAGAGTTTAAACGCATCGCTATTTCATCATCAGGTGGCTCAAAAGCGCTTGAAGGCGGACAACTCGGTTATATGGGTATCAACGAAATGCCTTCGTTATTTGCCGAAGCTGTAAAAGGACAAAAGAAAGGCGCTATTGTTGGCCCGCTTCGCTCGGGTGCTGGCTTTCATATAATTAAGGTGCAAGATGTACGTGGTCGCCAATTAGTAGAAACTACAGAAGTACGCTCACGCCATATTCTTATTAAGCCTTCAATTATTTTAAGTGAAGAAAAAGCACGTAGCATGCTAGCAGGATTTGCCAAAGATTTACGCGCAGGAAACGCTGACTTTGCTGAGCTTGCTAAAGAATACTCAGAAGATCCAGGCTCAGCCCTTAAAGGCGGTGAGTATGATTGGACTGACCCTACAACGTATGTACCGGCGTTTAAAGATACTTTGTTATCACTTGATAAAAATCAAATTAGTGAACCATTTAGAACACAATTTGGTTGGCACATAGTACAACTATTAGATAAACGTGTAGCAGATAAAACCGAGCTAGCTAAACGTAACCGTGCGCACGGCATGTTGTTTAATCGTAAATTTAAAGAAGAAAGTTTTAACTGGCAGCAAGAAATGCGCGAACAAGCCCATGTTGAAATTTTCCCTATAGACGAGTAATTATGACATTACGAATTGCAATTACCCCGGGTGAACCCGCGGGGATAGGCCCTGACTTGCTGCTGCAATTAGCGCAGCAACCATGGCAAGCTCAACTGGTCGCTATCGCCGACAAACAGTTATTAAAAGAACGCGCTCAACACTTGGGCCTTAATATTGAGCTAATTGATTTTGATGAAAATGCCCCTGCAGCTATAGCGCCTGCAGGTAGCATTTATATTCACCAAGTAGATTTAGGCACTGACGTTAAGCTAGGTGAACTAGACGACTTAAACGGCCAATACGTGCTTGATACCTTACGTATTGCCAGCGAAAAAAATATGGACGGTACCTTTGATGCCGTTGTCACGGGCCCTGTTCATAAAGGGATTATTAATAAAGCCGGTATTTCCTTTAGTGGCCACACGGAGTACTTTGCTCAGCAGTCGGGCACCTCTGATGTAGTAATGATGCTAGCAACTGAAGGCTTGCGTGTTGCCCTAGTAACAACGCATATACCACTGGCTTATGTATCGCGTGCTATTACACAAGAGCGCTTAACTAAAGTTATTAGTATTTTAAACCACGACTTACAAACTAAGTTTGGTATTGAGCAACCAAAAATTTTAGTGTGTGGATTAAACCCCCATGCCGGCGAAGACGGTCATTTAGGCACTGAAGAAATAGAAACAATTTCACCTACGCTTGAGCTTTTAAACAGCCAAGGCATGAATTTAATTGGTCCGCTTCCTGCCGATACCCTATTTCAGGATAAATACCTCTCTCAAGCCGATGCCGTGCTTGCTATGTATCACGATCAGGGTTTACCTGTGCTAAAATACAAGGGATTTGGTAACTCGGTAAATATAACCTTAGGTTTACCATTTATCCGCACTTCGGTTGATCACGGTACTGCGCTTGATTTAGCAGGCACCGGTGACGCTGAAGTTGGCAGTTTTGAATTAGCGATCCGCGAAGCAATTAAGCTCGCCCATGAAAAAGCACAGAATCAATGACCGATAAAGTACATTTAGGACACCGCGCCCGTAAACGTTTTGGGCAAAACTTTTTATTTGATGAATCTATCATTGATAAAATAGTGACTGCAATCGATCCTAAACCACAAGACAACCTAGTAGAGATTGGCCCAGGTTTAGGCGCAATTACCGAGCCTGTTGCCGATTTAAGCGGCCAACTTACTGTTGTTGAGCTAGATAAAGACTTAGCTCAGCGTTTAATTGAGCACCCTTTTTTAGGTCCTAAATTAAACGTAAACCAAGGCGATGCAATGAAGTTTGACTTTGCAAGCCTTGTACGCGATGACAAAAAATTAAAAGTGTTTGGTAACCTGCCTTACAATATTTCTACGCCATTACTGTTTCATCTTTTTGAGTTTGCTGATCATATTGAGCACATGCACTTTATGCTGCAAAAAGAAGTAGTAAAACGTATGGTTGCAGGCCCAGGCAGCAAAACCTTTGGCCGCTTAAGTGTGATGACACAATACTACTGCCACGCAATGCCCGTGGTTGAAGTACCGCCAGAGTGTTTTAAACCAGCACCTAAAGTAGACTCTGCGGTTATTCGTCTGATCCCTAAAAAAGCCGAGCAACGTACCGCTAAAAGCGTGAAAATTTTAAATACCGTGTGTTTAGAAGCCTTTAACCAACGCCGTAAAACATTGCGTAACAGCTTAGGCAACTTACTCACCGCAGATGAGCTTACCAGCATTGGTATTGATATTACTTTGCGTGCTGAAAGCCTAACGTTACAACAATTTATTGATATAGCTAATTGGATTTATGACAACAAGCAGTAATATTGGCTCTCCTGTAAAAGTCTCTGTAGAGACTTTTTATGTTGAAGGGCAATCTCAGCCTGAGCTAGAAAAGTACGTTTTTGCCTACTCAGTGACAATTAAAAACCACAGTCTTTGCAGCGCTACACTTTTGAGCCGTTATTGGTTGATCACCGATGCCAATGGTAAAGAAGTTGAAGTAGAAGGCGAAGGCGTTGTGGGCGAAACCCCCGTTATAGGCCCAGGCGAAACTTATAAATACACCAGTGGCGCAATATTAGACACCCCTGTTGGCACCATGCAGGGACACTACACACTGCGCAATGAGTTTGGCTCTGAGTTTGAAGCACCTATAAGCGTATTTCGTTTAGCGTGCCCTAACATTTTACATTAGTAAAAAGCGCCATGGCTGATTACGCAATTGGTGATTTACAAGGCTGCTTTAAAGAGTTTAGCCGCTTGCTCAAACGGGTTGACTTTAACCCAAGCAAAGATCACCTTTATTTAGTGGGCGATATTGTCGCACGTGGGCCGGACTCTCTGGCCTGCCTAGATTATATTTATCGCCATCAAGACAGCATGACTGTTACTTTAGGCAATCATGATTTACACATGGTTGCCTGTCACTATCTTAATAAGCCAATCAACCCCAAAGATAAACTCGGTGCTATTTTTGATAGTAAAAAGCTTCCTCACTATATCGCCTATTTGCAAACTCAGCCGCTTGCTATTTATTTAGCACAGCACCGCAGCTTTATATCGCATGCAGGGCTTAACCCTAATTGGTCTATAGAAAGCGCACTTAAACACGCACAGTTTGCTCAGCGTTGTTATCAATCGGCAAATGCTAAGCACTTTTTTGAAAAAATGTATCAGCCTCATCCCGCTATATGGCATGACGATTTAAACGAATTTGATAAGTTTAGGTACATTGTTAACTACTTTACCCGCATGCGCTTTTTAACCAGCAACAACACGTTAGAGCTTAGTGCGAAAGGCGCAATTAGCGATAATAAAACGTTAACAGCCTGGTTCACTCACCCTAATATAAAAGCATTAGAAAACACCCTTATATTTGGCCATTGGGCCGCTCTTGAAGGGGTTACTCAGCTCAATCACATACATGCGCTCGATACCGGATGCGTATGGGGCGGTGCTTTAACGATGATGAACTTGCAAACTAAGCAAAAAATAGTAGAAAAGCCGACGCTTTTATCTAAATAAACTGTAAAACCCCAGCACATATGTTAAATTTAAATTAATAGATATTAATTGCTTAACTTATTGGTTAAAAAGCCGATAAGATGTGATTGAAGTACTTTAATTGGAAATCCATATGAATCTGACAGTAAGCCAACGAATTTGGTGTGGTTTTATATTTATCACCTTATTACTCATAATCATTGGTGGTAACTCTTTAATAAAAATTGCGAGCATTGACCGCTCTACCCAGCAGGTAAACCAGTTATCACTGCCCGCGCTTAATAAAAGCTCAGAACTACAAGCTGAATTTATTTTAATGAGTAAAGCAGCCCAAGCTAGTTTTTATACCACCTCAAACGCACAGCTCACCCCTATAAAACAAAAAGTACTTGAGCAAAAAGACAAATTCAACTCGCTGCACGCCGACCTTCAACGTGTAGTAAAAAACGATGCATCACTGAGTCAAAAAAGCCAAGCAGTAGAAAAAACCTACTTAAGCTTTTTAGGTACGGTCGAAAACCTATTAGCTGATAAAGATAAACAACTAGCACTTAAGAAAACCCTCACAGCACAGCTTGAAACAATTGAGATTGCAGCTGAAGATGCCAACTCAGTCGTGCTTGATATCACAGATATTACTAACTTTGAGCAAAACCACCCACGCGCTTACCAAGCTGCAAACAACTTAGAAAACAACTTTCTGTCTGTGGTGAGTAACAGTACCGATATGCTCACGGTTAAAACGACAAACACCTTAGATATTGTAAAAAATGAGCAAGCTTATTACCTTGACGAAGTAATTCGTACTTTAACGTTAATAAAGCCAGCTATAGAGCAAGATAACAACGACCTATACAGTGATTTACAAGCATACGTTGATACGCTGATAGAAAATATCAGCGGTAATAATAGCCTAGCGGCCAATAAGCAGCGCCTTATTGACGCTATCGCACTTACCGAAAAAGAACTTGCCCAATCAGAGCAAGCGACCACTATGGCACTGTCGCAAATTGATGATTTAGTAACACAAGCAAGTACTGTAGCTTACAAATTACAAGAAGGTGTTCGCGAGGATGTAGACTCAGCGACGCTCTGGACATGGGCAGGTATGATCATCGCAACGTTAATTGCAATTGCAATTGCGATTCTTACCGTTAATAGAATCACTAAGCCACTGGCTGAGGTTAATCGGATTTTAGATATTGTTGCCAGCGGTGATATGACCCAACGCTTAGATGACTCTGCAAAAGATGAATTTGGCGAGCTATCAAAAAGCTGTAACACCCTTATAGATAGCCTACGTAGTTTAATTAAGGGCATTATTTCACGCTCAACTCAATTAGCAGCGGCGTCTGAGCAAACATCAGCCATTACCGGTGAGTCAAGCCAAGCTATTCGTAACCAACAAGCACAAGTAGAGCAAGCGGCAACCGCCACAACCGAAATGAGCAGCACGTCGCAAACAGTAAGCAACAGCGCACAGCAGGCACTTAACGAAATAAAAAATGCCGATAAAGAAGCTGAACGTGTAAAAGGTATATCTCATCAAAACAAAGCCACTATTGAGCAACTTGCTCGCGAGGTGGACGATGCATCAGGTGTTATTAATAAGCTTCATCAAGACAGCGCATCTATAGGCAGTATTTTAGATGTAATACGCGGCATTGCAGAGCAAACCAACCTATTAGCACTTAACGCTGCAATTGAAGCGGCACGTGCCGGTGAATATGGCCGAGGTTTTGCGGTAGTAGCGGATGAAGTACGCTCACTGGCAAGCAAAACGCAAGAGTCGACCCAAGAGATACAATCTATGATTGAATCGCTTCAAAGTGGCGCAGAAGCGGCTGTAACAGCAATGGATAAAGGTAAACAGCAAGCAGAATCATGTGTTGAACAAAGCGACTTAGCAAGCAGCGCATTAGACTCAATTACACTTGCCGTATCGCAAGCGCACGATGTAAGTGAAGAAATCTCTACCGCTGCTCAAGAGCAACAACAAGTATCACAAGAAATTAGTGAACGTTTAGAATCTATTGTAGCCATAGCCGAGCAAACAGCTGAGGGTGCAAATCAAACAAACATTTCAAGCTCAGAAGTAGCCAAACTTGCTGAAGAGCTAAGAATATCGGTAGAAAACTTTAAGGTGTAATGCACACCTAACAGCAGTAAATTAACGCAATAAAAAACCCGATACTGTTACTCAGTGTCGGGTTTTTTATTTACTTGTTTTAACGCTTAGCGAGAAGCACGCTGGCGATTGCCGCCTACTTTAGGTTTAGTGTTAGCCTTTTTAAATTGGCTAAACCCAGTATGGCGCGTTAAGGCTGGGCGCCCTCCTTTACCTTTACCAGCGCCTTTATGTGCTTTTTCATCGCGGCCTTCTTCTGGCACTAAGCAATTTGGGCCTTTACCAATTAAATTGGCTTTCCCCATACTACGCAGTGCATCGCGGATCATTGGCCAACCCGATGGATCGTGATAACGCAATATGGCTTTGTGTAAGCGACGTTGGCGCGCTCCTTTTGGCACAGGTACTTGCTCTTTGTTGTTTTTAATATTACGCAACGAGTTCATTTCTGTATGGTAAATGGTGGTTGCGTTGGCCATAGGCGACGGGTAAAAATTTTGTACTTGGTCTAACTTAAAGTCGTTAGATTTAAGCCACAATGCCATGTTAACCATGTCTTCGTCTTTGGTACCTGGGTGCGCTGAAATAAAGTACGGTATTAAATACTGCTTTTTACCCGCTTCTTTTGAGTACTTATCAAATAGCTCTTTAAATTGATCGTAGGCTCCCATGCCCGGCTTCATCATTTTAGACAAAGGGCCATCTTCTGTGTGCTCAGGGGCAATTTTTAAATAGCCACCCACATGATGTGTCACCAACTCTTTTACATAGCGAGGGTCTTGTACGGCTAGATCGTAACGAACGCCTGAGGCGATCAAAATCTTTTTAATGCCTTTCACTTCACGGGCTTTTTTGTATAAATCGATAGTAGGTGTATGGTCTGTGTCCATGTGCTTACATATATCAGGGTAAACACATGAAAGTCGTCTACAGGTACTTTCTGCTTTTTTGCTCGTACAGCGTAATTTATACATGTTGGCCGTTGGGCCACCTAAATCAGAAATAACACCGGTAAAACCAGGTACTTTATCTCTAATTTGTTCTATTTCATCAATAATCGACTCTTGCGAGCGACTTTGAATAATACGTCCTTCATGCTCGGTAATAGAACAGAACGAACAGCCACCAAAACAGCCACGCATAATATTAACCGACGTTTTAATCATATCGTAGGCTGGTATTTTTGCATCACCATAACTTGGGTGCGGTATACGCTGATAAGGCAAACCAAATACATCATCCATCTCATGGGTTTCGAGCGGAAATGCCGGCGGGTTAACCCAAATAGAGCGATCGCCATGGCGCTGAAATAACGCACGAGCACAGCCTGGGTTGGTCTCTTGGTGCAAAATTCGCGAAGCATGGGCATAAAGCGGTTTATTAACGCTTACTTGCTCAAATGCAGGCAGTTTAACATATGTTTTTTCCCACGGTTTAGGGCGCGCAGGCTGAACGGTAATGGGTTTAGCGGCCTCGGCTTTTAAATCAATACCGGCTTGCTTAAACTCTGATTTACTACACCCAACATCATCAGCCCCATAGGGGT
Organism: Pseudoalteromonas sp. Angola-4; assembly: GCF_028599265.1. NCBI lineage: Bacteria > Pseudomonadati > Pseudomonadota > Gammaproteobacteria > Alteromonadales > Pseudoalteromonadaceae > Pseudoalteromonas > Pseudoalteromonas sp. Angola-4. Next base: position 26,439 of record NZ_JAQREK010000017.1, on the reverse strand, counting down.
TTGGGATAGGATCAATTTTGCCTATTTTATCAATCGCTGTTGAATCACTTCCGCGCCAGCCCGGTATTGGCTCTTTACGAATAACCGCTGTACCACGAATATCCTGAATTGTATCCATAGTTTCGCCAGCGGCTATACGGTGGGCTACTTCCACCAGCGGGCGCTCTGCATTACCATAAATAAGGATGTCGGCTTTGGCATCAAATAAAATACTACGGCGTACTTTTTCTTGCCAGTAGTCGTAATGAGCAATACGGCGCAAGCTTGCTTCAATACCACCAATAACAATAGGCACACCTTTGTAGGCTTCGCGTAAGCGCTGAGAGTAAATCATCACCGCACGGTCAGGGCGCTTACCACCCACATTACCTGGTGTATAGGCATCGTCATGGCGCATTCGTTTTTCTGCCGTGTAGCGGTTGATCATCGAATCCATGTTGCCGGCTGTAACACCAAAAAATAAGTTTGGTTTACCAAGCCCCATAAAGGCATCTTTTGATTGCCAATCTGGCTGAGCAATTATACCCACTCTAAAGCCTTGCGCTTCAAGTACACGGCCAATTACCGCCATACCAAAACTAGGGTGATCAACATAGGCATCGCCGCTAATAATTATAATGTCGCAGCTATCCCAGCCAAGAGCGTCCATTTCTTCGCGAGTGGTAGGTAAAAATGGGGCGGTGCCATAACATTCAGCCCAATATTTGGGGTATGAAAATAGCGCGCGTTCAGCTTTAAGGGAGCTCATAGTTTTGGCCGTAGAATAACAAAAGGCGCGAATTATATCCTAATACATTGCTTATTTATACAACATTGCCTAGAGATATCGCGCCTACTGTAAAGTCTGTTGATATTAAGTTTTTTTATTTCGCTCTTTAATAAACTCTAAAAGTTCGTGCTCAGGCATTGGCTTAGCGTACATAAAACCCTGTACTTCATCACACCCTAAGTTTTTCAAAAACTCTGCCTGCTGCTGTGTTTCTACACCTTCAGCAATTGTTTTTAGTCCTAGTTTAGCACCAAGCGACACCACTAAAGCAGCAATAGCACCGGTATCGTTATCGGGTAAATCTTTTACAAATGCGCGGTCTATTTTAAGCCTATCAAGCGGTAAACTTTGTAAGTAACTTAACGAAGAAAAGCCCGTTCCAAAATCATCAATCGCCACTTCTACGCCTAATTCTTTTAACTCTTTTAGGGTATTGATCACGGTTTCTAATTCATCCATTACCACGCTTTCAGTCACTTCTAATTCTATATTGCAGGGTTTAACATCGTACTTTTGTAAGGTTTTTTTTACTGTTGTAGCGTAGCCTTTAACCTTAAATTGCGGCACAGATACATTTACAGCAATGCAAATTTCTTCACCGAGTGCCTCTAAGCGTTTTTGCTGTTGGCAAGCTTGTTCTAAAACCCATTGGCCAATATCAACTATTAAACCGGCATCCTCAGCTAAAGGCACAAACACCGCAGGAGATATAAACGAGCCATCTTCTGATGGCCAGCGCAGCAATGCTTCACAGCCAATCAAAGACAAATTATCAAGTGAAAGCTGAGGCTGATACCACACTTGGAGCTTTTGCCGAGCAAAGTCATGACGTAACTGCCTAATAATACCTAAGCGCCAAGCCATTTTGTCTTGCATATCAATATCGTAGTAAATACCCTCTTTGCATTTAAGCTTTTTAGCTTGGTTTAATGCAATATAGGCAACTTTTAGTGTATCTAACCCAGTACTTTGAAAGTCTTGCTGTTGACATAAACCAATTCTAAAATCGACAGGCAAAAAATGCTCGCCAGCACTAAAAGGCACACTTAGCACGTCGTTAAATTGTTCAAGGTCAAACTCCGTTTGGCGAATAATAAAGCCAAATACATCTGCGCCAATACGCGACAATAACTTTGCGTCTGGATAAGCATCTTTAAGCCGCTTTACAATCTCGATTAACAAATGATTGCCAATTTCTTGTCCTAAGCCATTGTTAATATCTGCAAAACCAATCACATCAATTAATACAAAAACGTAGTCATTAACATGTGGTTTTTGATAACGCACCACCCGCTCAATAAAATTAGTACGATTAGAAATACCGGTTAGTACATCTTTGTAGGCCGCATCTCTTAGTTTTACAAACAGCCTTACGTTATCAAGAGCTACACTCACATTAGTAAGAAAAATCTCTGCAAATTGCAGCTGCGCATCACTCGGTTTATGCTCGCACTCTAAATAAATAGCAGCCTGGCGGTGCTTACTTTTAACAATAAAAGTTACGCTCGAATCGGTTTGGCAATGCTGAGCCGACTCAAAACACTGATCTACTTGTTCAAGCGCAACGCTATCAACATTAGCAAGCTTTTCACCAAAGTAGCTCTCATAATGGCCACTACCACCCAATACTTGAATAAAGTTATCGCCATCTAGCTTACTGCATACCAACCCAACTTGTTGGCACTCTAAAATAATACCCAAGTGTTTAATAATCTCTTTGCATAACACTTTAATATCGGTAAGCCCTAAAATAGACTTTGAAGCCGAAACAATGGTGTTCATTGCATCACTTTGATACTCAAGCTGGCATACTTGCTCGTACGAGCGAATAGCGGTAATTAAAGAAGTTACTAATTTAGAACGAGTTAACTCTGTTTTTGTTTTATAGTCGTTAATGTCATATTCGCGAATTACTTTTTCTTCTGGGGTGTTGCCCGCTTGGCCGGTTCGTAAAATAATTCGCACATGCTGATTATTAAGCTCTTCGCGTACGCGTTTTACAACTTGCAAACCCGCATCATCAGATTCCATCACTACATCTAAAAAAATAACGGATATTGTATTATTGTTTTTGAGTATTTCGATGGCTTCGCTGCCAGAGTACGCATCGTGAAAACGCAGCCCTGCCCCCCAAAACTCTACGCCCGACAATGCAAGCTTAGTCACTGAATGTATTTCAGGATCGTCATCAACGATCAAAACATCCCAAAAATCAGATAATTCTTGGGTTATTTCTTCTTCGCTGTCTGGCGCTAAAAATAAAAAATCGCTTTGCTCTGACGACATTATCTACCCTTTATCAGTTTTAATACTTATATAAGCTCATACCTATGTGCTAAAAATATATTTTTGGTTTATAGGCTAATTCATACTATAGTCGATTAATAAAAAGTTGTTATATTTCAAACTAAAAAACTCGTAAAAGGTGTGCCTATTAAATTTTTTAAAATCCTTATAAAAACGCTCTTATTGTTAGTTTTAGTGGTTATTTTGATTGGTTTAACCCTGCCGCAAAATTACAGCGTAAATAAAAACATACAAATAAATGCCAATGTAGCGACCGTTAAATCGCTGGTGTCTGACTTTAGCCTTTGGCATACATGGTCACCTTGGGGCAAAGTAGATCCGTCTATCACTTTTACTTTAGGCGAACCTAGTCGCGGCATAGGCGCGCATCAATCGTGGCAAAGCGACTGGGGGTATGGAGAAATGACCATTACTTCGCTTTCGCAAAATAAAATGGCCTTTAATGCACTTTTAAAAAATGAGCATATTATTGAAGGTGAAATTACATTTACCGAAGTAGAAGGTGTGGTAAATGTAACGTGTAATATTAATGGCCAAACCAATACCCCGCTAATTTCGGGTTATCTATCAATTTTTAGTGAGTATGTATTAAGCAATACAGTGTCACTTGGCTTAAATAACTTGCAAACAGTAGCGCAATTACGCGACCAAAAAACACAGCTGGATAACGATGACAGTAAAATCAGCCCAAGCGAGAATTAACCTCGCCAATATAATTGAGTCTTTACTTGGCTACCCCGTAAAAAAAATAACCACAAATACTGGGCAACCAAGTACAGATCAAAGTTACGGCTCTAAAGGCGATCTAAACCCGCTTTATCACATAAATAGCGATAACCCTATTTTAGCGCGCGCCCAAAAGCGCCAAGATTTACTGCTTATAAAACAGCAGCAAAATATAGAAACCATTTTAGCTAAAGCAATGGGATTTTGCCCCGATGTGGCAAGCAATAAACAACCAGATGCTGACTGGGTAGAGCGCTTTATTGCCCTATGTGAAGACACCTCAAATGAATCGATGCAAACACTATGGGCTAAAATTTTAACTGGCGAGACGCTCAACCCCGGTACATTTTCTATAAAAAGCTTACAAACACTCAAGCATATGACCCAACGCGAAGCTGATGCATTACAAAAGTGTGTATCGCTGAGCAGCTACAACGCAAAAGACGACAGCCACTTTATTTTATTGGGGTTTTATAAAAAGCCTTCACTTTTCGACTTACTACGAAAAGGCAATAAGGTATCGCTTAATTTAGGAAAAACGGGGATCAGCTTTCCTGATATTTTAACGCTTATGGATCTTAATTTACTCTACAGAAAAGAAATAGAATCGGCGGTATTAAAAGCAGGTCAAGAACTCACCCTGTCGTTTTTATCGCAAAAAGTGACGTTAAAAGCTAAAAGCAGTGACTTAGTATTAAGCTATTACAAGTTTACCCAAACTGGCGATGAGCTTTCTAAGCTTATAAATTACCCGGTAAATAAGGTGTATAAGCAATTAATTAATAATGCATTGGAGGGAGAATTTGATTTAACGTGGCATGTTAATAAATAACACACCACGCTGTAAGCTCACTAATTAAAAGTGAACTTGAATACCCGCAAATGGGCCTGATGCGTCAATATCGGTATTAATATCATCAACATCATCTAGCTCTAACGTCATTGAGCGGTAACCCGCTTTAATAGCTACATCTACTGCTAGGTTATCAATAAGTTCATATGCTACGCCTACTTGGTAGTCTTGTACTTTACTATCGTCGATAGCTAAAAAGCTGCCTTCAAAAAACACGCTTAAACCCGTAAATGGTAAGCCTGCTTCAGCACGGCCATATGCAAGTGGAACAAAGCCCGAAAAATCTTTAGTTTCAGAGAAGTTAGTGCCGCCTTGTTGAGTGGTACCAGTTACAACAATGTCACCGTCAAACTGCTTTGCGTTTAAACCTAAATCAATTGAAATTAAATCGTTATCAAAAATTTCGTAATAAAGAATGTAATCAATGTGAGTTAAATCACTTAATGTATTTGCAGTTGTACCAACTACGTAATCTGAGCCATTAAAGCTAAACGTATCAGTAAGGGTTGCCGAGCCATTAAGTTCAAGCTCAGTGTATTTAAGCTTTAGGTTAGGAACTAATGGCACTGGGTGCTCTAGTGCCGCGTAGTAGCTAATAAAGGTTTCGTCTTCAAAATTAAAATCTTGTGGTGCGTTATCTTTGTAAGAAAACTGACCGTCGTTATCTGACTGCCAGCCATCAACACCTACATATAAACCTAATAGAGTGTCTGCCTGTGCTGCAGGGGCTAAACATGCCATTGAAAGGGCAGCTGCTAAACAATACTTTTTCATTTTTTATCCTTGAGCTAGTAGTTCGCTAAGTTCGATTAAAGCCGCATTGGCTCTTGAAATATAATTTGCCATAACTAAAGAATGATTTGCCACAAAGCCAAAACCATTCCCGTTTAATATAATTGGGCTCCACACGGTTTCTTGTGTTGCCTCAAGCTCACGTATAATTTGCTGTAAGCTTACACGTGCATTTTTCTTTTCTAATACATCAGCAAAGTCATACTCAACCGCTTGTAAAAAGTGTAATAACGCCCACGTTGCACCGCGCGACTCATAAAACACGTCGTCTATTTCCCACCACGACGTTCTTACTTGTTGCTGAAGTGGTGTGTAGGTCGCTTGCGTGTTTGAAGAATTACCGGCTAAATCGGTATTTACTTTGTCTTGGCCAACACTTGCACTTAAACGCTGACTTAAACTGCCTAAACGCTTTTCGGCTTCTTTTAACCAGCTACGAAGATTATCTGCACGTGAATAAAATTGGCTATCGCGCTCATGCTCGTTAGCAATTTGTGAGCGGTACACAAGAAGGTAGTCTATTCCCTTTTGGTACTCTCCCTCGGCACTTGGCCATGCCCATGCTTCAGAGCTAATATTAAATTGCGGCTGCGCTTTTTTAAGGGCTTCATGTTCGGTAGATTGCGACTGTGAACGGCTAAAGTCTTTACGCATTGATAGCGCTAAATCACGCACCATTTCAAGCGCGCCATATTCCCACGCAGGCATGTCATCCATTATCACACTTGGCGGCATCACATCGTTTGATAAATATCCACCTTGCTTATCAAGTAATGTGCTAGCAACGGTAATAAGCGTTGAGGTGGTTGTATAGCCTGTTACCATTTTTTCGTTGCGTGCTTGCGCGGTTTCTTTTGCATTAGTTACTACGTTAAAACGTGCCGGCTCAATGCTCCAATAAACTGCAATAGCGTAAAAAATAATAAGTAGTACCACCAAGGCACCAGCTATTTTTCCTTTATGTTGCGACATTTATCCTCCTAGTGATGAGCGTGTTGTTTTTTAGATGGCTTTGAATGCGCAGCTTGCGCTTCAAGCGAAACCACTTGAGCATTAGTAAACAAGCGGTTACCGTCACTAAAATATAGCGTGAGTTTACGTTCTTGCCCTACTTTTAGTGGCTCTTGTGGATCAAATACCATTAAATGGTAACCACCAGGCTCAAAGCTTAGGCTTTCATGACCCTTAATAGTAACGGCTTTAACCTGCTGCATTTTCATCATGCCATTGACATGTTTGTGCTCATGTATTTCTACACGGCCTAAACCTTCGATGGTTGCTTTAGTTAATTTAGCAACACCACCACCGTGGTTAGAAATTGTTAAATAGCCAACACTCGACTTACTACCAGGCAAAAACGCCCTTACTTGTGCATGGCTTACTTCAAGCTTAGCTTCGTCTGTATCGTGGCTGTGCCCAGCATGTGCAGCAACCGATGACGAAAACACATTAATCATTAACGCCGAGGCCATAAAAAAGCACTGCTTCATCATCGCTTTATTCCTTGTGAAAGCATAAAATTTCACTTTAAATTTAACATAGTTAACTAATAATAGTCAGTTAAATTAAGGCTTAAGAGGTTACTTTTTTGTTATCGAGCACCAACCAGCACAGTACAGCTACAAATAATAATGGCCAGGCTATCATCACTGAACCAAATAACAGTGCCAAAATGGTGCCAACCAGCGCGACAATCCCTGCGCCTATTAACCCCATGGTCACTAAAGCCATTACGGCTACCACTGCAATAATAGCGACTAATACGCCAGCCAACTCCAGTCCTACCCAGCTCATATCTGCAATCCACAGTGGGAACTGCCATGAATCAAAATGTATTAGCGACACAGTATCAGTAAAAAGTAACACATATACGACAACACATATTGCTAAGGTTTTCATATCCCTCTCCTAATACGCACGCTCTTTAAGGCAGCAGTGAGCAATCAAATAACCAAGCGCCACTGCAAACGGAAAACTTATAAATAATAAAATTGTTACTAAGCGTGTTGACCACACTGGAAAATCAAGGCGACGCGCTAATCCACTGCATACGCCCGATATTTTTTTATTCAGTGAATCTTTGTACCAACCACGCTGTGTTTTAAAGTTATTCATACTCTACTCCTTAAGCGCTTCGCGCAGTTGTATTGGTATTACTTTGCTTAACACTGGCTTTTAAACGAGCCAGCTCTGCATCTATTTTTTCATTTTTAACTAAAGACTCAATTTGCTCAGCGGTTGATTGCGCTGTATTTGTAAGTTCATAAGCATCAACCTGTGCTTCTATGCCTTCCACTTTTTGCTCTATCATTTCAAAGCGAGACAAAGCATTTGCGACCTTGTCACTGTGTAATTGCATGTTCACTTTTTCACGTGCAGCAACAATATCGTGGCGTTTTATTAATTGAGCTTGTTTGCTTTTAGCTTGCGCCATTTTTTGCTGTAAACGCTCACAATCTGCCGTAATTTTCTCTATCGACTCTTTTAGAGTATTTAGCTGAGTGTTTTTTGCTGCAATTTGCTCATCTACTCGCTGTTTTTCTACTAACGCAGACTTGGCTAAATCGTCACGGTTTTTAGCAACTGCCAGCTCAGCTTTTGTTTGCCACAAAGTTAAGTCTTTTTGTTTTTGTGCAATTTGGCGTTTAAGCGTTTTTTCTTCGCACAGCAAGGCTGCGGCCGTGCTTCTACATTCGTTAAGCGCTTCTTGCATTTCACTTAGCATAAGGTTGAGGAGTTTTTCTGGGTCTTCTGCTTTATCCAGCATGGCAGCAATATTGGATTGGATAACATCATTTACGCGATTAAATATACTCATTGTTTTGTCCTGTTGTTTTTAATTGATAACAACAACAGGATTCCAAGAGTTATGCCAAGTAACAAAAAGTTATTTATAAGCATTTAAATTCAATTAGTTAGACAGCTAATAAGTTATTTTAAACTGACTAAAAACTGAATGTTAATAAGCGAAAATCACTAATTTATTTATCTTTTGACTAAATTTTAGTTATAAAAAAACCACTTTAAAAAGTGGTTTTTTTATAACTGCTCAGCGCTTTAGTATTACTCAGGCACAAAACTTAATGCTTTATCCATTACCGACAAATCAGCCTGTTTACCGTGACCGTTTTCTGAAAGGTGACGTCTAAATCCGCGCGCCCCTGGCTGCCCCTGAAAAATCCCCAGCATATGGCGTGCTATATGCCAAAAGTTAGCACCTAAACGCATTTCCTCTTCTATGTAATCATACATAGCGCGCACCACATCGTGACGAGTCTGAGTATTAGCCACCTCACCGTAAATCTTTTCATCCACCTCATTAAGTATAAATGGATTACTATATGCTTCGCGACCAATCATAACGCCGTCTATATGCGCTAAATGCGCTAGGCTTTCTTCAATTGTTTTAACGCCGCCATTAATGCTTAAATCGAGCTGTGGGTAGTCTTTTTTTAGTTGGTAAACGCGTGGGTAATCAAGAGGCGGTACTTCACGATTTTCTTTAGGGCTTAAACCATTTAACCACGCTTTACGGGCATGAATAATAAAGTCATCACAGCCAACTTTATGGCTGGCTTCAATTAATGCGCATAAAAATTCATACGAGTCTTGCTCATCAATACCGATGCGTGTTTTTACCGTAACAGGTATACTAACTTCACTTTTCATTGCCGCAACACACTGTGCAACCAGCTCAGGCTCGGCCATTAGGCATGCACCAAAGCGCCCGTTTTGTACTCTATCTGAAGGGCAGCCTACATTTAAGTTAATCTCATCGTAACCGCGCTCACCGGCAAGCTTTGCACACTTTGCTAGCGCCTCGGGATCAGAACCCCCCAGCTGCAAAGCAACCGGCCCCTCGTGCTGATTAAAGTGTAGGTAATCGCCGCGACCAAATAAAATCGCACCCGTGGTGATCATCTCAGTGTATAAAACAGCGTGCTTAGTCATCTTACGATGAAAAGTGCGACAATGACGATCAGTCCAATCAAGCATGGGTGCAACAGAAAAACGTCTGTTTAACGTTGGATTATCTAATATGCGTTTTTGCAATGTAAAAGCCTCGGGGATTATAAGTAAATGCGCCCATAAAAAGGCGCTGTATTTTACACAAAAGCCTAATTAGCATCAATGTTAGCTGTATATTTGTAAACCAAAATAATGCGCGATACCGTTGAGTATATTTGTAACTGCCACAGAGCTTAAAATTAACCCCATGATTCTACTTATAATACTTGCGCCACTGTCGCCTATTAATTTATGCACATGATTTGCGAGTAACAACAGCACAAGCACAACAACTAACACAACCAACATCATCGACGATGTAGTAACTTGCTCAACCCACGTGTATTCTTCGTTGCGGGTCATCAGTACTGCGCCAAGCATGGCGCCTGGGCTTGCTATAGAGGGAATGGCTAGCGGAAAAATAGCGGTTTCTGTGCTGTCGCGCACACTTTTAATCTCAGACTCGGGCTTACTTTCACCAAAAATCATTGAAAGCGCAAAAATAAGCAGGACTATGCCCCCCGCTATTTGAAACGCCGACAGCGGTATTTCAATTGCATTTAATAGCTGCTCACCGGCAATAACAAAAAAGAGTAAAACCACAGCGGATACACCCACGGCTTTAAAAACAACTTTTCGTTTAAACTTTTCATCTTCCCCACGTGTCACAGCAATAAATACAGGCACTGTACCTATAGGGTCTATCACCGCAAAAAAGAAAATAAATATAGCTACCAGTTCATGCATTAATGGGGTTCCTAGATAAAAAGTGTTTAATAAAAACGCTGCAAGTACAACACAGTATGTTAGTATATCACGGTAGCGTAAGGATAAGAGAATGATGAATATAGAATCACTCGTAAGTAAAGCAAAACAAGTTTGTGACAACCGTGGTGCGCGTTTTACGCCTATCCGCGAAAAAGTATTTCGCCTATTAGCTAGCGCCCAAGGCGGCGTTGGGGCGTACGATTTACTTGAACAATTAAAAGTAACAGAAACAGGCGCAAAACCTGCAACAATTTACCGTGCGCTAGACTTTTTATCAGAGCTGGGCTTTATTCACAAAATAGAAAGCACCAATGCATTTATGCTTTGCCATCACTTTGATCATATTCATCCTGTGCAGCTATTAATTTGTGACAGTTGTGGCTTTGTAAAAGAGCTGCACTCTACGGTTATTTCTCACGAGCTAAACAACTTAGCAGCAGAAAGCGGCTTTGTTGTATCAGGGCAAACTATTGAAGCACACGGTAAGTGTGAGTCTTGTAGAAGCTAAACCCAAAGTTTGTTTTAAAGCTATACTCATATTTAGATAGCCACTTTAGCACCAATTTTAAGAGTACCTAACATGAATGTTGAGTTCATTAATCCATTTTTATCTTCTTTGATCAATGTGTTATCTACAATGGCACAAACCGAGTTAAAACCAGGTAAACCGCGTATAAAAACAGACGAAGTCGCCTGTGGCGATGTATCTGGTTTAATTGGCATGGTGGGCGCGCAAACTCGTGGCTCATTTTCAATTACCTTTGATGAAAACTTAGCTCTGACCATCATGGAACGCATGCTTGGTGAGCGCCCTGACAACATAGACGATGAAGTAACTGATATGGTTGGGGAAATTACTAATATGGTTACCGGTGGAGCTAAAAACTTACTCGGCGAAAAAGGCTATGACTTTGATATGGCTACGCCAATTGTAGTTGCAGGTAAAGGCCACACCATCACACATAAAAGTAAGGGCAAAAAAATAATTATGCCATTTAGCTGTGATGCAGGCGATGCAAATATAGAAGTTAGCTTTGATAAGTTATGAGCTGGCAACAAACTCAAATAACCTTAAAACCGCGTGCTCGAGGATTTCATTTAATTGATGATGAAATACTCGCGCAGCTGAGCGAGCTGGCTAATTATAAAGTTGGCCTATTACATTTGTTTATTCAGCACACATCGGCAAGTTTAACCATAAACGAAAACGCCGATCCAACAGTGCGCATGGATATGGAAAGCCACTTTAACCATTTTGTTCCCGAGCGCCAGCCTTACTATCGTCACGATTACGAAGGTGATGATGATATGCCAGCTCATATAAAAACCAGTACGTTAGGGTGTGAATTAAGTATTCCTATAAGCAATGGGCGCTTAGCGCTAGGTACATGGCAAGGTATTTACTTAGGCGAGCATCGCGACGCTGGCGGTGCAAGACGTATTATAGCGACCTTGCAAGGCGAAACCTTTTAACCTTGTATTGACCTCCCCTCCCTTTCTTTTACCCTCGTCACTTCGCATTATTTAAAACCCTTTATATCGCGCGGCGGCATGCGGCCACTCGTGCGTTTAATATTTATAAATAATTTTCGTAGGTATTAATCAGATCAAAATATTGTTTTAAAGAAGTGTTTATTTTAGTGAGATATTTAGAGAGATTGGAGCGGCACACGAGGCTCGAACTCGTGACCTCGACCTTGGCAAGGTCGCGCTCTACCAACTGAGCTAGTGCCGCTTTATAGATTGTCAGTAATTTGTCCGTTGGTGCGCGACAGCTCGCGTCCTACATTCTGGCAACTGAGCTAGTGCCGCTTTATAGATTGTCAGTAATTTGTCCGTTGGTGCGCGACAGGTCGCGTCCTACATTCTGGCAACTGAACTAGTGCCACATTACATTTTATTCGATACTTCAATTTCTTTTGGTTAGAAATTGGAGCGGCACACGAGGCTCGAACTCGTGACCTCGACCTTGGCAAGGTCGCGCTCTACCAACTGAGCTAGTGCCGCTTCATAGTAAGTCAGTAATTTGTCCGTTGGTGCGCGACGGGTCGCGTCCTACGTTCTGGCAACTGAGCTAGTGCCGCTTTATAAACTATATATTTTTACAATTTCTTTTGGTGAGAAATTGGAGCGGCACACGAGGCTCGAACTCGTGACCTCGACCTTGGCAAGGTCGCGCTCTACCAACTGAGCTAGTGCCGCTTTAAAGTTAGTCAGTAATTTGTCCGTTGGTGCGCGACAGGTCGCGTCCTACATTCTGGCAACTGAACTAGTGCCGCTTTAAAGATTGTCAGTAATTTGTCCGTTGGTGCGCGACAGGTCGCGTCCTACATTCTGGCAACTGAGCTAGTGCCGAACTTACTGATAGTATTTAAACCACTCAAACACACCAACCCCGCGAGGGTTATCGTCTTGAGCGGGGCAGGATTCTACAATAATCTAATGTGTTTGCAAGTGTTTTTTACAAATTAAAGAATTTTTCTCTATACACCTTTAATTCCATAATAGAATCTTTAATGTCATCGAGAGCTAAATGAGAGCCTTTTTTATTTACCTGTTCTAGTACCTCAGGCTTCCAACGTCGGGCAAGCTCTTTAATTGTGCTTACATCTAAATTTCGATAATGAAAAAAGTCTTCAAGCTCGCGCATATACTTATTCATAAAGCGTCTGTCTTGACCTATTGAGTTACCACACATCGGTGATTTACCCGCAGGAACCCACTGCTTTAAAAAATTAAGCGTTTGTTCAACCGCATAAGCCTCATCGTATGTACTGGCTTTACAACGGGCAGTCAAACCTGATTTCCCATGCTGTGTAGTACACCATTCGTCCATGCCATCTAACAACTCATCACTTTGGTGAATAGCTATAGTAGGCCCTTCCGCGAGTATATTTAAATCGGCATCAGTTACTACTGTTGCAATTTCGAGTATTTTATCTGTGGCCGGCTCAAGTCCAGTCATTTCCAGATCAAGCCAAATTAAATTAGATTCATTAATAGTCATAGTAACCTTAAACAGTGCTTTTCTTTAGATCCAACGCATTTCGATATATCATATTAGCATCAACCGTCGAGCTAAAGCTTTTTTATACGCAAAGCCGACATTTAAACCAAGGTTATAGGCCAAAAGTGGCAAAACAGAAAAAATTAAGTAAAGGCCAATCTCGCAGGATCAAGGCTAATCATCAAAAGCGCTTAAATAATGCCGATACAAAATTGGCAAAAGGTGGCGCACAAGAGTGGCAAACAGATAATCTGGGCGCAACCGAAAACGCTGTCGTGATCAGCCGTTTTGGCCAACACGCCGATGTAGAAACACAAGAAGGTGACGTATTACGCTGTAATATTCGCCGTACCGTTACTAACTTAGTGTGTGGTGATGAAGTACTATTTCGCCGCGCAAAAGTAAGTGAAGGCGACTTAGCGGGCGTTATTGAAGCAACACAAGAACGCCGCTCACAGCTTACGCGTCCCGACTTTTACGATGGCGTAAAAGTAATCGCTGCAAATATTGACCAAATTTTAATGGTCTCAGCGGTACTACCAGAGTTTACGCCCAGTATTATCGACCGTTACTTAATTGCCTGTGAAGACATGGGTATAGAACCTATTTTAGTACTTAATAAAATCGATTTAATCGACGACGAAGGCCTAAATGAAATTCAAAAAGTACTCGATATTTATCGAGGCCTTGGTTATCAGGTACTGCTTGTAAGTAGTGTAACCGGCGAAGGCATAGATGATTTAAAAAACGTACTGGTTGATAAAAATAATATTTTTGTTGGTCAAAGTGGCGTAGGTAAATCAACCTTAGTTAACACTGTGCTTCCTGATGCCGAAATATTAACTAAAGAAGTATCAGAAAACAGTGGCTTAGGGCAACATACCACCACTGTATCGCGCTTACATCACCTACCAAGTGGTGGTAACCTAATTGACTCACCGGGAATACGTGAGTTTGGTTTATGGCACTTAGATGTTGAACGGGTAACCTGGTGCTTTAAAGAATTTAGAGAGTTTATAGGTGGATGTCGTTTTAGAGACTGTAAGCATTTAAACGACCCAGGCTGTATAATTCAACAAGCGGTAGCCGATGGCGATATTTCGCAATTGCGATTCGACAGCTACCACCGTATTTTAGAAACAATGGCCGATGGCCGTGCTGGTGCACGCGCACCTCGCGTTTAATTTAGGAAACAATCTGTGAGTTTAGACAAATTTAAAATTGCAATGCAGTATGCAATGCCAAAGCACTTTATTTCACGCGTAGTAGGTAAATTAGCAGCAGCAAAAGCCGGTGCTTTAACTACAACGCTTATTAAACTATTTATTAAACAATATAAAGTAGACATGAACGAGGCTTTGTATGAAGACCCTGCGCACTACAAAACGTTTAATGAATTTTTTACTCGCCCATTAAAAGATGGTGTGCGTCCAATGGCGCAAGGCGAGAACGTAATTACTCACCCTGTTGATGGTGCAATTAGCCAACTGGGCGACATTGTTGATGGGCAGCTGATACAAGCAAAAGGTCATGACTACAGTCTACAAGCACTATTAGGTGGCTCTGAAGATGATACAACACCATTTTTAGGCGGAAAATTTGCTACTATTTATTTAGCGCCAAAAGACTACCACCGTATTCATATGCCTATAGACGGCACACTAAGTAAAATGATTTACGTACCGGGCGACTTATTTTCGGTAAACCCGCTTACAGCGCGAAATGTCCCTAATTTATTTGCTCGTAACGAACGTGTAGTGGCTATTTTTGAAACCGAAATTGGCCCACTTGCTATGGTACTAGTAGGCGCAACCATTGTTGCCAGCATAGAGACCATTTGGGCTGGCACCGTAACACCACCCGCCGGTAGCGATGTGTTTAGCTGGAACTACCCTACTAAAGGCGAAAACGCCATTACCCTTAAAAAAGGTGAAGAAATGGGCCGCTTTAAACTAGGCTCAACAGTGGTACTAGCATGGGGTGCAGATAAAGCAGACATTTTAGACGACCAACTGCCTGAAACAGTAACACGTTTAAACACCGCATTTGCAACAATTAAAGAAAGTGAAGAGCTGTAAGCTGTAAGCTGTAAGCTGTAAGCTGTAAGCTGTAAGCTGTAAGCTGTAAGCTGTAAGAAAAAATAAATATTAAGCACCGCGTTTACCATAAACGCGGTGCTTTTTTTTATTGGTAGGCGTGAAGCTTGCTCACGCAAAAAAGAAAAAGCGTAAATAGATTTTATATCAACGCGCCAGCAAGCAAGGCGCCTATAGATTAATTAAACTACGATGCTAATTTTAGCTGTAGACGAAGAGCTTGCTTACGTTAGAAGCGCAGCTTCTCATGGCTTAACCCCGAGTTTAGCCACGCGAATTACCTCATACTTTATTCACCGCACTCTTTGCAGTTTATATCTTTAATCATTTTAAATTGCTGTTGCTTTAAGCTCAGCGCATCAAAGCTGATAAACACACTACCTGCAACATGCCCTAGCAGCATATTAAGCGTAAGCTGTGCCTGCATAGAGCCTATAATTCCTAACAGTGGGCTTATTACACCCGCATTACTACAATTTACAGCAGGAGCGGCGTCACTTTTTGCAAAAACACAGCCATAACATGGGCTATTGTTTTGCCTAAAGTCAAAGCCCATAAGTTGCCCACTACTTGCAATCGCGGCACCTGCAATTAAAGGCAACTTATGAGTAAAGCAATAACGGTTAACACTGTAACGTGTGGCAAAATTATCAGAGCAATCAAGTACTATGTTGGCATTTTTTAAAAGCTCACCTGCGTTGTTATCATCAAGCTTTTTACAATGAGTCACTATTTCTATTTGATTATTAAGGCTTGTTAATACTTTGCCAGCAGCCGCGACCTTGTTTTGCCCTAAGTGATTAACTTTATAAAGCACTTGGCGCTGCAAGTTAGAAAGCTCAACCGCATCATCATCTATTAAAATAAGTGTACCAATACCCGCCGCAGCTAAATACAAAAGTGCAGGGCTACCTAACCCGCCCGCTCCCACTACTGCAACGGTGGCTGCTTTAAGTGCTAACTGCCCTTCTAACCCCACTTCTTTTAATAACAAGTGGCGACTATAACGCAGGGTTTCTTTATCGCTAAGCTTATTCATTAGGCTGGTTTATAGCACTTTGTAGCGCACTAATTGCAGCAATATAATCATCCGCTTCACTAATCGCTCGTACAACCGCAACACTGCCTACTCCTGTACTTGCAACCTCGCTTGCGCGGGTTAAATCTATGCCGCCAATGGCAACAGTTGGGTAGCTTTGCATTAATGGCACACACTTTTTAAGTTTATCGAGACCTTGTATTTGGCCACTCATATCTTTGGTCGTGGTTGGGTAAATAGCACCAAATGCCATATAACTTGGTCGGTAGTTGTGCGCACGTAACATTTCGTAAAAACCATGGGTAGAAAGCCCAAGCCTTAGCCCCGCAGCTTTAATCGCTGCTAAATTAGCGGTTTCTAAATCTTCTTGGCCTAAGTGTACGCCGTAGGCACCGTGCTTTATTGCCAACTGCCAGTAGTCGTTTATAAATACGTGAGCGTGGTACTTTTTACCCAGCTCTACGGCCTGCTTAATTAACTCTTCAAGCTCAAGGTCGGTTTTATTTTTAACGCGAAGCTGCGCAGTAGTAATACCTTGCTGCAAACATTTATCTAGCCAATCTAGGCTATCGACCACAGCATACAAGCCCAGCTTTTTGCTCTCACAAGGTGCAAAATCAGCCGCCATATTAAATTCAAGCGGCACATCAAAATCAAGCTCATCACCAAGCCAGCTGCCAGGCTCTATTACTTGCGGGTAGTCATCTAACTGTGTAGGAAAAGCAGTATGTGCAACAGGGCCTATTCCTTCTCCGTATCTAACCGACTGCTTTAAGCCCTGATTTATATAAGCTTTAGCTAAAATAAAAGCATCTTTTAAGGGGTAGTCTTTTGCTAAACACGCGGCAATAACCGAGGCCATGCTACAACCTGTACCATGACTATGAGGGCTTTGAATTTTTTTATTCCCAAGCCAATACTCTTCGCCGTTTTGTGTGCAGTAATCTATACAATAACCTGTTGGGTAATCCCAGTGCCCGCCTTTAATAACAACCGCTTTTGCGCCCCAGCTTAATAGCTTTTTAGCAGCGTCTTTCACGGCGCTTGGGCCAATTAAATACACCCCTGTTAATAATTGAGTTTCGTGCGTATTAGGTGTTATTACATCCACCAGCGGCATTAAGCATTCTTTAATGGCACTTACGGTATCTTCCTCTGTTAATACATCACCACTTGAAGCAATTGCAACGGGGTCGTAAACAATTACAGGCGGTACAGGCCATTTAGCTTTATAATGCGCTATATGCTCGCTTATCAATTGAATTTGCTGCACATTAGCCAGCATGCCAATTTTAATTACTTTGGCTTTCATGTCGCTTTCGAGTGCGAGTAATTGCGATTCAATAATATCGATAGATACCGCGTTAATGGCCTCTACACCTAAGCTATTTTGCGCCGTAAGCGCGGTAATTGCAGTACAGCCATGCACGCCAAAGCTTTGCATTGCTTTTATATCGGCTTGAATGCCTGCGCCACCACCTGAGTCTGAGCCTGCAATTGTCCACACTAAATTATTCATACTCTTTATTTCCTTACTGCTGATGCCAAAACGGCATACCCATTGTAGGGGTTGAGGGGGCTGCTAAGTCTTTTTCAGGCATTGCTTTGGCATTATACGCAAAGCGCCCTGCCTCTACCGCGGCTTTAAATGCACGGCTCATCGTAATTGGGCAACCAGCCCCTGCTATCGCTGAATTTAATAATACCGCATCATACCCTAATTCAAGCGCTTGGCAGGCATGCGAAGGCAAACCAAGCCCTGCATCTACAATTAATGTTGTGTTTGGTAAGCGCTCACGAATTGTTTTTAAATTATAACTATTTAAAAGCCCCTTACCGGTGCCAATAGGCGCGCCCCAAGGCATAAGCACCTCACACCCTAGCGCGTTTAAACGCTGGCAAAGAACTAAATCATCTGTGCAGTAGGGTAATACTTTAAAGCCATCATCAATTAATATTTTTGTGGCTTCTAACAATGCGAATGGGTCGGGTTGTAAGTTGTAGTCATCACCTATTAGTTCAAGCTTAATCCAATCGGTTGCAAATACTTCACGGCACATTTTAGCAAGTGTTACGGCTTCTTTTACACTGTGACACCCTGCGGTATTAGGCAGTATTTTAAGGCCGGTGTTTTTTATAAGCTGCCAAAAGTCATCCCCTGCGGCAGCGCTTTGCTGGCGCCTTAATGACACCGTTACTATTTGCGCGCCAGAGGCTTTTATAGACTCTTCCATCACTGCTGGAGAGGGGTAAAGCGCCGAGCCTATTAATAAACGGCTATTTAGTTGCTCGCCATAAATAATTAAGCAATCGTTACCTTGCATAATGCTACCCACCTTGAATAGGCGATAGCAATTCAATGCTATCCCCTTCGTTAATTGCGGTGCTGGCGTGCAAACTTTGTGGAATAAATTCGCCATTTAGTGCCACCGCGAATGGAGGCTTTGCACCAAAATTTTGTAATACATCAACAAGCATTGCACTTTTAATAGTTAGCAGCTCACCATTAATTGTTATAGTCATTTATTACTCACCCTATTTGAGATAACGCATCAGCCACTAAGGCGGGTCCTAACATATAGCCATGACGATATAAGCCATTAATGCTAATTACGTTACCTGTTTTTAAAACCGCAGGGCGGTTATCGCTAAATGCGGGGCGTAACCCGCTTTGAATATTTAACAGCCGCGCTTCGGCAAACCCGCTGTGCACAGTGTAGGCCGCCGAAAGTAGCTCAAGCGTAGAGCGCACCGTTGCAGGGCCGCTATCATCAGACTCTATTTCAGTTGCACCAATTACATACTCATTATTAGGTTTTGGCGCTATATAAATTGGGTAGCGCGGGTGCATTAAACGCACTGGCCGCGTTAAATTCACCTCAGGTGCATGTAACCTAGCCACTTCACCGCGTACGCCTCTAAGGGGTTTATCGCCTTTAGCCCCTAAGCCACGACAATCAATAATGTAATCAAACGCGCGGTTATTCACCTCGCCGTTTTGAATGCTAACGCGTTGATTAAAAACAAACTTAACCTTACGTTTATTAAGCATGGTAAAGCTTGCTTTATAAAAGGCCTGGTTATCTATTTGCCCTTCGCAGGGTAAAAACACACCTTGGTTAAAACGATTAGCTAATTCGGGTTCTAACTGTGTTATTTGCTGAGCATTTAACGCCTGCGCGCTGTGCCCTGCTATAGGCTTAATACGCTGGCTAAAGCTTTGTAAGTCACCTTTATCTTGCTGGTGCGCCACGACCAGCGTGCCTTTTTGCTGATAAAAAACCTCGCCTTCAAGCTCGCTTACTATCTCTGGCCAGCGCTTGAGTGAATTTAGCCCCATGATGGCTAAATCTGTTTCACACAATACCGACTCAGCAAGCGGAGCAAGCATTGCCGCAGCCACTTTACCGGCACTATTTTGTGTGTGTTCGTCACTGGCTTCAAACACGGTTACATGATGCGACTTACTAAGCTCAAGGGCAGCTAAGCGCCCAGCTAAACCAAACCCCACAACAGCAATGTTGTAAAACATAAAACCTCCTTTTAATAACAGGCTAGCAGCCATAAGCCGCTAACCTGTTATTGGCTTATATTGCTTTGTGGTAAATTTCTGAGCCCGTTTGTTTAAACTCTTCCGATTTCGCTTTCATTTGCGCTTCTACATCAACCATTTTGATCTCAATTGCATCACCAACATTGTTAGGATCGATCCCGCGTGATTCGAGATCTTTGGCGTAATCGCGTACTTCTTGGGTAATTTTCATTGAGCAAAATTTAGGGCCACACATAGAGCAAAAGTGCGCTACTTTGCCAGACTCTTGCGGTAGGGTTTCGTCGTGATATTCACGGGCACGTTCTGGGTCTAAACCAATGTTAAATTGGTCGTGCCATCTAAATTCAAAGCGCGCTTTAGATAACGCATTATCGCGCTCTTGAGCGCCGGGGTGGCCTTTGGCTAAGTCGGCCGCATGCGCTGCAATTTTGTAGGTAATTAGGCCCTCTTTTACATCTTCTTTATTGGGCAAACCTAAATGCTCTTTTGGTGTTACATAACACAGCATGGCACAGCCGTACCACGCTATTTGTGCAGCGCCTATACCCGATGTTATATGGTCGTACCCTGGTGCTATATCGGTCGTTAATGGGCCTAATGTGTAAAAAGGCGCTTCGCCACAATGCTCTAATTGTTCATCCATATTGGCTTTAATCATATGCATTGGCACATGGCCTGGGCCTTCAATAAATACTTGTACATCGTGTTTCCACGCAATTTTTGTAAGCTCCCCTAACGTACGTAGCTCACTAAATTGTGCTTCGTCGTTGGCATCAGCAATCGAGCCTGGACGAAGGCCATCTCCGAGCGAAAAACACACATCGTATTGTTTTAAAATTTCGCAAATATCTTCAAAGTGCGTATATAAAAAGTTTTCTTTATGGTGCGCTAAACACCACTTAGCCATAATTGAGCCACCCCGCGATACAATACCGGTTACACGCTTTGCCGTCATTGGCACGTAACGCAGTAATACGCCGGCATGAATAGTAAAGTAATCAACGCCCTGCTCGGCTTGTTCAATTAACGTATCGCGAAATATCTTCCAGGTTAAATCCTCGGCCACTCCGTTTACTTTTTCAAGCGCTTGATAAATTGGTACAGTGCCAATGGGCACAGGCGAGTTACGTACTACCCATTCACGGGTTTCGTGAATGTAACGCCCGGTTGATAAATCCATTACGGTATCGGCACCCCAGCGGGTAGACCACACCATTTTTTCTACTTCTTCTTCGATTGATGAGCTTACCGATGAATTACCAATATTCGCGTTAACTTTAACTAAAAAGTTACGGCCAACTATCATGGGCTCGGTTTCGGGGTGGTTAATATTATTTGGTAAAATAGCGCGACCGCGGGCTATTTCGTCGCGTACAAATTCAGGGGTAATAAAATCGGGAATACTCGCCCCAAACGATTCGCCTTTATGCTGTACTGCTAGCAGCTCTTCTCTAATTTGTGCACGGCCCATGTTTTCGCGTATGGCTACGTATTCCATTTCAGGGGTAATAATGCCTTGGCGAGCATAATGCATTTGCGTCACGTTTTTGCCTGCTTTACCACGGCGAATTTTAGGTAAATGATCAAAGCGAATATGATCAAGGCCGTCATCGGCCATACGTTGTTGAGCAAATTGCGAAGTGACTGAGTCGAGCACTTCGGTGTCGTTGCGCTCTTTTATCCACTGCTCACGAAATTTAGGTAACCCTTTACGTACGTCTAGCTCAAAGTTAGGGTCGGTATACGGGCCTGATGTATCGTAAACACGCAGTGGATCGTTTGGCTCATACACAGGGTTTTGCTCATCGCCACCAATAAACGTATCGCTTAATGTAATTTCGCGCATACCCACGCGTACACCGCTTTGGCTGCCCTCAACATACACTTTTTGTGAGCTTGGAAATGGCTGACCCGTTAAATTATAAATGTAATCTGACGCAGCAGCGCGCGTTTCTCGTCGTGTAGACTTATTTGTAGTGTTTGACATGACTTACCTCATTGCTAAAGGGTTGTCTTGTCAGATATTCCATAAGGAATAGAGAAAGATCGTAAAGCAGTGGTTACGCTGCTTTGCGGCCTAAAATGGCTAGTTATTTTGTTGTGCGCATAAAAAAAGACGCACAAGCGTCCCATTTTAGGCAGCTTGTTCCCTACGCAGGTTTTAACCTGATCAGGTTCACGGATCCCGCTTTCGCGATCTCAGCCTTAATTATTTAAGGCACTCCGACAAGTAAAATTATGTTCGTTGATTTGCTATTTTTATCAAATCAGCGTTGAGTGTACGCCAGTTAAAAATTGCCTGCAAGGGGCAGTTTTAAATACTCATGCCACTACTTTGCAATAAATAAAAAAGTTTGATCGCCCTGCATAACTAACTCTGAGCCTTGCATGGTAAGCATTGCACCTTCTCTTAGCGCTTGTAAAAACTGCTGCTCTAGCTCATCAACGTCTGCTCCGCACGACTTACGCGTCATGCCAAGTTTATTAACGCTAATACTGCTGTCTTTAAGCTCGCCTTCACCAAAAAACTTATTACATCCTGCAAACCCGTTTACTTGCAACGCTTCAATAAAGCTCATTGATGCACTGTAAGAGGTCGGCACAGCTAAACCATCAACCTTTGATAGTTGCCATTGTGTGTACTTTAGCTGCTCAGTGGTCACCGTCCCTGTGGCTGTACAACCAATACATAAACCGATTAAAAGCATCGGTAGTGCTGCTAATTTCATGCTATTTCTAACTAAATATTTAATTATCGTAATAGTAACAATTTTTATGCGGTTTATCCGTTAAAAATGCATGTTTTAAATGTAAATTTTTGTTCTATGATAGTTTAGAGAGTGTTGAACTTTGCAGATTAAAACGTGTTCACATTATGGGCGCTTTAATCGCTTTGCTTGATTTGTAACTTAGTGGGCTCGATAACAGCACCTACGCTACCCGCTATTTACGATAAACAACCCCACTGCCTAGGCGCTGCTATAAAACAAACTTGGTTAAATTTAACCCCAAAGGTCACAACCCCTAAAAATTATACTGGCTAATCTTGGGTGTAATTTTTAAATAAATTATCTATTTCGGGAGGTAAAAAAGGGCGCCCTTTTTCATTAACCGAGGTGCCTATAACCTTGGCTTGTAGCATTACTTTGTTGTCGTGTTTACGCACTAAGGTTTGCTTAAACGCAAACTTTATACGGCTTATACGCTCAGGTTCAACTGCTATATAAAATTCATCATCTGGTACAAGCGAATGTTTATAATCAACCTCACTGCGTATCACCACTAAATTAACTTTTTGCTTTGCTAGTAGTGCAAAATCAACCCCATTTGCAAATAAAAACTCATGGCGAGCATGCTCTAAATAATTAAAGTACACACTGTTATTTACAATTCCTTGTAGGTCACATTCGTAATGGCGCACTTTAAAATCAACTTTAAAGGTCATATTAGTAATCCTGATTATTTAACGTATAATCGCTGCGTTATAACACAAGTATTAAAATAATTGCTACCATACGAGTCCCCAAAATGGAGTTAAGTAACCTAATGAACTTACGTTTGTCTTTAATTACTGCGGCGTTATTACCGCTAATTAGTACACCACTTATAGCAAACGCTGATGACAGCGACCTAGAACGAATTGTTGTTACAGGCGACTTTCAACGTGAAAGCATTCAAACATTAAGCGCTAGCGCTAGCCTATTTAGCAAAGATGAAATTAATCAACGTGGTGCAAGTTACTTAGACGAAATGCTAGGTAGTACAGCCAACGTAAACTTTACATCTGGTGCCTCTCGTGGTCGTTATATTCAAATTCGTGGAGTGGGACTTCGTTCACAATTTGTAGATCCAATTAACCCATCGGTTGGCTTAGTTATTGACGGAATTAACTACTCGGGTTTAGGTGGCAGCTCATTATTATTTGATATAGACCAGGTAGAAATTTACCGCGGCCCGCAAGGCACTCGCTTTGGTGCAGACGGCATGGCCGGTATGATCCAAATGGAATCAGCTCAGGCAACTGCCGATCCGAGCTTAAAATTACAAGTGGGTATGGGTACTTATAACTCGCGCGAAGCAGGCCTTGCAGCAAGTACAGGATTAACCGACGACACAAGTGCCCGCGTCAGCTACTTTCGTAGAAAATCAGACGGCTACGTAGATAACCTATATTTAAACGACGAAACTCAACAACAGGATGAGCAAGTAGCCCGCTTTAAATTAAACAGCCAACTTACTGAGCATTTAAACACAGAGTTAAACCTGCACTACATTGATATAAACAACGGCTACGATGCGTTCACGCTTGATAACAGCCGTAATAGTGTAGCCGACGAGCCAGGCCAAGATAATCAACAAAGCTACGCCATTGGTATTAATAATACCTACACAGGTTTTGATGCCTTTGATGTAAGCTTAAACCTTTCAGCCATTGATACAGAGCTACTTTACAGCTTTGATGAAGACTGGGTATGTAACGATGCAAGCGAGCCACAATTATGTGCAGCTGGCTTACATCCTTGGGGTTATAGCTCAACCGATGTGTACACGCGTGATCGCGATGATCAATCGGCTAATTTACAATTTAATTCTAAAACAGGTAATTGGGTTGCCGGTGTTTACTATCAAAACCGCGACGTAGATTTAGAGCGCGAATACACTTGGCTTGCAAGTCCATTTGCATCAACCTACGAAACCAGTAACGTAGCTGTTTACGGCCAAGTAGCCACACCTATCGGCCCTAAAACCACGCTCATTACCGGTTTACGTGTAGAGCAATACCAAGGTGATTACACCGACAGCAACGGCTTTATTGAAGAGACTGACGACGTAATGGTAGGCGGTAAAATAGCACTTGAATACCAAGTGATTGATCGCACTATGATCTACACCAGCATTACCCGTGGTTATAAAGCTGGCGGTATTAATTCAGAAGCATTAGCCAAAGCTAAAGATGAAGGCTTAAACCTAGATGCTGATTTTTTCCAGCAGCATACAAGCTTTGACCCAGAATACCTTTGGAGCGGCGAGTTTGGCGTTAAGGGTTCATCGCTTGATGATAAATTTACCCTGCGTTTAGCAGCATTTTATATGCACCGCGACAACATTCAGTTAAAAGCATGGCAAGTAGAAGGTCAGCAATTTACAGGCTACGTTGATAACGCAAGCTCTGGTAGCAACTACGGGCTAGAAGTTGAAGGTAGTTACCAACTTACCGAAGATTTATTCTTAACAGGTAGTGTGGGTTACTTAAACACAGAAATTGACGACTTTGTAACGCAATCAGGCTTAAATCAAGACGGTCGTGAGCAAGCGCAATCACCTAAATACCAATACGCATTTAGCGCACGTTACAACTTTACTAATGAGCTGTACGGTATGATTGGTGTTGAAGGTAAGGACGATTACTACTTCTCAGATAGCCATAATTCAAAAGCACCTAGCAGTAATTTAGTAAACCTAAGCCTAGGCTACGAAGCCGACATGTGGGCAGTGCGCGCATGGGCACGTAACGTATTTGACGAAGAAGTACCAACCCGCGGCTTTGAGTTTGGTAACGACCCACTTGATGGTTACGCTACACACACCTACGTGCAATTAGGTGAGCCAAGAGTAGCGGGTATAACGTTTACGTTAGAGCTGTAAGCTGTAAGCTTTAAGCTTTAAGCTGTTAGCAAAAATAAATATTAAGCACCGCGTTTACAATAAACGCGGTGCTTTTTTATTGGTAGATACCATCTCTCATTTTAAGCTTCAAGGTCGTACTTAACTTACTTGGAGCTTAAACGCTTCTTGGTTTTTTATTACACCAAAACATATATGGATGAGCTTTCTCATATTCGCACATACAGCTTGCATCGGTGTTTTACCGTTATTTATTAATGTTAACTTGTGTCGTTTTATTCTTTTATTCCATTGCCCAGCGACAATGGCTGCCATGTAGAGTTTACAGCGAATTCTGGCTGGCCCAAGTTTACTGATTGTTGTTCGCCCTTTTAATTTACCCGATTCATTGTGCCGTGGGATTAATCCACAATAAGCTGCTGCTTCTTTGGCTTTATTAAACTTTTTAGCCGCAAACAAATATGTCAGCTCTCTCGATAATACAGGCCCAATGCCAGGTATAGACTCTAGTAGTTTCCTGTTTCTTTTTAAACCAGGCTCATTATCTATGTGATCATCAATGTCAGATTTAAGCTGTTTAATTTCGTCATCTAAAAATGCGATAGTCACTTTTATCGATTGGCGAACACGTGCTGAAACGTTGCTGAATTCACTTGCTTCTAATCGGTTAGTTTCTCGTTGCCGGTTACTCTCAAGCGCATCTAAACGACGGATAAGGGCTTTAAGCTCTCTAACTTCTAACGCTTCAGGTTGCCAATAATCAACGACTGCGTGCTTTGCACAGCCGTAGTGGGCAAGCATCGTTGCATCAGATTTGTCTGTTTTATGAATTATGTTTAACGCGTCAGCATACTTTTTCGCTTTGCCTGTATTCGCTAAAATAATATTAAAGCCTT
>NZ_JAQREK010000016.1:0-110597 GCF_028599265.1 Pseudoalteromonas sp. Angola-4 | reverse complement strand
TATTACTCACGCAAAAGCTAATTATACAACCGCGAGCCGAAATTACACTTTATGGCAAAAACGATAAACAAAACGAACTTGGAAGTGGC
Organism: Pseudoalteromonas sp. Angola-4; assembly: GCF_028599265.1. Lineage (NCBI taxonomy): Bacteria > Pseudomonadati > Pseudomonadota > Gammaproteobacteria > Alteromonadales > Pseudoalteromonadaceae > Pseudoalteromonas > Pseudoalteromonas sp. Angola-4. Next base: position 110,508 of record NZ_JAQREK010000016.1, on the reverse strand, counting down.
CTATCAAGCAGCGCGATTGGCTTTAGGGTTCGTTATGAGTTTACCCGCCAGTTTGCTCCCTATGTTGGCGTTGAGTGGACAAATAAATTTGGTAATACAGCCGACTTTGCGAAGTTAAATGGGCAAAGTACTCGTGATACTGCATTTGTTGCTGGTATCAAGTTTTGGCTTTAATGCGAAGAAATAACTACATTGATTTAATGAGAGCTACCGCAATTATATTGATGGTAGCTTTTCATTTTGTCTGGGATTTAAACTATTTTGGTTATATTAGAACAGACATACCTAACGGCTTTTTCTGGAAAGAGCTAAGAGCAATAATTGTAAGTTTGTTCTTGTTTTCTGTTGGTGCCAGTCTGGTTTATTCCTATCAAGGTGGTATATCAGCGAAGAAATTAGCTTGGCGAACGGTTAAGATATCTAGTGCTGCGTTACTAGTGACTTTATCCTCACTATTTACCTTGCCAGAACATTGGATTTACTTTGGTATTTTACACTTCATAGCAGTTGCAACACTTCTATTAGTTTGGTTGGTGGGGAAACCTAAACTTGCTTTGCTGCTATCTTTATTTATTTTTAGCGCATACATAGCGATAGAAATACCGTGGAATTGGCCTTTTAGCTATATTGAACAATATATTTCAAAACATCCTAGTGACTTGGTTACTCTTTTTCCTTGGTTGGCTTTGCCCTTGCTCGGTATCTGGGCTGCAAATTTCCGAATCTTTCGTCTGGCTCCCGCCAATCAACATGCGATAAACCCTTATTTGACATTGCTTAGTCAACACTCTTTACTGATTTATTTACTTCACCAACCTTTGCTTTTTGCTGGCTTTAGCGCTATCGAATGGATCAATTGAATATGAAAGTCCTCTATTTCGGAAATAATCTCTTTTCAAACTGTTTAACATTTATGGTTAACCAAGGCTTTAGTGTTGAAGCTGTTTATATTAATGATGTAGAGGAAAACGCAAGTATCGTTAAACGAATTTGTGGCATACATAAGATAATGACACATTCTTTAAGACCGACTAAAGAAGAACTTGATGAATATATAAAATCTGGAGTAACTCTTTTTGTCGTTGCTGACTATGGATATAGACTGCCCATAACAGATATAAAATATGCCTTTAATATTCATCCCTCACTTTTACCTAAAGGTAGAGGCCCTACGCCATTAACTTACATTGTGGATCTACCAGAATTTGCAGGTGTAAGCATACACAAAGTCACATATATGCTTGATGGCGGAGATATCTTACTCCAAGAACAATTTGAAGTAGGACAAAATGAATCCATTTCCTCCTTAATGGTGAAGTCAAGCTTACTTGCGGAATCTTTACTGCAAACCTTGTTAAATGATCTCGAAACTATCTATGAGAGTGCTACGCCACAACAAAAACGATTAGCTACTTATTGGAAGCAACCTAGTATAGAAAGGAGAATCATGTCGTGGCTCAATGATACTCAACAATTTAGGCAAGCAATACGTCAATATGGGCATTTTGGCATCTTAATAACAATTTATGAAGAGCTTTTTATTGTCAGCCAATTAGAGGTGGCCGATTTCAAACATGACTACAAGCTAGGCAGCATAATTTTTGAAGACCAAGCGCTGATTAGCGTGGCTATCAATGGTGGCTTTGCTGTTGTTTTTAAAAGTTCTATGGTGCTAGTAAACTCAGCAGTACTAGAGTAATTCGTATATTAAAAGTGTGTATAAAATGTTTTGAAGCAGACTTTAAGGGCTAGGTTAGAACGTAGGTTTTAGTTCAAACTTTGATCAAGATCATAAAATTATTTTTATAAAGTGGCTAATATTGTAGGTGATAAATAAGGAATTAAAATGTTTGGACTTTTCAAGTGGTTTAAAATAGTGATGATAACTGTGTTGCTTACGCAGCACGGATTTACCGTTGCCAAACCAATGAATTGTGAAGAACACCATAATGGCTCATCCGATACGCATATTATGCAACCAAGCAAAGATATACATCATCAAACAAAGGATAGCAATAGTCACCATCACGCTGAAAATTCACAAGATGCTAAGCACAATCATGCTGATGAGGAATGTGAAAAATGTAAAGCTGGTGATTGTCTTTGCTGCGAAGGTGGTTTTTGTGCAAGCTTTCATTTAAATGCCTATCTTGTGCAAGTGGAAGAAGAAAGTAGCAACAATAGTAACTTAGACTTAATTATTCAACGGATACCCCCGCCAGCCTCTGGCATCCATCTCTTACCTTATCGTCCACCAATTATTGGCTAATCACGGGAACAGTGCGTCTTTTTTTCGCCACTCCCATCAAAATAGAATGATTTTTTCATTGGTTTAAATAACCAATTGTTTTGAACGATTAGTACGATATTTGGAAAGGCATTATGAAAATGCTCAAGTTATTGCCATTTACAGTAATTAATACTGTCGATTTTGGCCGAGATTCCTCTTTTTACCAAAAATTAGTTTTTAGCTTTTGCATTATTAATCACGAATAATCACTTGACCTGTGTCTTAGACACAGGTCTAAGCTGTAGGTGAGATTACAAACTTAGGTGAAGAACTAAGGAGTGAACATGAAAGTTGCAGAGCTGGCAAAAAGCCTTGGAACGACTGCTGATACGGTGCGCTATTACTCGCGATTGGGACTGTTAAAACCTGCCAAGTCAGTGAACGGCTACAAGTCATACTCGAATAAAGAAGTATCGAGACTTAAATTCATTTTAAGTGCCAGAAACCTTGGTTTTTCCGTTGCAGATATCAAGGAAATTATTAATGAATCTGAAGATGGTAAAAGTGCGTGCCCATTAGTCAGAAGCCTGATCAAAGAGCGGCTTGAAGAAACAGAAAAACAGTTTCAAGCAATGTTGGCACTTCGAGGAAAAATGTCTTCTGCGCTTTCTCAATGGGAAGAAATGGAAGACAAAGCACCGACTGCAAACATGGTTTGTCATCTCATCGAAAATTTTGAGCAAATTAAAAAAACATAGGAGGAAAAAGGGTGGCTACTAACACAAATATAAAAACCGAATCAGGCTGTTGTTGTCAGGCAAAAGCTCAATCCTCTTCGTGCAAAAGTAAGGAGAACACGTTGGAAAAAATATCACAAAGCCAACAACTCATCATTGAAGGTGCTGGATGCGCCAGTTGTGTTGGCAAAATTGAAGGGGCGTTAAAGGCAACTCTTGGTGTAGTCAGTGCAGAAATGAATTTTGCTGATAGGACTGTAACAGTTTCTGGGACAGCTAAGACAGAAGAATTGGTCAAAGCTGTTGAGTCAGTGGGGTATAACGCGAAGCCAATTGATGATAGCTCAGCAACAGATGCGCTTGACGAGAAAGAGGCGGCTGATTGGGCATATTATAAGAAGCTAATGCGCGATACGTTTATTGCCCTTTCACTCGGCGTTCCTTTGATGATCTACAGCATTGTAGTTGGAGAAATGACGGTTGAAACAAACCTTGAACGAATTTCTTGGTTGGTTGTAGGCATTTTAACTTTTGGTGTTATGTATTTTTCAGGCAAGCATTTTTATGTAGGAGCATGGAAGAGCTTTAAAAACCACTCCGCTAATATGGACACTCTAATAGCTTTAGGAACAAGTACAGCTTGGTTGTATTCGATGGTTGTCGTGTTTGCACCTGACGCTGTTCCATTGATGGCACGGCATGTTTATTTTGAAGCTACCGCCATGATCATTGGCTTAATTGATTTAGGTTTAGCATTAGAAATCAAAGCCAGAGGTAAAACCTCTGAGGCCATTAAACGTCTTATCGGCTTGCAAGCCAAAACAGCAACCGTGGTTCGTGACAACAAAGAAGTTCAGATAGGTATTGAGCAGGTTTTATTTAACGATATTGTGAAGGTAAAACCGGGTGAAAAAATTCCCGTCGATGGCGTGGTATTGGAAGGACACACCTCTATTGATGAGTCCATGCTGACAGGCGAACCTATGCCTGCTGAAAAAGCTGAAGAAGATGAGGTTGTCGCAGGTACTTTGAACAAATCAGGCATGATTTTATTTAGAGCCACACGCGTTGGTAAAGACACGGCGCTTGCACAGATCATCAATATGGTGAAACGAGCACAAAATTCAAAACCGCCGATTGGCCGTTTGGCCGATGTTATTTCAGCTTTTTTCGTGCCTGTCGTGATGATCACCTCTGTGTTAAGTGCGCTAGCATGGCTTAACTTTGGACCTGAGCCAGCCATTGCTTTTGCCATCGTTTCAGCAACTACTGTGCTTATTATTGCCTGCCCGTGTGCTTTAGGCTTGGCAACACCCATGTCTGTCATGGTGGGAGTAGGAAAAGCAGCAGAAGCCGGAGTGCTTATTCGCAACGGTGAGGCACTGCAAACCGCCTCTAAAATCACTGCCATGATTTTAGATAAAACGGGCACTATTACTGAAGGGGCACCTAAGGTAACCGATATTATTTTAGCAAAAGCTACTGACGAAAAAGACGTACTACAGCTTGCAGCAAGTTTAGAAAGCGGCTCAGAGCATCCTTTAGCGCAAGCGATTGTTGAAAGTGCGTTAGATCAGGATATTGAGTTACTAAAAATTGAAGCCTTTAACGCCATTACGGGTTTTGGTGTAGAAGCAAGCTGCAACAACAAAGCCCTGCTTTTCGGAAACGATAAACTAATGAAGTTAAAAGGCATAGACCTCACAGGCTTTGTTGAACAAGCACAGTCTTTAGCCAAAGAAGCCAAAACACCTATGTACTTTGCTGTAGATGGTGAACTTGCAGCAATCATTGCTGTTGCAGATCCTATCAAGTCAGACTCAATCTCTGCTATCAAACGGCTTCAGGCTAATGGTATACGCGTCATCATGTTAACGGGTGATAACAAGGAAACCTCTGCCGCCGTAGCTAAAAAAGCGGGTATTAGTGAGTTTCTTGCTGAAGTGCTGCCAGAAGATAAAGCCAACAAGGTGAAAGAGCTACAAGAAGGCGGCGAAATTGTTGGTATGACAGGAGATGGCATCAACGATGCTCCTGCGCTAGCGTTAGCCGATGTTGGCTTCGCCATAGGCACAGGGACTGATGTAGCTATCGAAAGTGCTGACATTACCCTAATGCGTGGTTCACTTCATGGCCTTGCTGATGCCATAGCGGTTAGCAAAGCTACTTTACGAAATATCAAACAAAACTTGTTTGGCGCGTTTGTCTATAACGTAGCCGGGATTCCTTTTGCTGCGGGGGTTCTATATCCCTTCTTTGGCATTCTGCTTAGCCCTGTAATTGCAGGTGCTGCAATGGCGTTTTCGTCATTGACTGTAGTGTCAAATGCAAATCGACTTCGCTTTTTTAAAGCAAAAGAGCATTAAGGAGAATCACAATGATGGTTATTAACTTATTAGGCTTAATGTTAATCGCGCTGATTGTTTGGTGGTTTTGGCTATATAAACCCAATAAAACAATCGTTCAAGGTAATGAAGTACTCATTGAAGTGAGGGGTGGCGTGTATTCCCCATCCTCAATTCAGGTGTCTGCTAGCCAACCTGTCACTCTGAAGTTTATGCGCAAAGATCAATCCCCCTGCGCTGAAATAATGCTTATTCCTTCATTGGATATAAGCGAACAGCTTAAATTAAATGAAATTACTCAAATTACCCTATTGAACTTATCACCGGGAGAGCATGAGTTTCACTGTCAGATGCAAATGTATCGCGGTGTCTTAAAAGTCGTTTAGGAGGGCAATATGAAAAATCAACACCCTAATTTTTGGTCAACACCTACAGGCTGGGCTGCACTGGCACTTATTGCCGCAGTGACCTACTTCTTAGTGCTTGAGCATGGTCAACATATGCTGCAATTTCTTCCCTACTTGATTTTATTGCTATGCCCCTTGATGCACGTATTTATGCATGGCAGTCATGGTAAACATGGTCACGATCATTCACATGCGCCTGATGAAAAAAAGGAAGAGAGCTTTCAAGAACTCACGGATAAAAATGCAGCCTATCGCGATGGCTACATACAAGGGTTAGAAAAGGCACGTAAGGAATCACATAAAAAGGAGAGCAGTGATGAATGAAACATATGATTATGGCTTATGGTCAATGGTGATACTGAACTCAGCAATTTTTATCTTTTTTGCCTTTAGTTTTGTCAAACCAAAAACATCAACTGATTGGAGAAGTCTAAGCGCGTTCTCTGCCTTTATTGTTGCCCTATTTACTGAAATGTATGGCTTTCCTTTAACTATCTATTTTCTGTCGGGGTGGCTGACGGAGACCTATCCAGAAGTAAATTTCTTTGCGCATGAAAATGGGCATTTATTACATACTTTCTTTGGATTTCAAGGTGATGCCCATTGGGACCCATTTCATATAGTGAGTATGGTGTTAATTGTTGCAGGTTTCTTTATGTTGTCTTCAGCATGGAATGTATTGCATCACGCGCAAAAACATCATCAATTGGCTACAACTGGATGGTATGCAAGGTGTCGCCACCCACAGTATGTAGCTTTCATTCTAATCATGTTCGGCTTTTTATTGCAGTGGCCGACAATCCCAACACTTGCGATGTTTCCGATCTTAGTCGTTGTTTACGTCAAGCTAGCGAAACGCGAAGAAGCACAAGCGATTGCTGAGTTTGGTTCGGAGTACCACAGGTATATGGAATCGACACCAAGTTGGATCCCAAATTTTAATAAAAGTGTAGAAGGTAAAAATCATGAAAACGTTAACTAAATCAATTTTATTTATTAGTTCACTACTGATAACTACTAGCTCATTTGCCCAAAACAATGAGCATAAACATGAAGGTGCGAACAAAGCTGATATGCATCAAGGCATGGCAATACCACATGAGAACATGGGAGAAATGCACAAAAAGATGATGGAAATGAAAAAGGAAGTCCATGCCATTAAAACTGAAAAAGATCCTGAAAAGCAACAGCAGATGATGGTTGAACATCACCGTTCAATGATGAAGATGATGCAATCCATGCATAAAAACATGGAAGAAATGCCAATGCATCAACAAATCAAGATGGCTGAACATCATTTAGAAATGATGGGGAACATGATGCCGCAGATGAACCGCAAAATGGAAAAAATGAAAGATAGCAATCAACAGCATTCACACAAACATTAGGAGAAAAATCATGAGCGATTTAAATCATAGAGTTGGCGTTAGAGAGCAAAATTTAGTTGTTCGAAATCTAAAGCTTAGCAATGTCACAGAAGAAAGCTGTGACGAGTTAGTAAAAGAAATAGATCAGCTTTTTGGTATAGATGAAGTTAGTTACAACATCAAAGAAGGTGAAATACACCTTGCCTATGATGCCGCAAACGTAAGCCTTGATGGGATTGAGGAGGTAATCCGTAAGTATGGCGCAGATGTTCATGATGATTGGTGGACACATACTAAAGAAAGTTACTATAAATTTGTTGATCAGAACATCAAAGATAACTCTGTTCATAAGCCTTGGAGTTGTCATCAAGCACCTTCGGGGGCTGGCCGGAAAAACAAATGAATTCATAAAAAAGTGTATAGATAATTAGTTAGTCAAATGAGGTAACAGTGATGAAAACACCCTATATAAAAGCTCTTTTATTGCTTACATTCGGTTTATATTTAGTGGGTTGTTCCAATACCACTTCTTATCATAAATACATGATGAGAGGTCAGGTAGTAGAAAGTTCTGATAATCGAACTCTAATCTGTATTGGTGCTAAGCATGGCGCAGAGGTTGGGCAAAAATACAGTGTTATTAGATTCCATGAAAGAATAGTATTGAGTGAAGGTGAAGATCCCTACACTATCGAAAAGGTAGGAACGGTACAAATTACTAAAATTGTGAATGATCATTTCGCAACTGTAAAGCTAGTGTCTGGTGACATTGCAGCGAAAGATATGGTGGAACTTGAAAACTAATAAAGTGGTGGCGAAAGCCACCACAAGAGCATAACAATAAAACTTAATGAAAAAACTTTAGTGTTATTTTGTACAACCTTTGAGATTGTTTGCTCAGTTCTGGTTATCTTGATGCCAGTACGACAGAAAAAATGTTACATATGAATTAGAAAGGTGTGGGCTGGCATCCTAGGTCTAATCTTAACAGTTAAGGGGCCGCCGAATAGAGCTATACCTTTACATCAGCAGCATAATCAATGCTCCCGCGATCATAAATAAGTTTTCAGATAGTGATACAAATCCAAGTGGCACACTGCTATCGCCGCCTACACAGGCACACTTTAACTGGCGTTTGTCGATGTAAACGGCTTTGAAAACTGAAATTGCTCCAACTGTGCCGATAAACAATGAAAATGGTGCCACTGCGAGAGGCTGTAGTTGGGCAACCATACCAATACCTGCATATGCTTCAATGAAGGGATAAATATAACCATATCTTATCCATCTCATCGCTAGTAAATCATAAGTAATAAACGAATTTGTGAAACTGTATAGGTCTTTCAGTTTTTGCACCGCTAAGAGCGTCATTGAAAAAGCTATAAATAGCATCAGTGTTCTGATGGAGATAAATGAGCCGGAAGCAAAATGTTGAGATGCGACAGCAAGAAGTGCAGCTATCGAGAAAATGGCTACAACGGGCGTGTAGGTTGTGCCAGTTTGACCTGCTTCATCTTTACCAAAATACTCTCTTAAGTCATCGTATCCTCCGACACGCTTTCCTTCAATAAAGGTTTGTGGCGTAGTTTTGACATCATGCTTAGCTTTGAAGTCATCAGCTTGTTGTCTAGACGTGAGCTTATGATCTTCTACATCATACCCTTGCCTCTCCAGCAAATCTTTCGACCTTAAACCATAGGGGCAGATATGTTCGTCAGTGACCATTCTGTACAGGGTAGCTGTCTTAGTCATCTTAGTCTCCTTTGTTCAGTGTGCCTTCAAACTTTGGGAGCGGTCGTTGCTCAGCCTGAGCTTGTGAGCTGACCTTTCCATTTTCAGAAATATCTTTAATCAGCCATTCCATTTCTTTTATTTCTTTTCGTTGGGCTTTAATAATACCATTTGCCAATTCACGCACGCGTACATCCTCCAAAGTTGAATGCTCACTAGTAAGAATAGCAATGGAGTGATGAGGAATCATCGCTTTCATGTAGGCACTGTCAGAAATTGTGCTTTGAGAGCGAACAAGATAAAGACATATGGCAAACAGTATTGTCGCCAATAGAAAAATAGCCATGTTGAGCTTCTTGTTACTGTACATGCCAAGCATAAAGGCCAGCATGATCATTGCCATACCTGCTCCCATATACAACGCCATATAGATACGCGTTTCACTAAACCATATATGTGATACTGCGTAAGTGTTGAGATACATCATTACAAACATAGCAATGGTTGAGGTGATGATCATTGCAGCAAATCTTGAGTATTTCATAAGTAATCCTTACATTGATAGTGTAAATATTTCCCACTGTTAGCCTATTATTCTCTACATGTGGTCATGTTCTCGAAAAAGTGCAAGTAATGAGCCAGTATCAATAAGAGTATTTGTAATACGATTGACTCAATTTCAGCTTATATCTAGAGTTTAAGTTTTGAACTTATGATAGACACAGGCTAAATTGGCTTTAGTTAACAATCTAATGGGAGAACTCAAAGCACTACAAGCTGAGCTTCAACAAATGGCAAATATTATATCAATTCGGGGGTGATTTTGGATGAGAGCCAAAACTTAACGGCATCTCAGCTTAAAACTATTATTACCCGTTGTGGCGAGGGAACAAAACTAATTTGTAGCGGTAATTTAGCGCAAATAGATAGTAACTACTTAACCCCCGTTACCTCCGGCCTTACTTATATTGTTGAGCGTTTTAAAGACTTTGAAGGCAGTGCAACAGTTAATTTAAACGGGGTAGTGCGCAGCCGTTTAGCCTCCTTTGCAGAAGAAAATTTATAACTTGCGCAGAACAATTTGGCTCGATAGTCTAGTGGCTGACTATCGGGCTAAAACTTAGGCAAAACGTTGAAATTTTTACCTCTAAAAGACTATTACCGCTCTTTATTTGTAGCATTATTTGTTCCCTTATTTGTGGCATTTTTACTGTGTTTGCACTTGTATAATATAAAAGTTGAGCGCGCCATAGAAAAACGTCAAGCCGATTTTGAGCAAGTGTCGGCTCAAGTTAGCCATATAATGAGCTCGGTAAATGACTTTTTTGACAATGCCTTTATATCGTATCAGCAGCCTAGTGTTGAGCAGTTCAATCGCAACTTACTAGAAGGTATTAATCAATACGACAATTACTACTACCGCCACTTTAGCAAGCGCCAAGGCGAAATAGTCGGTAAAGGGCAGTTTGCTTTTTCTAACCGCGCGTTGATCCAATGGCAGCAAGCTACAACCCTAAGCCCAACGTTTAATACCGCGTTATCGCTTATGCAATCGTTGTCGGCTGTTGCCTATGTTGATGATTCGGGGTTTGCCTATGTGGTAAGGCGTAATAAAAGCCAAAGCACTATGCTTAATAAAATTTTAAATGGTAATTTTAAGCCCACATTTATACCTGGCCAGCTTACCTCAAGCGCCATTGTTAAAATACGCGATAGCGCTTATTTTGCTATTGGCCGTAAAAAACAACCTAATTCGTCAGACTACATCATTTTAATATACGATTTAGAGGCCATGTCTAGCTGGCTTAAAAAGGTGGCACCAAGCGAAGGCGAATATGTGTTTATGAACCAGTCGCATCAAGTGATAGCCAGCTCTGTTAAACAGTTAAATGAAGCAACAGCCTTAAAAGATTATTGGCCTGAATTAGCCCATGACAATGAAAAAATAAACTTAGTCAATAACACAAATGCGCAGTTTTTTATGCAAGCAATGGGGAACCTGCCCATTCATGCCGCCTTTTATGAGCCGCAAATAAAAGTGATCACGCCAATTAGGTATGAGGTTCTTTTAGAGTTTGCGTTTTTAACGTTATTTTTAAGCTTAATGTTTGCGGTATTTTTTTGGTTAAGCCAACGTATTTTTGTTAGGCCAATGACTCATTTAATGCAATACTTTGAACAAAATGAAGCCCCTAAAGCCGCGCTTTCTAATTACCCCATTCCTTTAAATTGGCAGCCTTGGTTTTCTCGCGTTAAATATGTATTTGATAAAAATGCACAGTTAGTTGAGTCGCTCCAAGAAGCTAATAAAGAACTTGATGAGCAGTTACAGCTGCAATCTCAAAAGCTAAAACGCAGCTACGAAGCAAAAGAGCGACACCTAGCGCTATTAAATACAATGCTAAATAGTGTGCCTGATCTTATTTACTTTAAAAATATTGATGGCTCTTTTTTAGGTTGTAATAAAGCATTTGAAGCCTATGTAGGCAAAGAGCAAGCCATCCTAGTCGGTAAGCGTATTGAAGATTTAGACAGCGACGATTTACAGTTAAGCCTACTAGAAAAGCAAGTTTTACAAACCAAAAGTAGCATTGAGCAACGCATAGATAGCACCGACAAATCGTATCAATTAACGATTGCCCCATTTTATAACGAGCACCAGCACTTATTAGGCACTATGGGAATTGGGCGAGACATTACTGAGCAGCAGCAAACTCTATCAGCGTTAAAAGCGTCAGAATCTAAATTTAGAAGTGCAATAGAGTTTGCAGCAAACAGTGTGGTGTTACTTTCGCTTGAGCACACCATATTACAAGTTAACAAAGCGGCTCGTAAGTTATTTTCACAGCAAGATATTTTAACTGGTGAGCCACTAAAAATGCTGTTTGATGAGGCGCAGTGGCAAGAAATAAAAAATGCGCTTTGTCACTTATTAGATGATAAAAAACGGGTTTATCATTTAACGCTCTCACAAGGAAAACTAACAAGTTGGCTGCAGCTGAGTGTGTCGCTGGTGTGGGATGAAAACCGTGATCCCTCTTATTATGTTATTCATATTCAAGATGTAAGTGCGCTGACTAAAGCTAAGCATGACGCAGAACGCGCAACAATAGCTAAAAGCCGCTTTATTGCTAATCTAAGCCATGAGATCCGCACCCCTCTTAACGCTGTGTTAGGGCTGTTAGATATGATAGTAGAGCAAGGCTTAAAAAATAAGCAGCTGCAACAAACTAAGCAAGCTAAAAACGCAGCTCAAAGCTTGTTGCTGATGCTAAACAGAATGCTCGATTTTGCCCGTGTAGAAAGTGCGCAAGCGCAAATAAAACCGGTGCCTTTTTGCTTAGTTGAACTGATTGATATTTGCGAGAGCTTAACAGCGCCATTGTGCCAAAACAAAGGGTTAAGCTTTAATATTGAAATAGATCCACTCATTAACCCCGCGCTGGTGGGGGATTCAATACGTTTGCAACAAATATTAGGTAACTTACTTACCAATGCCGTTAAGTTTACTAATAAAGGCAGTATTACCTTAAAAATGGTGCTTGAAGAAAATGACCTTTTAGATCAGCAACGTATTTGTTTTCACGTAATAGACAGTGGTGTAGGTATTGCTAAGGCTGACCAACGACGACTGTTTGATGCTTTTACTCAAGGCGATGAATCTTCTACGCGTATTCACCAAGGGGTCGGGCTTGGACTTGCTATAGTTAAACATGGTGTAGCCTTAATGGGCGGCGAAATTGCAATTAATAGCGACAAAGGCCGTGGATGTGAGTTTTTCTTTACTCTAGCGCTTGCGGTAGATACGGCTAAAAATAGTGCATTTATACCTAATACATTAGCCATTGTCAGCGATGACACTGTACAGCTAAATGAAGTGGTTAATGCCTACTCACAAGTGGTAGCTATTGATTTAGAAGAGGCGCTTCGCTACCCAATAAAGCTTGCTGATGCACAGCAACTGATTATTGATGAAACCACATTGAACGATTTATTAAAGGTTGAATCTATACACGAAACGCTCAGCGGCAACTCATCCACTGTGGTTGTGGTGAATCACGAACACACTTTAGCATTGCCTTGTACTACGCAAATTAACGCACAACATGTTAAAGCTACGGCGTTAGCTCAGCGCTTGATTAGCTTAAATGCTAATGCGGGGGCGGAGCCACCAAAAGCCGCTGAAAATAATGAAGAAGTAAAAAAAGATATATCGGGTCTACTTATCATGGCGGTTGATGATAACCCGCTTAATTTAGATATTATTAGTAGTGTGCTAAAACAGGCCCATATAAATGTAATAACGGTTACCAATGCGCCAGATGCAATAGAGCTGCTACAAATATTAAAGCCAGATTTAATTTTGATGGACGTGCAAATGCCGCATATTGATGGTTGCCAAGCAACGCAATTGATTCGCCAACAGTTTGACGCGCGCCAGCTGCCTATTTTTGCTTTAACAGCACATTGTGAACCTGCAGATGTTGAGCGCTCACTTAGTAGCGGCATGAATAAGCATTTGACTAAACCTGTGGTTGCAGCTGTGCTGTTAGATGCAATTAGAGACGTAGACTTTATAAAACCTAAGTTTTATGACCAAAGCTTTGCGCTCACCCAGTTTAATTTTGATGAAAATTTACTGGCAACCATGGTCGGAAAGTTTGCGAAGCTGTGTGAAACGCAGTTAGAACAAATTGAAGAAAACACCCAGCGAGATGAAGTGGTACGCTTAGTGCATAGCATTAAAGGCGTGGCGGGTAACTTAGGTTTTATTAGGCTTTCATTGTGTGCAAAACAATGTGAAACGCACCTTAAAACAACTAACGAGCCGCTTCAGCACACTTTAAAAGAGCTAATCATTCAGCTAAAGCAAGTGATTATATTTATTGAAACCTTAGGGGGACGGGATGTCGAAAAAAGCTAAAATACTGATTGTGGATGATGATCCCCTTAACCGGCTGGTGCTTGAAAAAACACTGGGCACGGAGCATGACGTATTTTTAGTCGAAAGCGGCGAAAAAGCGCTCACCTTTATTAAATCTAATCAGGTCGATTTAATTATTTTAGATGTGGTGATGCCAGGCATTGATGGTTATGAAGTGCTTGTACAGCTTAAAGAAAACCCTATTACTCAGTCTATTCCTATTGTGTTTATATCGGCTAATAATAGCCACACCGATGAAGCAAAAGGCCTTGAGTTAGGTGCAATGGATTACATCACTAAACCCTTTAATGCGTCTATAGTCAAAGTGAGGGTACGCAACCAATTACTGATCAAGCAAAAAAATGATTTGTTAGAAATGCTTGCCTCAATTGATGGTTTAACGGAAATACCCAACAGGCGTTATTTAGATGAAAACCTCTCTCGTGAATGGCGCAGAAGTAAACGTAATGGCTCGTGTTTGTCTGTTTTATTAATGGATATAGATCACTTTAAGCGTTACAACGATTGCTATGGCCACCGAGCGGGGGATGAGTGTTTAAAGCAGGTTGCCCAGGCGTTAGCAGCGCAATGTGAGCGTAGTACTGACTTTATTGCCCGCTACGGGGGGGAAGAGTTTGCTGCGGTATTACCCGATGTTAATAAACAACAGGCATTAGCATTTGCCCAAAAGTTAAGAAAAGCAGTAAACAGCCTCAATATAGAGCACAAAGCTTCGTTAAATGCAGATCACATAACAATCAGTATTGGCATTGCCAGTATGGAAAACGGCAATGCAAGTGCCGAACAAGCCTTACTCGAACAAGCTGACCTAGGGCTATATGCCGCAAAAGATGCAGGGCGAGATCAGGTGGTTGCGCTTAACTTATAATGTGGCTGTGTTTATATTAAAGCGTTATTTAAATCGGCCCCACACGTTAATGTTATTACCAAGTAGGGCTGCTTTACGCTACTAGCGATTATTTTGTGATCATGCCCAGTGCGCTTTCACCAATACCCACCAATTTATCATTTTTAAATACCAATGGCGTGCATTCATCTTTTGTTGTTTTGCCATCAGAGTGAATGCTGTTAGTCACGTAAAACAGTACCTGATACACATCATCGTCTTTTTTCAATAGCTCGGTAAAGTTTGGCGTTTTTAATTGCGCTAAAACAGATTGGTAGCTGCTATCCATTGTTAAATCTGCAATCGCTTCGCGGTTTTTTTTATGCTGATGTTGCCAGCTTGATGAGTCGTTACCTGCCCAGTGCGTTTCTGCTTCGCCATCTGATACGGCAATAACACAGCCTGTTAAAAACGGAGCAATAAGTGCAGCAGCTAAAAGTGATTTTTTCATTGTTATAGTCCTTGATGAGTTTTAATTTAATTATTTACTTATCAGGAGCAAGTAATAGGCCAATATAACAAAGTTATAAAATTCATAGGGTTAGATTGTGATGGCTGTTTTTAAGTGATTAATTATAAAAATCATTAGCAAAAACAGCCACTTTTTAGGTTTTTTAACGATTAAGCTAGCCTGCGTTTATTTAGCATAGCGAAAACACGTTACAGCTATTTACTAAATAGGATGAGCGACTTTGAGGCAGGTAAAACCTAGCCTCAATGCGCTAATTATTATTGCAAATTGCTATTATACCAAGCGGTTACGAGACTCGCCGTTAGTAAAGGCTGCAATATTTAGACTTACCTCATTAATTAAGCGCACGATAGACTCTGTGCTGGCCCATGCAATGTGAGGTGTAAGAAGCAAGTTTTCGCCTGTGTAATTAGCTAGCGGGTTAGAAGGCTCTGCCGGCTCTTTAGTAAGTACATCCACTCCCGCACCGGCAATTAAATTTTGCTCTAGGGCTGTGGCTAAGTCGGCTTCATTTATAATGCCACCACGGGCGGTATTGATAATAATACTGCTGGGTTTCATCATTTTTAGCTCATCTAACGAAATTAAATCACGTGTTTCATCAGTAAGCGGGCAGTGCACGCTAATTATATCAGCGGTTTTTAATACTTCTTCAAAAGGTGTACGGCCTTCTCTACAAGAGGCGCCTTTACGCTCTGCAACCACTACATTGGCTCCAAAAGCTTGCGCTACTGTCGCCACACCTTTACCTAGCGTTCCGCCACCTATAATGGCAAATGTTTTACCTTGTAAATCATTAAAGCTGTAATCTAATCTGCAAAACATCTCACTTTTTTGCCAAGCGCCTTGCTGGCAGTCGCGCTGGTAGCGGTGTGTATTACCTAATAAATTAGTCACTAACGAAAACGTGTGCTGTACAACCGAAGGGGTTGAGTAGCCTGCTACGTTGGTAACGGCAATACCAAATTCTTCAGCGGCGTTTAAATCAACATTATTAGTGCCTGTTGCACTTACACAAATAAGCTTAAGCGTTTTAAGTTGGCTTATCGTATCGCGATTTAGCACAACCTTGTTGGTAATAAGGACGTCCGCGCCTTGGCTGTGAGCAACAACTTGCTCAGGTGACGTAAGTTCGTAAGTAGTTAGCTCACCTAGTTCTTCAATGCAAGTTAACGAGGTTTTAGCTAAAGTAGCGTTATCGAGAATGGTGATTTTCATTGTGTGTCCTATCTAAATGCGTACCGTAAAATGGCAAGAGCGTTTAAGGTACTACGAATACACACCTTTGTTAATGCTATTACTACCAAATGCTTAGTACAAAAAGTCAGGTTGCTGATAAAAGTTTAAATTGGCTGGTCTGCCCACTCAAATATAAATAACATGATATTTTAGCGGGCTATATCGCTGGGGCCTGTTTATCAATTGAGGTTGAACTCACTTTCCTGTGAAAGGTCAACAAGCCTTATTAACGTTGATAAAACTAAAAAACAATGCACCAACCCCTTTTTGTGTGGTCATAGACTGAAATGGCTCGCAAATAAGCATAACCAAATGGCTATTTCTTATTTAAGAGTGGCTGAGTTATAATCAAAATTATATATAAACGGTACGTTTTGCGTGCCGTTTTTTTAACATTGTAGATGCAGTAATGAGTGAATTAGAAGATAAGTACGCAGACATAAGACCTTACAACGACGATGAAGTTGCGGCCTCGCTAGCGCGTTTAATTAACGATAATGCGTTTATAGATGTAATAGCAAAGTACAACTTACCGCGCTTTATATCCGCTATGCCTTTTATTGCTCGTACACTGGTGAGAAGCCAGTTACGAAAAAAATGGGGTAAATTTACGAGCGTTGAAGATGTACAAAACGAAGTTGCAAAGTATTTAGATAAACTTATAAAACGCACTACCTCAAAAGTTACCTTTTCGGGTTTAGACAAATTAGACCCGCAGCAGGCGTATTTATTTATATCAAACCACCGCGACATAGTGCTGGACCCTGCACTTGTTAATTGGGGTTTGTATCAATATAAAATGAAGACGGTGCGTATAGCAATTGGTGATAACTTATTGCAAATACCGTATATAACCGAGCTGATGCGTTTAAATAAAAGCTTTATCGTTAAGCGCTCAGCCAAAGCACCTAAAGAGATGCTTAAGGCGCTTACGCAGTTGTCGTCGTATATTTATGACTCGTTAACAGCAGGAAATTCTATTTGGATTGCGCAAAAAGAAGGGCGTGCAAAAGACGGCTTTGATCAAACAGATCCGGCGCTTTTAAAAATGCTGCAACTTAATGGTCGTAAACAAAAGAAAGAATTTGGCGAGTACATTAAAGAGTTAAAAATTGTTCCGGTGTCTATTTCTTATCAGTATGAGCCTTGTGCAATTTCTAAAGCAAAAGAGCTTTATCATAAACAGCAGCACGGTGAATACGTAAAATCAGCAGGCGAAGACATAGCAAGTATTGTTGAAGGATTTAGCTCTGCTAAAGGGCATGTGCATTTAGCATTTGGACAACCGGTTGAAAGCGGTTGCGATGATGCTGATGAGCTGGCGCAAACAATTGATAAGCACATTGTTGAGTCTTTTTACTTACACCCAGGAAATTACATTGCCGGTGGGTGCAAGCAAGCAGTTATTGATGAGCCCGATACCGCCACTTTTGAGCAGCGTTTAGCCTTAGTGCCAGAAGAGCTAAAGCCACTTGTTTTAGCTATGTATGCAAAGCCATTTCAACGCAAAACTGAAATCACAAACAAAGTATGTGAGCAAAGCCATTAGGCATCTGCGTTGGCAAATAGCGTAATAAAGCAGCGTAAACGCTGCTTTTTTTTTGTGCATAAATAACGCTATACTCATACAAAGCAATTAATCTACTTAGGGGGTGCAATGCAACAAATTGAAATATTTGATATTCCAAGCCCCTGTAAAAGTATTTGCCAAGTAAACAACCGAGGTTATTGCAAAGGCTGCTACCGAAGCCGGGATGAGCGTTTTAATTGGAATGCGTTAAGCAATGCGCAAAAAAAGAAAGTACTTAGCTTATGCCAGCAACGTTACAAACGGTATTTACAAAAGCGCCAAGCTGCGCAATCACAAGCCACTTTAGATAAACAACAAGGCTTTGAATTTTAAACCTTGTTGTACATGCTAGAGTTTTAAATTGTATTTTGCGCGCAATGCGCGGCTAGTGCCGTTATCGTGTAGTTTATTTAAAGCATTCAATAATTTACTTACCAAAGCCGCGTGCTTTTTATGTACATAGTGATAGAGCGAAAACGTACTTAGCAGCTGGGTTTGCATACAGGTCTCTGGCAGGGAAAAGTTATCGGCTTTAAGCACAAAGTCGAGCATAATTGCCCCATCAACTTTATGCTGGGCTAGTAAGTTAAGTTGGGTCGTAATATTTTTTACTTCAATAATATTGCCGTTAAACTTATGCTCATTTAAGTAATGGTGCTGAACTGGATAGCCTGATAAAACCGCAATACTATCGAGCTTATCGAGTGTATTGGGTTGGCAGTTTTTAAACAGTAAAAGCTTATAGTCAAACAGTGGGTAGTTAATTCTGATCAGGTTTTTATTGTCCGCCTCTATACTTATATCGCGGCCAAGTTGGCCATCTAATACCCCATTATTGGCTGCTAATAAGGCATTTTGGCGATTAAAATCAATTATGTGTACTTCATAATTAAGTTCTTTATAGGCTAATGTGAGTAAAGCGAGCGCATAGCTTGCTTGAGCTGAGTCGGCCGGGCGGTTAAATATAACGCTATTGTGATTGGCGAGTGTAATTTTACTAAAAAATAAAACGACTAATAAAAACAAAGCATTGAGCTGTATCTGCAAGGTTACTTCCGTTTAAAATGAGGACAGGGCAAATGAACGCAGCGAATAATACCAAAATAGTCTGGTTTTTGCCCATGTTTGTTGCTTTTTAAACAGTAAATGGTTTCAAATATACGTATAATAAATGCGGATAACTAACCGTACTTAGGAGTGGTTGTGAGTTTTAATTTATGTGCTTTACCCCGAGAGCAAAAATACCAGATTCAATTAGATTACGAAGCCTCATTTTGGGCTTATCAAATTAAACGTAATAAAAAGACACGTGAGCAAGTTTATAACACGATTCATAGCCGCCCAGTGGCAGAGCAAACGTTTTTAAAGCAACAGTTTGAGCAGTATTTGGCGTTAATGCTAAGCTAATATATGTACACAGTACAAAAGTTAGACACACTTAAGATTCCTTTAGTTAATAAGTTTTATGCACTGTATAGCGTAAGAGGACGTGCTAATAAGCAAGATCAGGTTTGGGTTGTTTACAGTGAAATGCAGATAGTTGCGGCGTGTCGAATACAAAATAAACACGACTTTTTATTTTTATCGACCGTATTTGTTGCCCCGCAGCACCGTGCGAAAGGGCTGGCAAAGCAACTTGTATGCGCCGCTATAAAACAGCAAAGCATGCCGCTTTACACCTTTGCTTATAAAAATATTACAGCTTTATATACGAGTCTTGGTTTTAACCAAGTATTAACATATACTCCTGGTTTAAAAGCACTTTTTGATATTTATACGCATCGAAATATAGTCGCTCTCGAATACTTATAACAAAAACAACGGATCAAGCCATGAGTAAAGGCGTTCATTGGATCATTAGTTGCTGTATAGCTTTAATCGCTATATTTAGTTGCCATGTTGGCGCACAGGTTAAACGTTTATCCCCCAGTGAAGGCCTGTCGCAAAGCTATGTGAACACTATGCTGCTTGATGATAACGGTTACCTATGGCTCTCTACCGAAGGGGGGTTAAACCGTTATGATGGTTATCAAGTTGTTTCAATTAATGGCCCTAATGGCGAGCTTGAAGAAGCCATAATTGATTGTATTTACCAAGACCCCGCAGGCAATATTTGGATAGCCTCGTTACTTGCCGGCTTATTTAAATACGACCCAAGTACCGACACCTACCAGCAATTTATTTCTCAACCTACCAGCGAAAAACAAATTTTAAGCCAGTCGGTATTTAGTATGGCAGCGGTTGATGACAAAACCTTATGGATTGGGCGTGGTCGCGACTTTGCTAAATTAGATATTGAAACAGGTAAAATAACCAGCCTATTTGAGCTGCCTAAAGAATACGAAAACACCTTAGTCAGAGAGCTTTTTCATTACAATGGGTATATTTTTATAGGCACAAGCCATGGGGCGTTTGTATTTGATATCGCCTCTGAGCAAATTAGGCCGCTGCAGCATTTAAAAAGCAAAGCTGAGCATATTTATCAAAACAACGTTAAATCGTTTTCGGTCATTAAAAATAATCAGTTGTTAGTAGGCACCGTTAAAGGCTTGTATCAAGTTGATATTAGCGACTTGCCAGGCATGTTTGAACGCCCCGACATAGCATTTAAAAACCAAGCCGTTATTGCCGATTTAAATGTATGGCGCATCATTAACGAAGGCGAAAAGCTAGATCTGGCGACTAATAAAGGGCTCTTTAAATTTGATTTAAATACCAAAGAGTTGGTAAAAAACACACGTATTACACAAAGTAAATACAGCCTATCTGATACCAGTATGATAGACATGGTAAAAGATAAATCGGGGGGGTATTGGCTCGCTACTAAAACCGATGGTGCATTTTATCTGTCTAATAATACCTATCACTTTAGCAATATAGATGGTAGTAAACTGGGTGGCGATGGCCTTTCTCATCCTTCGGTTTGGGGCATTACGGAGTATGGCAACAGCCTATGGCTGGCAACGCATAATGGCTTAACCGAAATTGATTTAGCCACTAACACCAGCCAAGTTTACTTAAAAAACCACAAAGTAGACTTACTGACTACCGAATTTAGCGTGTATGAAATTATTCCTTATAAACAAAAGCTTTGGTTACATACAAACCGTGGGCTGTTTGAGTTTGACCCCATAACGCATCAAATTAACGAGCCAACAATAACAAACCCCAACAATAGAGCCTACATAGAAGGCTGGGTACACGGCGTAACCTTAATGCCTAACGGTGATTTGTACTATGTGCACTCAGATCACGGTATGTTTGTATATAATATTGATACTCAGCAGATCACCCGATTAGAAGGGGCCTTTAGCAAAATAGAGCCGTTTTTGGCGCATGGTTTTTCGCCAGCGCTGGCAACCAAGCCTGATATGCCCCTGTTTTTTAATGCGGGTATTTTATACCAGGTAAACCCAACCACATTAGCGTTAAACACCATTTATAAAGTGCCAAAACAGCACGATAACGTGGCTATTAATGTGCTTTCTTACGTGGTCGATAACAACAATATTTTATGGATTTCACTATCTAATTTTGGCTTGATTGGGCTTGATGCAGCCAGTTACAAATTGGTACACACGATTGACTTAGAAAAAAATAAGTTAGGTACCTTACTTTATGACATGGTGCTTGATGATAATGGCATGATTTGGATGAGTAGCCATAAAGGCATATGGCGACTAAACCCAGAAACACTTCATTTTCAGCAGTTTACTACATCTGAGGGGCTGCTTTCTGCTGAGTTTAACAGCAGTGCCATGGCGCATTTAAGCGATGGGCGTATTGCCTATGGCAGCTTAAAGGGCATTACATATTTTCATCCGATGGAAAATCAAAATTACCACTCATTAATTGATCATGTAAATATAACGCGAGTTGATTTAATGTCGCGCGACTTATCTATCGATTTAAAACAGCCATTAAATGAAATAGTCCTCAACCATGATGATATCGGTTTAGAGGTGGCGTTTTCGGCGATGGCGTTTAGCTATCAAGAGCGCATAATTTATGAGTACCAGCTTGATAACGGCCAAAAAACCTACACCCGTAATAATAATCGGGTGTTATTCCCTAAATTAAATCCAGGTAATTACCAGCTCAAAGTATGGGCTAAAGATCCGTTAACCGGCGAGTACACGCCGCCAGCAGCGCTAAAAATTCGTGTTAAGTATCCCCTGTGGCGAGCGCCATATTTTATGGTGCTTTATGGTGTTTTGTTTATCGCATTTATTGCTTTTTGGGTAATGCGCCGTAACAAAATTCAGCGCATATTACTGGCCGCTAATAAGGAAAGTAAAGAAAGTGAAGCGCGATTAAAACTAGCCTTAGAGGGCAGCGAGTCGGGCATGTGGGATTGGCAGTCTACATCGAGTAGTATTTACCAGCCGCGCTTATGTAATGAACTGGGGTATGATCAAGAAAGCGTGAGCCTAGATGACTACCTAGCTAAAATTCACCCGCAAGATAAAGCGCTTTTCAGATTAGAATGGTTAGAATTTTTATCGACCGATAAAGGCTACTTTAATTGCACTTATCGGTTACGCCATGCTAAAGGCTATTGGCGTTGGTATAAAGACTTTGGCAAAGTGGTGGAATGGAGCGGACAACTTCCTAAAAAAGTAGCGGGTACTTACACCAATATGACCCGCGAAATGGTGTTTGAAGAGCATGCCCGTTTATTTACCGCTGCGTTTGAGCAAACCCGTGATTGGGTATTTATTCTTGATAAAAACTTTACGGTTCGCGCCTCTAACAAATCGTTGCAAACGGCCTTTAACTTTCCTAGTGAGCCACGCTCTAGCCGCGCCCTTAATTTAGGTATATCGCGAAGTAATCGCTTTGACTACTTACGGATAATGCAAAAGCTAAATGTGGGTGAGCATTTTTCCTGTGAAGACTTAGTCACCCTAGCCAATGGTGAGCAGCGTCATGTGTTAGTAAAAATAAGTGCAGTGGCCGACACTGAACACCGTTTAAGCAGCTACGTTATTATTTTAACCGACATTCATGCGCAAAAATTGGCTGAAAATGAGCTTCATATTTTAGCCAACTATGACTCATTAACCGGTTTGCCTAACCGTATGCTGTTTAACGACAGGGTTGAGCATGCGATTGAGCAAGCGCAAAATCATCAATGTAAAGTAGCTATGCTGCACATAAACATTAAGCGGTTTAAATACTTTAACGACTCATTTGGACGTGAAGCGGCTGATGAGCTAATAAAGCAAGTGGCTAAGCGCATTAAGCGCTCTTTGCGTCCTTCTGCAAGTGTTGCGCGCTTTGGTGGCGATGAATTTGTGGTGCTGGTGGAAGATGTGCAGCAAATTGAAGAAGTATTACTTATTTGCTCTAAATTAATAGACTCTGTAAGCCAAAATATGGAATTTAATGGCCAGGTGGTAAACGTTAATTTAAGTATCGGGGTAGCAATAGCGCCTGATGACGCCGCAGATCATGCTGCGCTGATAAAAGCTGCCAGTATAGCTTTGTACCATGCAAAAGAGTCGCTCGAAAGCAGTTATAAGTTTTACAAGCAGGAGATGAATCAGCATGTACAAAAAGCCCTGCATTTAGAGTCTTTGCTAACTAAAGCGTATCAAGAGCAAGAGTTTTGCAATTACTACCAGCCTATAGTGAATGCGCACACTCAAAAAACCGAAGGTTTTGAAGTGTTGTTACGCTGGCCAGAAAACACTTTAGTGCCCACGCAAGAGTTTTCTTTAGCGGCTGAGAGCATAGGGTTAATAACAAAAATTATGCTGCAAACCTTTGCCCGTGCGTTGCAAGCCCTTAAACAATGGCGTGAGATTTCACCTCAGCTGTACTTGTCGATAAACCTCTCAGCACTTGATTTTGAATACGAAGAGCTTGTAACCGACATACATAAAGCGCTGAGCCACGCTAATGTGCCCTCAGAAGCCATAGTGTTTGAAATCACCGAGTCTATTTTAATGCGCGACTCTAAACATGCGCTGCACAGTATGGAAATGCTGAAAAAGCTTGGCTGTAAGCTCTACATGGATGACTTTGGAACAGGCTATGCCTCATTAACGTATTTAAAGCGTTTTCCTATCGATGTACTAAAAATAGATAGAAGCTTTGTGCAAGATATTGGCGTGGACTCGGATGATGAAGCCATTATTCAATCAACGCTTACCTTAGCTCATAGCTTAGGTAAAGAGTGCGTGGCTGAGGGCATTGAAAACAAACAACAGCTGCAGTTTTTAAAGCAGTTAGGGTGTAAGCATTTTCAGGGCTATTTATTTAGTAAGCCAGTACCTAAAGAAGCTGTTCCCGCACTGATCAAACAAGATTGGGGCAACATATTTAACCAGTAAAAATAAGCTTATTGGCGTTTACCACAGTGGCGGCAAAATAAATGGCTGTTGCGTTGATTAAGCTGCGTTTTAATTGCTTTATTGGCCTCAAGCTTACTTAAACCTAACTTGTAGCGCAGCTCCTCTAAGTGCAAACGCTGTGAGTCATCTAAACTGCCTTGGTGAATTTGCTCATGTACGGCATCTTCAAAAAATTGCCGGCGTTTACGTATTTGCTCCGAAAAACTTGAGGCAAGCAAGCCTGTAGGAATTGCCACCATTCCCATGCTCACCAAAGTAACTACACCACCAAATAGTTTACCAAGTGGCGTTAGCGGTACAACATCACCATACCCAACCGTAGTGAGGGTCGCCATAGCCCACCACATAGCCGCAGGAATAGAGCCAAATTTATCTGGCTGAATATCGTGCTCCAATAAATAAATACCGCAGGAGGCAAGTATTAGCAGTACCGACATAATAAAAAACGCGGCCAGTAACGAGCTCGCTTCGTCTTTAAATGCTTGTAATAACAACTGCATTGCACGTGAATAACGAGTAAGTTTAAATACTCTTAAAAGCCTTAATACACGTAAAAAACGCAAATCCAGAGGAAACACAAACATTAACAAGCTGGGTAAAATGGCTATTAAATCGATGAGAGCCAAAGGTGATAAAAAATAATGCAGCCGGCGTTTTGCATTTGAACCTTTTATAGTTGCGTATTTGCTTTTATCGACACAGGCCCAAAGCCTTGCAAGGTATTCAAGGCTAAAAATAGCCACCGAAATAACTTCTAAAAGTAAAAACTGCGGGTAATATACTTTGTTTATACTCGGTACTGATTCCAACACAATGGCAATAACGTTAAGCATAATTAAAGCAATCAGCGCGGTATCGAGTATATGCCCCGCTTTGCGGTAATCGCCAGTCCCTTCAAATACCTGCGCTAACGTTTGTCTTGCTGTGCTACTCATGTGTTTAGCTTTAACAGCATATTAATACTGCCTTCTTCAAAATCGCGGCTAATTGTAAAACCTAACTTACGGGCAAGCTCAATCATGCCGGTGTTCTCAGGCAGTGTTATGCCTTCAATTACTTCTACGCCTTGGCGCTTACAATGATTTATTGCAGCGCTCATAAGCAGCCTGCCAAGACCTAAGCCTTGGTAGTCAGAGCGAACCACGGTTGCAAACTCAGCATGTAAATTATCAGGGTCCATAATAACGCGTGCTACACCTAGGGTACGGCTTTTACCTTCAAAGCGCTGGCATACAATAAAGGCCATTTCTCGGTCGTAATCTATTTGCGTCATTTTTGCGAGCTGGTCGTGGTTAAACTGGGGCAGCTCACCAAAAAAGCGTTTGTAACGATCTTCTTTATTGAGTGATTGATCAAACTCTTGGTGGGCTTTTTCATCCTCTGGACGAATAGGCCTTAATGTAGCTCGCGTATTATTTTTAAGGGTTACTTCTTCTACAAGATCAATAGGGTAAGGGCGAATACACAAACGTTTACGATCGCTGCGTGCCTGATAGCGATTAACACTAATGGTGGCATCAAGCACTAAAAATTGCCCATTGCTGGCTAAAATAGGATTAAGTTCCATGGCACTTATATCGGGCTGATCGACAACAAGTTGAGATATACGTGTGAGCAGGGCGCACAAGCGATATTTGTCGACTTTTTCTGGCAAAATACGATCTTTTAATACGCCTTTATCGTTTGCTGCTGCAATGAGGTATTTAGCTAAGTTCATATTAAGCGGCGGCAAAGCAACGGCTGCTTGGGCATACTCTAACCCATTACCCGCTTCACCAAGTAATATAACAGGGCCAAAATTAGGCTCAGTTTTAATGGCGATTCGCAGCTCATTAGCGCCGGTACGCGGCGCCATTTTTTGCAATGAAAACCCTTCAATAACAGCATCTGGGTAGGTGTTTTTAATTCGTATCAGCATGGCAAAGGCGGTTTGCTCAACCTCGTTTGCATCGTTTAAGTTAAGAACCACACCCCCTACTTCTGATTTTGAGGCAATACTTGGGCTAATCAACTTTAACGCTACCGGAAAGCCTAATTCAATTGCTTGCTCACGCGCCTCTGTGGGCGTGTAGGCTACTTCTGTTTGAATACACTCAACACCATAATGACTAAGAATTTGGCTTGCTTGATGAGTGGGTAAGTAGCTTTGCTCTTCTTCTAAAAATTCGTTAATGAGCGTAGTGGCCGCTGATTTATTTATTTTTGCATCATCGGTATTTGATTCGGGTGTTTGCGTTAAATGTTTTTGGTTACGACGATAACTAACTAAATGCATAAATGCGCCAACCGCACCCTCAGGCGTGCGATAGGTTGGAATAGTGTGGTTAGAGCAAACACGCCTCGCGGCATAAGCCGCATCTTCACCCATAAAGTTGGTCATTACATAAGGGCGCGCCATCTTTGGTATTTTTTGTAAGGTTTGCACTATCATATCGGCGTAGTCTTCACTTGGTGCCAGTGCCGAAGGGGTATGAATAATAAGTAAGTTTTTAACTTCTTCGGCGCGAAGTAAAATTTCTAATGCTTGCTTGTAACGCGCCGGAGCAGAGTCGCCAAAAATATCGACAGGGTTAGATGTAGTATCTGACTGCGGAATAACTTTATTGAGTGCGGATCGCGTTTGCTCGCTAAGCTGGGTAAGTTTACCCGAATTTAAAATAAGCTCATCTACCGCCATAACCCCAGGGCCGCCGCCGTTGGTTAAAATGGTTAACTGCTCAACTTTTAGTAATTTAGGGTGGATAGCGAGTGTTTGCGTGGCTGCAAAAAGTTCGCGCAGATCACTAACACGCAACATACCGGCGCGTTGAAAAAGCGCATCGTACACTGCATCAGAACTTTGCTTGCCACCGGTATGAATTTCAGCAGCCAGTGCGCCTGCTCCGGTTTTGCCCGTTTTAATGGCAATAACCGGCTTACTAAAGGCCGCTGCCCGCGCTGCCGAGATAAACCCGCGGATATCCTCAATATTATCTATGTAGAGCAAAATCGCTTTGGTTTTAGCATCGCGGCCTAAAAAATCGAGCAGCTCGTCAAAATCGATATCTAGGCAATCACCGACCGAAACAAAATACGAAAAGCCAATTTCTTTATTTTTAGCCCAATCTAAAATAGTGGAACACACCGCTGCGGATTGCGATATAAATGCCAGTTTCCCTGGTGCTGCAACTGTGTGAGAAAAGCTGGCATTAAGGCCAATATGCGGAATAAGCAGCCCTAAACAATTAGGCCCAAGCAAAGTAACGTGATGGGCATTTGCAGCGCGCTTTAAGGCTGTTTTTTGGCTCAATGAGAGCCCATCAGCAATCACAATTGCACTTTTACAGCCAAGTTCACCTAGCTGCTCAATAATGCTCAGTAAGGTATTTTTATTTGTACAAATAACGGCTAAGTCGGGCACTTTGGGCAGCGCGGCAATATCAGGGTAGGCAAGCACACCGTGTACCGCACTATGGGTAGGGGTTACGGGCATAATTGGCCCTTTAAACCCACCTTGCAATAAATTGCGCATAACCACAAACCCCGCGCGTGTGGGGGTATTCGAGGCGCCAATAACGGCTACTGAGGCCGGATTAAAAAATTGGCTGATGCGCTTTAAGCTCATGGCATATCCTTGGCTGATTATATTTTGCGTTATTTATAGTCTCAATGTACCCTGTTTGCTGTGTTATTTCGAGCGCATAGATACTTATTATTGATATCAATCAAGGAGTTTTTTGTGAATAAAACACCCGGTTTTTACACCGTTATAGCCGCAATTTGCCTAAGTATAGGCTTAATTTTATTAGGCTTTATTATTAAAAGTGCCGCAGTAGATGTAAAAAGCATGGAACGTAGTGTGCAGGTTAAAGGGTTAGCAGAGCGTGAAGTTAGCGCCGATACGGTAATTTGGCCGCTGCAATACAGCGATGCAGACAACGACTTAGAAAAACTGGTTAGTCGGGTTGAGCAAAAAAACGATGCTGTTATTGCATTTTTAAAGCTACATGGCTTTGATGATGACGAAATAAGCACGGGTAGCCAGTCGATTATTGATAAGCAAGCCCGTGAATACGCTAACGATAATCAAAAGTTTCGTTACTTGGTACGCGCTAATATTATTGTGTATTCGAACGCGCCCGACAAAGTACAAAATGCGCTGAGTAAAGTGAGTCAATTAGCTAAACAGGGCATTGCCATTGTGCAAAATAGTTACGAAACCAAAGTTGAGTATTTATTTACCGGCCTTAACGATATAAAGCCTGCAATGGTGCAAGAGGCTACAGAAAAAGCCCGTGAAGTTGCCAACAAATTTGCTAAAGATTCGAACTCAACGCTGGGTAAAATAAAATCCGCTCGCCAAGGGCAATTTAGCATTAGCAATCGCGATTCAAACACGCCACATATCAAAAAGGTGAGGGTGGTCACCAGTGTTGAATATTACTTAAGTGACTAAATTGCTCTAACTAAGTGGGCAATTTGCGCGGTTGAGCGCTGTAGGTAAGCAGCGCTAAGTAAAATGCTGGTTTCGTTTATATCAGCGCCTTTTAATATATTTGCCAGTTGCTGTTTAGCGGTTGGATTTTGCTTTTGCTCTATTTCCATAAGCGCTAATAATGCTGAAAATTCATGCTTTATTGGTGTGCTAGGTTTATCAGCATAGGCGATATAACAGGCAACAGGGGTAAGGCCACGAGCATTTGTTTGTGCAAGGGCTTTTACTAAATTATCGTTAGATTCAAATAGCATTAATGAGCGCACATAGTTAAACGCCAGCTTTTGAGCATTGGCGTGTTTAAATACATTGTGCAGTACATTATTTCCTTGGCTGTCTTGTGCTAAAAAGCCGTTATTTTCTTTTAATGCGGGTGTAAAAAACGTTAAAGCATCAGTCGTTGTTAATTGGTTGATAAAAGGTGCTGGTGGGGTGTTGGTTGTTAAAATACGTGTTGCCACATTTTGCATAAAGTCGTATTTAATACTCATCCGCAAAGCGGTTTCACAAAGGTGGTTTAGCTGTAATGTTTGCTGAGCCGGGCTTAACTGTTTAAAGTCGTTATCGAGCTCGCCTAGCTGATGCTTAGCAATGCGCGCATTAAGTAATTGTATGCTTAAATCCATTATTAACTTTACCTCTGAGCGTTTTTATTACTATAAAACAAAAAAGGCCGCATCAGCGACCTTTTTCTATTTATAACCAAGTATTAAGCTTTTTTACTTGCTACCCACTCGTTTACAAAGTTCTCTAGTACGTTAAGTGGTACAGGGCCATTTTTAAGTATAACGTCGTGGAACTGACGAATATCAAACTTATCGCCTAGTTGCTTTTTAGCATCTTCACGCAGCTCTAAAATTTTAAGCATACCCACTTTATAAGCTGTCGCTTGCGATGGCATTACAATGTGACGCTCAACCATTTTAACACCGTCAGATGTGGCATTAGGCGTGTTATTTACGTAGTAATCAATACCCTCTTGGCGAGTCCACTTCATTGCGTGAATACCGGTATCAACCACTAGGCGACATGCGCGCCATAATTCCATTGAAAGGCGACCAAAGTCTGAGTATGGGTCTGAGTAAAGGCCCATTTCTTTAGGAATGTACTCTGAGTATAAGCCCCAACCTTCAATGTAAGCGGTGTAGCCACCAAACTTACGAAACTTAGGCACACCTTCAAGCTCTTGTGAGATAGCAATTTGCATGTGGTGACCCGGAATACCCTCATGGTACGCTAATGCTTCCATTTGGTACGTTGGCATTGCTTCCATGTCGTAAAGGTTTGCGTAGTAAATACCAGGGCGTGAGCCATCTGGTGCAGGTTGTTGGTAAAATGCTTTACCTGCTGCTTTTTCGCGGAATGCTTCAACGGCTTTAACTTTAAGGTCAGCCTTTGGCTTAACAATAAATAACTCATCTAGGCGAGTTTTCATGGTGTTGATTAGGCCAGTGGCTTCATCTAAATAACGCTGTTTACCTTGCTCGTCATTGGCATAATAAAATTGTTTATCCGTTTTCATAAACTGCATAAACGCTTTTAAATCGCCTTTAAAGCCTACTTTGTCTTTAATTTCACGCATTTCATCATGAATACGTTTTACTTCAGCAAGGCCAATGGCATGAATTTCTTTAGCGGTTAAGTCAGTTGTTGTGGTGCGCTTAAGTGCGTTATTGTAAAACGCTTCGCCGTCAGGCAGTTTCCATGCGCCATCGCGGTTATCTGCACGTTTTTCTAGCTGTGCTAAGTAATTAATTAACTTAGAGTAAGAAGGCTTAACGGCTGATTTTAATGCATCAGTTGCATCGCTAATTAAGGCATCTTTTTCATCTTGGCTAATTTTAAGAGCGCTTACTTTACGTTTAAAGTCGGCTAATAGTGTTGAGTCTTCACCTTTTTCAAATGGCGCACCATGAATGATGTTTTTGCTCGAATCTATAACATGTGGGAACACAAATTTAGGCGCAATAATGCCTTTATCAGCACGGGTTTCTAAATCAGTAATTAGCTGATCAAATACAGTAGGTACACCGTTTAAACGCGCAATATAATCTTTAGCTTCTTTAACATTACTAATTGAATGTTGGTTAATTAAAAACGCAGGCACCATAGAGTGAGTACCAAACATTTGGTTAACCGGGTAGTTATGGTAACGCCATTTAAAATCAGCAATCGAGCTTTCTAGGTCTTGTTTTTTTAAGTCGTAACTTACTTTAGTGGCATCATCAAGCAGGTCGCGGTTGATAGCATTTAAAGTAACTAAGTCTTCTTTTGCTTGCGCAAGGTCTTTTAGTTTTTGCTCTTCGCTGCCGTCATCCCATTTATCGTAATCTTTTTTAATACCCATGTAAGTTTGATAAACCGGGCTGTTCATTACATCGCGGTTAAAGGTATCTTCAAAAAACGCATTCGCTTTGTCGATTTCGCTTTGCACAGGTTGCGCTTGCACTGCAGGCGCCGGGGTTGTTTGTTGTGGTGCCTGCTGGCAGCCGGCTAAAATAGCAACGCTCACGGCTGCTGCAATAAAGGTAAGTTTACGCATTGTTTTCCCTTTGTTGTTAGAAACCCATTAGGGTGTATTATATTTATTTGCTTGTATTTTATGTTTATCGCGCGTGGTTAAAACCACTACACGAACAATTCTAGCAGGTCATTTAAAAAACGATGCCCTTTGAGGCTAACTTGCCAGTGGCCGTTTTCTTGTATTAACAAACCTGCATTTATTGCTTTAGTTAACGCTGCTTGTTGGCTTTGGAATGGCTGATTAGTCAGCGCGCTGTAATCATCAATAGGGCAAGGCTCGACTAAGCGAAAGCGATTCATAAAAAATTCAAAGGCTAAATCGTCTTGCTCTACTTGCCAGCTTTTATACAAGTACGGCTTAAGCATATCCATGTAACCGCGGGGATGCTTAATTTTTTCAGTACGGGTAATAATGCCGGTTTTTGCATCAGTCACCTTACCATGAGCGCCACAGCCAATACCGAGATAATCGCCAAAACGCCAATAATTCAAGTTATGTTGGCATTGAAAGCCTGGCTTGGCATAGCCCGATATTTCGTATTGTATGTAACCGGCTTGAGCAAGTAGTGCTTGGCCTTGCTCTTGAATATCCCATAGGGTTTCATCTTGTGGCAAAGTTGGCGGCTTGGATGCAAATTGTGTATTAGGCTCAATAGTGAGCTGATACCAGGAAATATGTGGCGGGTTTAAAGCAATTATTTTTTTTAAATCGCTCAGCGCATCGTCAAGGCTTTGCCCCGGTAAGCCATGCATTAAATCAAGGTTAAAGCTATTTAACCCGGCTTGCTTAGCTTGCTCTGCAGCGTAGTGCGCTTCATCGGCACCATGAATACGGCCAAGTGCTTTTAACTTGTCGTTTTGCATGCTTTGCACGCCAATAGAAATACGGTTAATACCCGCTTTAACGTACTCTTTAAAGCGCCCGGTTTCTACGGTACCAGGATTTGCCTCAAGGGTTATTTCGCAGTTGTCGCTTAGGCCAATTAGGTTATCGACTTCGCTTAATAAGCGGGTATATGCATCGCCAGTTAATAAGCTTGGTGTACCGCCGCCAATAAAAATACTGTGAATTTTACGCCCTTGCACCAAGTCCAAATCGGCTTTTAAGTCGTCAATTAAATGCTGAACATATTCAGCTTCAGGAATGTCGCCTTTTTGCCCATGGCTATTAAAAT
Source organism: Pseudoalteromonas sp. Angola-4 (assembly GCF_028599265.1). NCBI lineage: Bacteria > Pseudomonadati > Pseudomonadota > Gammaproteobacteria > Alteromonadales > Pseudoalteromonadaceae > Pseudoalteromonas > Pseudoalteromonas sp. Angola-4. Next base: position 78,048 of record NZ_JAQREK010000016.1, on the reverse strand, counting down.
CGCAATAGGGGCATTTTTGCACGCACCAAGGTACGTGCACATATAAGCTCAGTGGTGGAAGGTTCACAGGCCGCCTTTGCTTTGTAGCTCTAGTAATAACTTTTTAAGTGCTTGGCCGCGATGACTCACCGCATTTTTTTGCTCTTTGGTGAGCTCGGCGCTGGTACAGTTTTGCTCTACTACAAAAAATACCGGATCGTAACCAAAGCCGCCTTCGCCATTTTGGGTTTGTGTAATTTCGCCTTCCCAGCTTGCGCTACAAATTAGCGGGGTAGGGTCATCGGCGTGGCGCATTAATACCAGCACACACCAAAAGCGGGCTTTACGATTTGGGTTATCGGCTAATTCGTTAAGTAGTTTATCTATGTTGTCTTGATCGCTGGCGCTTTCACCGGCAAAGCGAGCTGAGTAAACACCCGGTGCACCATTTAAGCCATCTACCTCTAAGCCTGAGTCATCTGCAATGGCTGGCATGCCGGTAATTTTAGCAGCATGGCGGGCTTTAATTATCGCGTTCTCTACAAAGGTGGTGCCGGTTTCGGCCACTTCGCCTACGTTAAAATCGCTTTGCGGAAGCACATTTATATTAAGCGGGCTAAGCATATTGGCCAGCTCGTTAACTTTGCCAGGGTTGCCTGTGGCAAGCACTAATGTTTTGGTCATGTTTTTAATCTACGTAAAATTTTTGCTGAAACGTGAGTTTTTGAGATTGACTACCTTGCTGGATGTTTATCTCAAAACGTAAAATCTCTTCGTTGGTGTAGTCTACTTGCGCAAGGTAATAAATTGATTCACCTTCTTTTACTTCTTTAAAAGTAAGGGCTTGCTTATTGCCGAGTAGGTTTTTTGCCGTACCGCTGAGCTGAGCGGTTTGCGCGGTTTTATCGCTATTGTTTTTCAGTACTGAAATATTAACAATGCCTTTATAACCACTACGCTCAAGGCCATATGTTTTAGCTATTTGCGGCTGAATAAAGGTAGATGGAAAAGCAATGTAATGCACTTGCCAAGGGCCCAGCTCTTTGTACTGTGCGCCTTGCATGTCTTCACTGTGGGCATTAAAAGCAAAGGCTAAAAAACTAATAAAGCAAAACTTAATTAAACGGTTCATTATGATGTCCTATATAAAAAAGAGGCCAAAGGGCCTCTTTTGCTTATAACAAAAAATTTAGGCTAAAAAGTCCATTAGCAGCATTTGTAAAAACTGAATACCAATAATTAGTACAAGCACCGATAAATCTAAGCCACCCATTGGTGGAATAATTTTACGAAGTGGCTTGAGCATTGGCTCAGTAAGCTGATGGAAAACCGCTTCTATTGGGTTATAACCTTGACTTACCCAGCTTAAAATAGCGCGAATAATCAATACCCAAAATACAAGGTTTAAGCCTTCTTTAAGTACGGTAATAAGTGCTTGTATAAACACAGGTTGCGCAGCCCATGCGCCGTATATCACCAGCATTAAAGTACTAATTTTGGCAACGGCTACAATAAATGCCAGCAATAGAGAGGCTAAATCAAGCCCACCTAACCCGGGTATAATTTTACGTAACGGGTTAACTGCAAACGACGTTGCTTTAACCACAAATTGGCTCATTGGGTTGTAAAAGTCGGCTTTTGCCCACTGTAGCCAAAAACGCAGTAGTACCACCATTAAAAACAAATCAAACAGGGTACTGATCAAAAATTGCATGGCATTCATAGTGTAACCTTCAATAAAAAGTAATTTTAAAGTTCTTTTTCCATTTGCATTGCACGCGCAATACACGCATCCATTGCATCGCTAACTGTTTGCACTAGGCCTTCGCCTTTTAAATGCTCAACCGCAGCATGGGTGGTGCCGCCTTTAGAAGTTACATTAGCGCGTAATTGCGAAATGCTTATCTCTGGTTGGCTCAATGCCATTTCGGCTGCACCCAGCGCAGTTTGCTGTACTAAGCGGCGCGCATCTTCATCGTTAAAGCCAAGTGCTTTCGCTTTTTCTTCAATGGCTTCCATAAATAAGAAAAAGTAAGCGGGCGATGAACCTGTCACAGCAATGACATCGTTAATTTGCGACTCTTGCTCTACCCAAACAACAATACCTGTGCACTCAAATACTTGTTGTACAAAGTCGTGCTCTTCGGCTGTTTCATCTGCGCCAAATAAACCCGATACACCACGCCCTAGTAGCGATGGCGTGTTTGGCATACAACGTACCATTTTAACGTTTTGGCCAAGCATTTCGCGTAAACGCTTAACGGTTAAGCCAGCCGCTACCGAAATAAACAGTTTATCACTAAAGTCGATACCCGATTCTTGAAACGATTTACATAAATCGCCCATCATTTGGGGTTTAACAGACAATACAATGACATCAGCATCGCGTAAGGCTTCGTTATTGTCGCTGGTGGTTTTCACCTTGAAATCGTCTGCTACCTTGGCAAGCTTTTCTTGGTTGCGGTTTGTAGCAATGATGTTGTTTGCATTAAAACCGTTTTTTACCATGCCACCAATAATGGCGTAGCTCATGTTACCTGTGCCTATAAATGCGATTGTTTTATCTGACATATGTCTGTTATCACCTTTTAAGTTCGAGTTCCAAAAATATCTGTGCCGATCCTCACCATGGTTGAACCTGCGCTAACGGCGGCTTCAACATCATTGCTCATCCCCATCGACAACGTATCTATATGAGGATATTGGGCCTTTAGTTTATCAAAGCAAGTTTGTAATTGCTCAAAAGATTGACTTTGCTCACTCGGATCGTCGCTTTTAGCCGGAATAGCCATTAAACCACGCAAAGTGAGTTGCTCACATTGGTCAATAAACTCAGCTAGTTCGGGTATTTGCTCTACGCTACAGCCCGACTTTGCCTCCTCGGCGCTTATATTTACTTGAATAAGCACATTTAAAGGCGCTAGGTTTTCTGGACGTTGACTGTTTAAACGCTTAGCTATTTTTATTCTATCTACGCTTTGTACCCAATCAAAATGTGCAGCAACAAGGGCGCTTTTATTTGATTGAATAGGGCCAATGAAATGCCAAATGATGTCGCTAAATGTGTGTAGTTGAGCTATTTTATCTACAGCCTCTTGAACATAAGACTCACCAAATTGGCGCTGGCCATGCTCGTAGGCAGCAATAATATCGTCGCTTGGTTTTGTTTTTGATACTGCTAGTAGCGTAATAGCGTCGCTACTACGTTTAGCATTTTTAGCCGCGCTGGCAATTCTAGCGTAGGCGGATGTGAGTCGTTCTGCTATTGTAACCATATATTTATCAGTTAGTTGTGGAGTCATAAATGGATATTACCGAATTATTAGCGTTTAGTGTGCAACACAAAGCATCTGATTTACACTTATCGTCAGGTGTTTCACCTATGATACGCGTAGATGGTGATGTTCGCCGCATTAATATACCTGCACTTGCAGACAAAGATGTAAACAGCCTTGTTTACGACATTATGAACGATAATCAGCGCAAGGACTACGAACAAAATCTAGAAGTGGATTTTTCGTTTGAAGTGCCTAACCTTGCTCGATTTCGTGTTAACGCATTTAACTCAAACCGCGGCCCTGCAGCGGTGTTTCGTACAATCCCTAGCGATGTACTGACGCTTGAAGATTTAGGTGCGCCAGATATTTTTAAAACAATATCAGATAACCCGCGTGGTTTAGTATTGGTTACCGGCCCAACTGGTTCGGGTAAATCAACAACGCTTGCGGCTATGGTCGATTATATAAATCAAACAAAACATCACCATATCCTCACCATTGAAGATCCTATCGAATTTGTACACGATAATAAACTCAGTCTTATTAACCAACGTGAAGTACACCGAGATACGCACAGCTTCTCTAATGCACTGCGCAGCGCGCTGCGTGAAGACCCGGATGTAATACTCGTTGGTGAGCTACGTGACTTAGAAACCATTCGCCTTGCGATGACCGCCGCTGAAACCGGCCACTTAGTGTTTGGTACGCTACATACCACCTCGGCACCAAAAACGATTGACCGTATTATTGATGTATTCCCAGGTGAAGAAAAAGATATGGTGCGCTCAATGCTTTCTGAGTCACTGCGCGCCGTTATTTCGCAAACACTGCTTAAAAAAATTGGCGGTGGACGCGTGGCCGCGCACGAAATTATGATTGGTGTACCGGCGATTCGTAACTTAATTCGTGAAGATAAAATTGCACAAATGTATTCGTCTATTCAAACGGGTGCATCACACGGTATGCAAACCATGGATCAATGTTTAAATAATTTAGTTAATCACGGCATTGTGACAACCGCAGCCGCAAAAGAAAAAGCCCAAGATAAAACCCAGTTTGGTGGCTAAGGACATATTATGAATTTATCTTTAAATCACTTTTTACACATAATGATTGATAAAAAAGGCTCGGATTTATTTGTCTCTAGCCAATTACCAGTCAGTGCAAAAATTAATGGTGAGCTTATCGCTCTTAGCGACGATAAGTTAAGTGATGAGCAATCGCTTGCGCTTGTAGAGTCAGCGATGAGCGATAAACAAAAAAACGAATTTCATACCACTAAAGAGTGTAACTTTGCGATAGCCACAGACGAAGGGCGTTTTCGTATATCGGCTTTTTGGCAGCGCGATAGAGCGGGTATGGTTATTCGCCGCATTGTAACGCAAATACCAGATATAAGTGATTTAGGGCTGCCCTCTACCCTTACCGATGTGATTATGTCAAAACGCGGGTTAGTGCTGTTTGTTGGTGGTACTGGCACGGGTAAATCAACTTCACTGGCTGCCTTAATTGGCTACAGAAATCGTCATCAGCGTGGCCATATACTCACCATTGAAGATCCGATTGAGTTTGTACACGAGCACCGTAAAAGTATTATTACTCAGCGCGAAGTAGGGCTTGATACCGACAGCTTTGAGTCGGCACTTAAAAGCTCTTTACGCCAAGCTCCCGATGTTATTTTAATTGGTGAAATACGCTCGCAAGAAACCATGGAATACGCTCTGAGCTTTGCCGAAACGGGTCACTTATGTGTGGCTACATTGCATGCTAATAATGCCAACCAAGCCATTGACCGTATTATGCACTTAGTCCCTAAAGAAAAACACGACAAGCTTAAGTACGACTTAGCGCTAAATTTACGCGCCATTGTTGCCCAGCAACTTATTCCCACTTCTGATGGGGAAGGGCGTGTAGCCGCGATTGAAATATTATTAAACTCACCCATGGTGGCAGAGCTAATTAAAAATGGGGATATTGGTGGCATAAAAGAGGCCATGTCTAAATCTAAAGAAATGGGTATGCAAACCTTTGACCAAGCCTTATTTGAGCTATACAAACAGCAACGTATTAATTACGCCGATGCACTACATCATGCTGATTCGCCAAACGATTTACGCTTAATGATTAAGCTGCGCAATAACGAGCAACAAGGTGCAGGATTTTTACAAGGTGTAACCATTGATGGACTAGATGATAAAAACAGCAATTAACACTGTATTTTATCCATAAAAAAAGCGCCGCTGGGCGCTTTTATTATGGATAAAATTACTTATAACGTTTTATACCACTGCGGTGTTTTTCGACCTTTAAAATAGATTACGTAATTAAAGGAGTCGGCATTACTTATTCACCATAACTGGCTTCAAAAAAACTCTCTAAAATAATCACTGCCGACATATTATCGACATTTCCTTTCCCTACATTTTTATAGCCACCGTGTTCAAATAAACGCGCTTTAGCATCGGCGGTTGTGAGTCGCTCATCTTGTGTTTGCACCGGTATGCCGAAATGATTGTGTAAGCGGTTAGCAAACTTTTTAGCCTTAAAGGTTACCTCTTGCGAAGTACCATCCATATTAAGGGGTAACCCGACGACCATTAAGTCGGGTTGCCACTCTTTAACTTGAACCGCAATATGATCCCAATTAGGAATACCATCTTGGGCTTTTACCGCTTTTAGGCTAGACGCACTGCCTGTTAGTTCTTGTCCTATGGCAATACCAATGCTTTTGGTGCCAAAGTCAAAGCCCATTACGGTGCGCTGGCCTTGCGGCTTAAGGTTTTTTTTCGTCATTATCGTTCTTTAAGCGTGTCCAGCTTCGCTGCAAAGTTGGCTAACATCAAAGCCCAGCATCGAAACTGCTTTTTCCCAGCGTTTTTCTACCGGTGTATCAAAAATGATCTTCGGATCGGCTTTAATGATCAACCAACTGTTATCTAAAAGCTCTTTCTCAAGTTGTCCTTGCTCCCAGCCCGAATAACCAAGCGTAATAATAAATTGCTCAGGTGCGTGGGCGGTGGTCAGGTTGGCAAGTACGTCTTTTGATGTGGTGATCATTATATCACTGCTAAGCTTTTGGCTTGCAGAGTAGCCTGGCTGAGGTGAATGAAGTACAAAACCTCGGTCGGTTTTAACCGGACCACCTGCAAACACAGAGACTTGCGCGGCTTGTTGGGTTTTGTCGTTGTCTATTTCTATTTTATCTAAAAGCTCACCAACGGTCACATCAATAGGCTGGTTGATCACCAATCCCATAGCCCCATCTTCATTGTGCTCACAAATATAGGTAACGGCACGTTTAAAAAAAGGGTCTTGCATCGACGGCATAGCGATTAAAAAATGATTTTCTAATGATTGCATAGATTTCACCCTTTTAGTTTATGAATACTTATTGAACTTTGAGTATGGCATAGATATATACGTAGCGTATAAAAAGTCCATTAATTGTATGAAATACTTAAATTAATGGACTTTTAAATGGTTTTTATTTAGCGAGCTTACGCTCAATTGCGTCAAACAAAATACCGGTAATAGATATATCGTAAGCGGCTTCAATTTCACGTACGCAGGTTGGTGCTGTTACGTTAATTTCGGTGAGCTTGTCGCCAATAATATCTAACCCTACAAACACTAACCCTTTTTCTTTAAGCGTAGGGGCAACTGCTTGAGCTATTTTAAGGTCTGACTCGCTAAGGGGGCGGGCTTCACCACGGCCGCCCGCAGCTAAGTTACCGCGGGTTTCACCATTTTGTGGAATACGCGCTAAACAATACGGAATAACTTCACCATCAACAACCAATACGCGTTTATCACCTTGTTTGATCTCTGGAATGTAATTTTGCACCATGGCAAAGCGACTACCATGCTCAGTTAAGGTTTCGCAAATAACGCCAATGTTTGCATCATCTTCTTTAATACGAAAAATAGATGCGCCGCCCATGCCATCAAGTGGTTTTAAAATAATGTCTTTATGCTCAGCTAAAAACGCGCGTATTTGAGCTTGGCTGCGTGTTACTAGCGTATCTGGCGTATGCTCGCTAAACCACGCTGTAAATAGCTTTTCGTTAGCATCGCGCAGGCTTTGTGGTTTATTAATAATTAACGTACCTTCTTGCTCTGCACGCTCTAAGATATAAGTTGCGTAGATGTACTCCGTATCGAACGGTGGATCTTTTCGCATTAAAATAACGTCTAGGTCGGCAAGCGCAATTGTGGTTTTTTCTTCAAGTTCGTACCACTTTTCGGTGTTGTTAAATACCTGCGCTTTTGCTGCGGTTGCATACGATTTACCTTGGCGAAGCGATAAGTCATCCATCTCCATGTAGTAAATTTCGTAGCCACGTTTTTGCGCTTGCATCATCATTGCAAAACCGGTGTCTTTTTTGATGTTAAATCCACTAATAGGATCAGAAATAATACCTAACTTTATCGCCATGCGCTGTGCCTTAATCTAATTATAATGACTACTAGAGTGTTAATAGTTTTAATATGAGGGTGCCATTGAGCTATTTCAATTAGCTAAATCGCCAAATTGTAATTGTAATGCACTTAAGACCGTTAAAGCGGCCGTTTCTGTTCGTAAAACGCGCGGCCCTAAGCGAATATCAACAAAGTGCTGATCTTTAGTTTGCAGCATTTCTTCATCGGTAAAGCCGCCTTCAGGGCCTACTAAAAAGCGTACACCGGCGCTTGGAACGGTTATTGTTTTAATGCTGTGCTCGGCACGAGGGTGCAAAGTGAGCTTAATGGCGTCTGTTTGTTGTTCAAGCCATTGCTTTAAATCAACCGGTGTGTGAACAACTGGCACAAAGTTACGCCCCGATTGTTCGGCGGCTGAAATTGCAATTTTTTGCCATTGTTGGTGTTTTTTTTCTAACCGGTCGCCACTGAGTTTAACGCCACAGCGCTGACTAAAAATAGGGGTGATTTCGCTAATACCAAGCTCAACAGATTTTTGGATGGTAAAGTCCATTTTGTCGCCACGTGATACGCATTGCCCTAAATGAATTTTAAGCGGCGACTCGACATCATGCTCATCAAAACGTTGTGGCATAACAACAACTGATTTTTTAGTTACCTCAATAATTTCACTGAAGTATTCACCGCCTTCGCCATTAAAAATAGACACATGTTCGCCTACTTTCATGCGCAATACGCGGCCAATATGGCCCGCTGCATCGTCGTTTAAAGAAACCGGGGTGTTTAAGGCAATACTCGATGCCTGATAAATATGAGGTACTCGCATGGGGGTCACTTATTTTATAGCGTAAAGGTGTATAGCGCTATGGTAAGTAAGCAGGGCGTTGTACGCAATTATTTATTTTTGTTTAAGTGCCTTGGCAAGTGCGATTAAATCTTTAGGTGTTTCGGCAATATCGGTATCGCACGATAAGTGATTTTTAAAGCCTTCGTCAGTAATACGATTAAATGTATAGCCGTTGTCGTCCAAGCTAACTACGTAGCGTTTTTCATGCAGGGAGTTATATATAAAACGTTGTTTGTCGTCGGCAAGTAGATAGTCGGTGTTATTAAATAACACGCCCTGAATATCGTGGTGCTCGTGTAGGTAAGTGGCCAGTTCAGATACGCTAATTTCGTTTTCTAGGTCGCAATAGCAATAGTCTTTAATGAGTTCGTCAAACATCATTTTTACCAGCTTACGGGTGTTACTGCCTGCAACTATTAAGGTGCTGGGTGTATTGGGTGCCGCGTGCTTAAAATAATACTCGGCAAATGTACGACTAAATTCGTTATCTATATCAATTAACAAATAGTTAGTTACTTCAAATGACATAGGGCCCCGTTGCTTTATGCAAATGTGTTATGCCAGTTAACTAAATACGGGGCGCTTGGCGACTTATTTAATAGCGTGGCGTTAAAGTGAAAACATGCTAATAAGTAAATAGCCTATAGCACAAAAAACAGCAAACTCAATGCATGCTATGCCTATATTGTCCTGATGGTCGACCTCTAAAGCGGCATCAATATTGGGTAATGAAATTGCTTTTATTACAAAACTTAAACAATATAATAACACCCACATTACACCGCAATGCATTACCAGTGTAAATATATTTTCGACCATTTTTCCATTTTGAAAGGCCGCACTAGATAATCCAGCATACACGGCTAGGGCTAAACCTATTGATTTTCCTGCGTATCTAATGCCGATAGAGGTGTTTTCTAGGTTAAAGTTACTTTGCAGTGACGCACCTTGGTTTGCTTTAGCGAAGCGGTATTCACGGATTTTGCTATCTAGCGCAAACATCCCTTGTAGCGTAAAAAAGCTAACAAAAGCAATAAGTAAGTTACTAAACCCTTGTGCATGAGTCCAGGTATACAAGCCAAGTGCAATAATACAGTTGGCTAATAACATACCAGAATCAACCAATGCAGCGCATACATTTTGCTTTAATATAGCAGCTTCTTCATTAAATCTGTGTAATATCCATTTTCTATGAATTAAATGTCCGACTTTTATAAATGTAAATAATAGAACAATTAAAATAACCACTTTTAATGGATTATGTTGTGCCGTACTCATACTTATTTCATCAAATAAAAATGCCATAGTGGCAATAACCACGGTAATTTCTGAGGCGAAACTAATCCCCATTGCAAAATTATCATGCTGCGCTAGTTCATCTTTAAGTGCCTGTTTTGCTTTTATTTGAGCGACAATTCTAAGACTAAAAATAGTAATGCATATAACCGCAAAACTAATGGCAATCGCAACTAAACTAGTGTTAGATAATGATAAATATGACATGCTGATCCTAAGTAGAGATAACCTTTCTTGGTTTTAGTTATTCTAGTATGGTTAGCGCATATATAAAAGAGAGGATTGATGAGTAACAAAATGCAACTTTCTATTCAATTACAAAAACTTGGCTCAACACGCTTTGCACAGCTGTATCCGCAGCAACCTATACAAGAAGAAGTTGTAAAATTATGTGCTTTGAGCGACTTTGCTTTTCGTAGTTTAGAGTCGCAACCTCAATTAAAAGACTGGTTAATAAACCCCGATGAGCAATTTAGCCGAGATGTGCCCGCGCCATTCGACGGCCTTGACTTGCAGCAGGTAGATGAAAACCAGTGCAATAAGATTTTAAGACAGTACCGAGAAAAATACTGGTTAAAAGTAGCGTACCTCGATTTGTGTTGCGATAACCCAATCAGTGACAGCATAAAATACATAAGCCTATTAGCTGATATGCTAATTAATAGCGCAAATAGATGGGCTCATGCGCAAACGGCAAAAACAGCAGGGGAGCCATTAGATGAGCAAGGTAACTCTTTGCCTTTAATGGTTTTAGGCATGGGTAAATTGGGCGGCCACGAGCTTAATTATTCATCAGATATAGATTTAATTTTTGCCTATCCGCGCAATGTACCGACCCAAGGTGGGCGTAAACGCATTGAAGCCCAAGTGTTTTACACCAAAGTAGCGCAAAAACTGATTAATGCACTTAATCAAGTAACCGGTGATGGCCAAGTATTTAGGGTTGATATGCGCTTGCGCCCATTTGGTGAAAGTGGGCCTTTAGTGATGAGCTTTCACGCCATAGAAGATTACTACCAAGAGCAAGGGCGCGATTGGGAGCGTTACGCCATGTTAAAAGGGCGGCTAATTGGCACACCCAATCAATATTGGGATGAATTTATTCAACTTTTAAAGCCCTTTGTTTATCGTCGATATATTGATTTTTCGGTGATTGAATCGCTGAGAAAAATGAAGCTTATGATAGCTCAAGAGGTTCGCCGAAAACGCCTGACCAACAATATAAAACTAGGTGCTGGTGGCATTCGCGAGGTTGAATTTATTGTACAAGCTTTGCAAATGGTGCGTGGTGGGCGAGAAGCTAACTTACAAACCCAATCGTTACTGTACGCCTTAGAGCAGTTAACGTTAAACCAAGCGATGGATGAGCAAGAAGCGAATGAGCTAAAGCGCAACTACTTACACTTACGTAAAGTAGAGCAATACTTGCAAATGTTTGACGATCAACAAACACAAACTCTGCCCGATGATGAGCTTAATCAAGAGCGCTTAAATTACTTACTCGAGTCTGAAAGCTTTGACCATACCATGAGCGAGATTGAGCAGGTCATGGCCAAAATTCACGATGAATTTTTATTGGTGATAGGGGAGGAAACCGTTCCCCTTGATACCTGCGAAGGTGCGTTTATAAGTGCTTGGGATCATGGTGATGTTAGCTTTTTAAACGACATAAAAGATCAGTGGCAAGTACCACTTCATGATTTTAAACAACGTTTGAGTAAGGTAAATATAGGTAATCGCGGGCGAGATATTCTCGACAAACTAATGCCTTTATTGCTCAAACAGCTCAGTGACTTTAATGCCAGTGGTGAAACATTTACCTTGGTATGCCAAATTTTAAATAAAATTGTATCGCGTACTGCTTACCTTGAATTGCTTTACGAAAACCAAGGTGCGCTAAAGCAGCTTGTTTTATTATGTTGCCATAGTAAATGGATAGGGGAGCATATTTCCCGTTATCCTATTTTGCTTGATGAGCTAATAGACCCTGCTGCGCTTTACAAACCTACGCCGTTGAGCGCCTATAAAGATGAAATACGGCAATATTTTTTACGTATAGAACACGACGACCTAGAGCTACAAATGGAAGCGCTTAGGCAGTTTAAGCAAACGCATCAATTACGTATTGCGGCTGCCGATGCAACTGGTGTGATTGATGTTATGAAAGTAAGCGATCACTTAACGGCTCTTGCCGAGGCTGTGGTAGACCAAGCCGTTAATATAGCGTGGTATAACACGGTTAAGCGCTTTGGCATGCCACCAAATACAGATGATGAACACAAAGGCTTTGCCGTTATTGCGTACGGTAAAACGGGCGGCTTTGAAGTAGGCTACGACTCCGACCTAGACCTTGTGTTTGTGCATAATCATGACGGTAATAGCAGCACCAATGGCGATAAATCGATTACCTCACGACAGTTTTATTTAAAACTTGCACAGCGCTTAATGCATTTATTTAATACCCGTACCGCCTCGGGCATATTGTATGAGCTTGATACACGCCTGCGCCCTGAAGGCGCCTCTGGTTTATTAGCTATTAACTTAGAGAGCTTTAATCATTATCAGCAAACCCAAGCATGGACTTGGGAGCACCAAGCGCTTGTGCGCGCCCGCGTTATATTAGGCCAAGATGAGCTAAGAGCGCGCTTTGCACAAATTCGTAAAGAGATATTATGTGCCCCACGTGATGTAGATACACTCAAACAGGATGTGCTTAAAATGCGCGAAAAAATGCGCACGCACTTAGCTAAGGGAAACTCTGAGCAATTTGATTTAAAACAAGATGTAGGCGCCATGACCGACATTGAATTTATAACTCAATACCTAGTGCTCAAAAACGCAAATCAGTTTAGCCAGCTAACGGTGTTTTCCGATAATGTAAGAATACTTACAGACGCTGCCGCGATTGGGTGTATCACTAAAGCCCAAAAGCAGCAGTTAATCCAGGCGTATATTGATTATCGCTCACGTTACCACGTTTTAAGCCTAAATCAGCAAGGTCGCTTGGTGTCGCGTAAGGAGTATCAAACCGATATAGAAAGTGTAACGGCATGCTGGAATGCAATATTTGAACTAGGGCGTGTTGATCTTTGCGGATTGAAATTTGTTCAATCTAGGGACGATTAAATCGCGGCGCGAGGTTTGTAACCTAGTGGGCTCGATAACTGCTCCTGCGTTATTCTAATGACTTACATCCCTGTAAGAATAAGTAAAAACTGAGCAAAGCTTCCGCGTCCTGCTCACGCCCCTTACCTACATCCATGTAGGCAACAAAGAGTTTATCGCCCCTAGGCAGAACCCGAAGGGCAGCGCATGTTTGGCATTTATGCTGCGTTATCGCCTATTTATGTGGAATAACCACACTTCATAGGCTCTGTCTTGCCTAAAAACCAAACATGATGCTGCAAATTCAACCATCAAAGTTCAACACGCCCTCGAAACATAAACATTAAAAACCCAAGCACAGGCTTGGGTTTTTATTATGTGTGGGTTTGGTTTATTTACGCTGCTAAGTATTAAGCTTTAAACAATTGCTGCGCACAAATTCAGAAGGTAATTCAGTGATCACCGCTGCGCGCTGTCTGAAGCAAAAAAAAGTATAAACTTCATTTTCAAAGTCATCATTAATTGCACTACCAACTTGGTAAAGCGCTGAGGTAAAACTGCTATCAACCCTAAAATAATCTTTTACAACGTAGTCTTTACTCAAATACCAATATAATTGAATACCTTCGCTTTTAGCGTATTGGTTAAGTACGTCTTTTAACGTTGAGCCGTTTTCAAAGCGTCTTGGTTCACTTGTTCCTGTCCAGCTAGCAGGCATCGGGTCAACGGCTCTGCCGCGCTCTGCTAAAACACGATCAAGTGTTTGCTCTGGCTTTTTAAGCTGCAGTACAAACTTATCGCGCTCCTTATCGGATTTAACTTGGTTACGGATAGACGAATAAAAGCGAGAAAGCCCCTCGGCAGCTGCGTTTTTAGTCTCTTTTATGTCAAACAATGGTCCCGCTCCGACTAACACATAGATAGCCAGTAAAATTAATGCAACTGCTAGTATTAAATGCTTAACCCAAAACCACATAACTCATGCTCATTTATTATCATTATTTATTTATACCACTACTTTTTATAAAAAGAAGGAGTATTTTTATCTGGGCGTGTTTTAAAACGGCGGTGCAGCCACATGTATTGCTCAGGCGCTGCGTTAATTGATTGCTCAACGCGCTTATTTACACGTGTTACATCTGCTTTATCATCGCCGCTTGGGAAGTTCTCAAGCTCAGGTACTATTTCTAAATGGTATTTACCGTGCTCATCACGACGACTAATTAGGCTCATGGTTTCGCAGTGTTTACTTGCTGCAAAAAGTAATGTACCTGTGGTTGTGGCTGTATCTGGTACTGCGTAAAAAGGCACAAATTCACAGCGGTTACGGCCGTAGTCTTGGTCGGGTAGGTAATAACACACCTTTTTATTTTTTAGTGACTTTAACAAGCCTTTTACGTCTTTTCGTCCAATTAAATACTCGTTAGAACGAAGGCGACCATTGGTTGTAAAGTATTCCATGAGTGCATTGTTGTGTGGGCGGTAAAACCCAAGCCCTTGGCATTTGGTGCCCATAACACGACTCGCCATTTCTAAATGTAAAATATGCGGCACCAATAGCAATACGCCTTTACCTTGAGCCTGCACGCGCTCAAAGTGCTCTAATCCTTTGATAGAGCCATACGCTTTTTTAACGCGCCACTGCGGCCACCACCAGGCCATGCCAGTTTCAACCATGGCTATTCCGGTGTTTTCCATGTTTTTTAGCACAAGCTGTTGTTGCTCGGCTTCGCTCATATCAGGAAAACACAGCTTTATATTAACCTCGGCAATATGGCGACGACGTTTCATAAATTTATGTACTAAGCGCCCTAATAACTTACCTAAGCTAAGCTGAATTTTTTGTGGCAACCACGAAATCAAATACAAAAAGAAAACGCCAATCCACGTTAGCCAATAACGAGGGCCTAAAAACGAGGCTTTAAAAGGAGATGAGGTGACCACAAAATACTCTCTAAAATAAAAACGCTAGTTTAACGCTTAGTGTTATAAAATACAAAAAGCCAGCAATGGCTGGCTTTAAACGTTACTTTTTAACTTATTAGGCTTTTTTTAAGCCTTGGTTAATACCCAGTAAATCGGCACTTGTTAGTGTACCTGCAGCTTGCTTTAAGCGAAGCGTAGATAACACATAACGATAGCGTACATCAGCTAGGTTACGCTTAGCATCATACAAGTTTTGCGTGCTTACAAGCACATCAACAATAGTACGCGTGCCTACTTCAAAGCCAGCTTCTGTTGCTTTAAGCGCACTTTGCGCTGATACCACAGCTTGCTCTAGAGCTTTGTAAGTCGCGATGTCTGATACAACCTGGTTGTATGAGGTAATAACGGTACGCGTTACGGCGCGGTAATTTGTTTCGTAATCTTGGCTGGCTGAAACATAAAACGCACGGGCTTGTTTAGTTGCAGCTACGGTTGCGCCGCCTGTGTACAGAGGAACACTTAAATTAACGCCAACCGAGGTTGAGTCGGCGCGTGGTTGGTCGTTAAAGCTTAAACCATTTATATTTTGGTCAGTTAAAGAATCACCGTAGCTGGCATCAAGTGTTAGCTTTGGGTAGTGGCCAGCTTTAGCAAGCGTGATCTGATCTTTAGCAATATCAACCGTGACTTTAGCCACTTGTAAGCTGATATTATTGTTCTCAGCTACTTTTACAAAGTCAGTTGATTTTTTAACCGGTTTTACTGTTGAAAATGTTTCGGTGTTTAAAAAATCAAGTTTTGCGTGGTACTTACCGGTTATTTCACGCAGTTGCTCGCGTGCGGTTTCAACGGCATTACTGGCAATAATTTCTTGTGCTACCGAGTTATCGTATTGTGCTTGCGCTTCGTGAACATCTGTAATCGCTGTAAGGCCAACTGCGTAGCGCTGTTTTGTTTGCTCTAACTGGCGTTCAATAGCACGCTTTTCGGCTTGCACAAATTCAAGGTTATCAATGGCGCTTAATACGTTAAAATAGCCTTCAGCAACGCGCACAATTAAGTTTTGTTTTGCGTTATCGTATTGCGCATTGGCTTGCAGCGCTTGTTTTTCGGCAATATCAAGTGTATTCCATGCGCCTAAGTCGAATAAGGTTTGGCTTAAACTAACACCACGCGTGAATTGGTCGGTATCGCTGTTTATTTTAACTTGGTCAGCTAAATCACCAACGCTCTGAAAAGAGGTAGAATCGCTTTTTTCATAGCCCATGCTTACGCCAATTTGCGGCAATAATGCACTCATTGCTAAATCGCTCTCGTAAGATTGCGCATCTGCTTGGGCTTTTGCTTTTAAAACAGTGGGATCGTTAGCAGTAGCAATTTCAAAAACTTGCATTAAATCTTCAGCACTTGCTGTGGTTGTGCCTAATGCGCACGACAAACTAACGAGCGCTGCAAGGATGTTCTTTTTCATGTTAGGTTCAGTCCTTAGACAAATTTTGTACTAAAAGCATGGTAACGTGTTTTGCTAAATAACTAAAAAAGAAATTAGTAAAACTGTATGTTCAAATGTAACAGAATATATTAACAAACTTTAATCGTTTAAATAAGCGGGATGTATAATATGGCAGATAAAAGCTTGGTTCAATTTACACATAAAGATGTGAGCTTAAAAGCAGTTAAAAGTCTGTATAATGGCTTTTTTAAGGTGGATATGTATGAGTTTGAGCATAGCCTGTTTAATGGTGGTACATCGCAACTTATAAAGCGCGAAATACTAGAGCGGGGCGATGCCATTGCTGTTCTACCTTATGATGTAACTACGCAAAGTGTACTTTTAATAGAGCAAATACGTATTGGCGCTATTAACAGCAAACACTCGCCCTGGCTGCTAGAATGTATTGCCGGTATGACCGATGGCAGTACCGATTACGAAGGGGTGGTAAAAAAAGAAGCCTATGAAGAGGCTGGGCTTGAGCTTACTGATCTTGAATTTATGCTCTCTTACCTTTCAAGTCCGGGCGGTACCACTGAGCGCTTACATTTATACCTAGCGCGGGCAGATTTAAGCCAAGTGCAAAGTGGTGTATATGGCCTTGAAAGCGAAGGTGAAGACATTAAAACCCATATATTAAGCCTTGATGATGCGCTTTCGCGCCTCAATAACGGTGAAATAGATAACGCGGCAACAGTAATCTGTTTACAGTGGTTGGCGTTAAATCGTGAAAAAATAAGCAGTAAGTGGACATAATTTTAACTTTTTAATACGGCGGTACTTTGACAGCACTTTTAGCAACCCAACGATATATTCAGAGCCTCCCAAAGTACATGACGCTTTGCGAGCATAATTACGTACGTCTTTCAAAGCTATTACCTAAAGAGCGCAGCGCTAATAGTGTGCGTAAAGTTAAATTAGGTCATAGTGAATTTGCCATTATCATTGACGATAGTGCTAAGTACACACTGGATATTTCTATCAAACAGCTAACAGGGATGGTTAAAGGCGTTTCTCCTTTGTATTTAACAGTCAGGCTTTATCAAGATGCAAAAGTGGCTGAAATTATTCACCACGATTACCATCAACGGATAAAGCCATCTTATGGTTATCCAAATCCTAAAATGCACCAAAAAGATGAAAAGTATCAACTTAATGCATTTTTATATGACTGGTTAGTAGCCTGTGTAGAGCATGGCCGAGCAGTACTAAACTGGGATATAAACAATGGCTTGGTTTGATGAGCATTATCACTTTAACCGCTTATCGCTGCGTGTTGCGCATATAACCGATAGCCATTTATTTGCCGACCCTAACGCTGAGTACTTTAACGTAAACACCGCCGCACATTTTGCACAAGCATTAGCGCACATGGCCTCGCAGTCATTAGATGCGGTTATATTTGGTGGTGATTTAACACAAGATCATAGTTTTGAGTCTTATTTATTATTTGCCGAGCTTATTAATAACGCTGATTTGACCTGCCCAGTATTTTGGGTACCAGGCAATCATGATGAGATTGCCATGCTTAATCGCATCAGTGGTGGGCAAATAGTGTCGGCTAAACGCATAATCGCACAAGGATTTGAGCTGCTACTTATAAATTCAAAAGGCCCTACACCTGCAGGGTGGGTGTCTAGTGAGCACTTAAATGAAATCGCGGATTGTTTAGCAAGTTCGCAATCACAGCATGTGGTGTTTTGTCATCACAACCCGCTTGCTATTAATGGCTACCTTGATAAACACATGCTTGAAAACGGCCCGCAATTATTAAACGTGTTAGTTAATAATGCTAATGTAGCGGCGTTGCTGCACGGTCATGTGCATAATCACTATACGCAAACTTTTAGAGAGCTGAGTATTTATGCAACGCCCGCCAGTTCGGTGCAATTTACAAAAAATTGCCCGCAATGGCAGCAAGAAAACCACGGCCCCGCTTATCGAATGTTGCATTTAACTACACAGGACAATGCTTTAACAGTTAAAACGGATGTTGTATGGTTAAACGCGTAATTTATATTCATGGCTTTAATAGTTCTGAAAAATCATATAAAGCTGTGCGCTTTGGCGAGCTTATGGCAAACTATGACGTTGACTATTGCGTACCGCGTTTAAATCACGAGCCCTTACAAGCTATTTTACAGCTTGAGCATTTATTAACGCCAGATACCGCGTTACTTGGGAGCTCACTAGGTGGGTTTTATGCCACCTACTTGTCGCAGCGTTATAACCTGCGAGCAGCATTAATAAACCCAGCAGTAGCACCGTTTAACTTATTAGCGCCGCTTATTGGCCACAATTATAATCCGTATCAAGATTATCATTATGAGTTAAATACCAGCCACATGGATGCTTTAAAAGCATTGTATGTGCCTAAATTAACATCCCCCGAATTGCTCTATTTGTTGCAGCAAACGGGAGATGAAGTGTTAAATTATCAACACGCAGTAAATTATTTTTCACAATGCAAACAGTTAGTTGAGTTTGGTGGCGATCACAGCTTTGTTGGTTTTGAACGCACCTTAGATAGTATTGTAGAGTTTCTTAAATTACCTAAAACAAATTAGCCTAAGCGCATATAAAGATAAAAATTATGAGTCAGCAAAATTATAACGCCGAAGCCATTGAGGTTCTCAATGGATTAGAGCCGGTAAAACGCCGCCCTGGTATGTATACCGACACGGTACGTCCAAACCATTTAGGCCAAGAGGTTATCGATAACAGTGTCGATGAAGCCATGGCGGGCCATGCCACTAAAATTGATGTGATCTTACACGAAGATAACTCTCTTGAAGTTATAGACGATGGCCGTGGTATGCCTATAGATATTCACCCTGAGGAAGGTATTCCTGGGGTGGAGCTGATTTTTACCAAGCTGCATGCAGGTGGTAAATTCTCTAACAAAAACTATCAGTTTTCGGGCGGTTTACACGGGGTAGGTATTTCGGTTGTAAATGCGTTATCGCACCGTGTTGAAGTAACGGTAAGGCGCGACGCTCAACAATTTAGAATGGCCTTTGAAAACGGCGATAAAGTTGAAGACTTAAATGTCATTGGCACTGTTGGTAAGCGCAACACTGGTACAACCGTTCGATTTTGGCCCGATGCGAGTTACTTTGACTCAGCTAACTTTTCAATTACTAAATTAAACCACCTATTAAAAGCTAAAGCGGTTTTATGCCCAGGCTTGCGCATTAAGTTTGTTAATAAGCAAACTAAAGAAACGCAAGAATGGTTTTACGAAACAGGCTTAAAGGATTACTTAATTGAAGCTGTTAAAGGCTTTGAAGTACTGCCAAAAGACCCATTTGTAGGCGAGTTTTCAAGCTCGATTGAAGGGGCTGATTGGGCTGTTGTATGGCAACCTGAGGGCGGTGAGTCGATTGCGGAGAGCTATGTAAACCTTATTCCTACCGCACAAGGTGGTACACACGTAAATGGTTTGCGCCAAGGCTTACTTGAAGCAATGCGCGAATTTTGTGAATTTAGAAACTTATTACCGCGTGGCGTAAAGCTTACCCCAGATGATATTTGGGAGCGCTGTAGCTACGTGTTATCGGTAAAAATGCAAGACCCACAATTTGCCGGCCAAACTAAAGAAAAGCTTTCTTCTCGCTCATGTGCAGCGTTTGTATCGGGCGTGGTTAAAGACTCATTTAGCTTATGGTTAAACGAGCACACAGACACTGCAGAATTGCTTGCTGAACTGTGTATTTCAAATGCACAGCGCCGATTGCGAGCGGCGAAAAAAGTAGTGCGTAAACGCGTTACCTCAGGCCCTGCGTTACCCGGTAAACTAACCGACTGTAGTGCCGCCGATAACGACCGTACAGAACTATTTTTGGTAGAGGGTGACTCAGCAGGTGGCTCGGCTAAGCAGGCACGCGATCGTGAGTTTCAGGCAATAATGCCACTGCGCGGTAAAATTTTGAATACGTGGGAAGTTGAATCAGGGCAAATATTAGCCTCGCAAGAGGTGCATGATATTTCGGTGGCGCTGGGTATTGACCCAGACTCAACTGATTTAACCGGCCTGCGTTATAATAAAATTTGTATATTGGCCGATGCTGACTCGGATGGACTACACATTGCCACCTTATTGTGTGCTTTGTTTGTGCGTCATTTTCCGCAACTGGTTAAAACAGGACATGTATACGTAGCTATGCCACCACTGTTTAGAATCGACATTGGTAAAGAGGTGTATTACGCCCTCGATGAAGATGAAAAAACAGGTATTTTGGCCCGCATAGAAGCAGAGAAAAAACGCGGTAAAGTAAACGTGCAACGATTTAAAGGGCTGGGCGAAATGAACCCGCTGCAGCTGCGCGAAACGACAATGGACCCAAATACTCGCCGCTTAGTGCAACTTACGCTAGATGAAGAAGAGCAAACATTAGAAATGATGGATATGCTACTTGCTAAAAAGCGCTCGTCAGACAGACGCCAGTGGCTAGAAGATCACGGTAATAAAGCACAGGTATAATAGGCTTGTGTTTAACACTTGGAGAGGCAAATGAATAAAATACTAGGAAGTTTATTATTGCTTGGCTTAACAACAGCACCAGCAATGGCAAAAGACATACTAGATAAACTCACCGTAGCACCTGGGTTTGAGGTAAGCTTATTTGCTGATGATGTTGAAAATGCACGCCAAATAGCAGTATCAAAAAAAGGCATTGTTTACGCAGGTTCTCGCAAAGCAGGAAATGTGTATGCGTTAATCGATCATAACAGTGATGGCGTAGCAGATAAAAAAATGGTGATTGCTGAGGGGCTAAACATGCCCTCTGGTTTAGCAATTAAAGATGGCGACCTATACGTAGGTGAAGTACACCGTATTATTCGCTTTAAAAACGTAGACACGCAGTTAAAAGACCCTAAATTTGACGTAGTTTACAACGCGTTGCCATCGGATCGTCACCACGGGTGGAAGTTTTTACGCTTTGCACCCACTGGCGAGCTTATTATTCCGGTTGGTGTTCCGTGTAATATATGCGCCGAAGATGAGCGTTACGGGCGTATTTTTGCACTTGATGTAGAAACCAAACAAATTAAAACAATAGCCCAAGGGGTACGCAACTCAGTGGGGTTTGACTTTCATCCAAGCACGCAAGCATTATGGTTTAGTGATAATGGCCGCGACATGATGGGTGATGATATTCCACCTGATGAAATTAACCGCGTAAGTAAAGAAAACGAGCACTTTGGTTTTCCTTACGTTCACGCCGGTGCCATTGCAGATCCTGAGTTTGGTAAAGGTAAAAACATTAGTGACTACAGCCCGCCAGCGCTTGCGCTAGGTGCTCACGTTGCGCCCCTTGGTATTCATTTTTATACCGGTAAACAGTTCCCGGGCTCTTACAAAGAGCAGCTATTTGTTGCTGAACATGGCTCGTGGAATCGTACTAAAAAATCAGGTTATAAAGTGGCTGTAGCCAATGTAGAGCAAGGGCGTATTACTAAATACACGCCATTTATTACCGGCTTTATGCATAACGAAACAACCTTTGGACGCCCAGTTGCATTTGCACAATTAAATGACGGCAGTCTGCTAATAAGCGACGATTACGCAAACGTGATCTACCGCGTAAGCTATAAGAAAAACTAGGTAAGCTTTAATGAGTGATACAGATACCTTGCTAATGCAAGGAATTGAACAACAAACAATGGGGCGTTTTACTGAAGACGCCTACTTAAATTACTCTATGTACGTAATTATGGACCGTGCATTACCGCATGTTGGTGATGGTTTAAAACCGGTTCAACGTCGTATTATTTATGCTATGAGTGAGCTGGGTTTATCGGCCGCTGCTAAATATAAAAAATCGGCTCGTACGGTAGGTGATGTATTAGGTAAATACCACCCGCATGGCGACAGTGCCTGTTACGAGGCTATGGTATTAATGGCACAGCCGTTTTCTTACCGTTACCCATTAGTCGATGGGCAAGGTAACTGGGGGGCAGCAGATGACCCTAAATCGTTTGCAGCAATGCGTTATACCGAAGCACGCTTATCAAAGTTCTCTGAGGTATTACTTAAAGAGCTAGGGCAAGGCACCGTTGATTGGACGCCAAACTTTGACGGCACTATGGACGAGCCATTAGTGTTACCGGCGCGCTTACCGCATATTTTGTTAAATGGCGTAACGGGTATTGCAGTAGGTATGGCAACCGATATTCCACCACATAATGTGCGTGAAGTAGCCAGTGCCTGTTGTTTATTACTTGATAAGCCTAAAACCGAGCTTGATGAGTTACTTGAGCTTGTACACGCACCTGATTATCCAACCGACGCTGAAATAATTACCCCAAAAGCCGATATTCATAAAATATACAAAACCGGCCGAGGCTCAATTAAAATGCGCGCGGTGTATACTGAAGAACATGGCGATATTGTTATTACTGCGCTACCGCATCAGTGTTCAGGGGCTAAAGTGCTTGAGCAAATAGCAGCGCAAATGAATGCTAAAAAGCTGCCAATGGTCGCTGATTTACGAGA
The DNA here is from genome assembly GCF_028599265.1 of Pseudoalteromonas sp. Angola-4. NCBI lineage: Bacteria > Pseudomonadati > Pseudomonadota > Gammaproteobacteria > Alteromonadales > Pseudoalteromonadaceae > Pseudoalteromonas > Pseudoalteromonas sp. Angola-4. The sequence goes on along the minus strand of NZ_JAQREK010000016.1, from coordinate 55,207 downwards.
TGAGTCTGATCACGAAAATCCAACCCGTATTGTGATTGTACCGCGTTCAAACCGCATTAAAGCTGAGCCGTTAATGGCGCACTTATTTGCCACCACCGACCTTGAAAAAAACTACCGTGTAAACTTAAACATGCTAGGCCTTGACGGCCGCCCGCAAGTAAAAGACCTACGCAGTATTTTATCTGAGTGGCTAACGTTTAGACGCGAAACAGTACGTAGGCGCTTACAGCACCGTTTAGATAAAGTACTGGCACGATTGCATATTTTAGAAGGTTTACTTGCTGCCTTTTTAAATATTGATGAAGTGATTGAAATTATTCGCACAGAAGATAAACCAAAACCTGTGTTGATGGAGCGCTTTGATTTAACCGATACTCAAGCCGAAGCCATTTTAGAATTAAAACTTCGTCATTTAGCAAAACTAGAAGAATTTAAAATACGTGGCGAGCAAGATGAACTGGCCAAAGAACGTGACAAGTTAGAGCTAACGCTTGGCTCAGACCGTCGTATGTCAACGCTTCTTAAAAAAGAAATTCAAGAAGCGGCCGACATGTATGGCGACGATCGCCGCTCACCTGTTATTGAGCGCGTAGAAGCTAAAGCACTGAGTGAAAAAGATTTAATTCCTTCAGAGTCGGTAACAGTCGTGCTTTCTGATAAAGGCTGGGCACGTGTTGGTAAAGGCCATGACATTGACGTAGAAGGGCTTAATTACCGTGCTGGCGATGAATACAAAGCCTCCGCTAAAGGTAAGAGTAATCAGCCTGCGGTATTTTTAGACTCAGCAGGGCGTGCATTTGCAACCGATGCACACAGCTTGCCATCGGCACGTAGCCAGGGCGAGCCAATGACTGGGCGCTTTAACCTCACCACTGGAGCTAATTTTGAGCATGTGGTAATGGGTGAAGACAATCAGGTGCTACTTATGGCCTCTGACGCGGGTTATGGTTTTATTACTGACTTTAAAGATTTAGTAAGTAAAAATAAAAACGGTAAAGCCTTAGTGAGCGTGCCTAAGGGCGGAATTTTACTCTCACCAATCAGAGTAAACGATGTAGCAACCGATTACTGCATGGCCATTTCGAACGAAGGACGCATGCTGTTGTTCCCACTGCGCGACTTACCAAAACTAGGTAAAGGTAAAGGCAATAAAATTATCTCTATACCAGGGGCTAAAGTGCAAGCACGTGAAGAGTTTGTCAAAGTGCTGGCGGTGGTACCACAAGGCAGTAGCGTTACCCTTCATGCTGGTAAACGAAAGCTAACGCTTAAACCGAGCGACTTGGAGCATTATCATGGTGAGCGCGGGCGTAGAGGTAATAAGTTACCGCGAGGCTTACAGCGTGTTGATGAAGCAGTGGTGGAGTTTACGCCGGCAGATGAGCAAAGTGATGACACATTAGCCGAAGAATAAACCCGTAATATATACCTCTAACGGCCTGCTTTTGCAGGCCGTTTTTGTTTATCCTGTATTTTTCAGCTTACAGCTGTTCGCTATTGTCTCGTGATCGTCATAAAATCACGTTATAATAGTGAAATATGCGTGGCTTATAGCGCATTGCACACACATTTTGGAGAGAAGTTTGTTAGCTGTTATACGTGTTTTAATTATGGTGCTGTTTATATTTTTCAGCTGCGTGTTTGGGTTGTTATTGTCGATTGTGAGACCGTTTCACCCTAATAATGTGCATGTGATAGCCGGCTGGTTTGGCTCAATGGCTAAAATGTTAGGGGTTAAACTTGTCCTTAAACGCCACCCTGATGCGCTCAATATTGGCCCTGCGGTTTACCTATCAAACCATCAAAACAATTACGATTTATTTACTGTATCGGCTATGGTGCCTAAAAACTGCGTTAGCTTAGGCAAAAAAAGCTTAAAGTGGATCCCATTTTTTGGACAACTTTACTGGTTGTCGGGCAACATATTGATTGATAGAGCCAATCGCTCAAAAGCGGCAGGTACAATTTCAAAAGCCGCTGAAAAAATTAAACAAAAAGGCCTATCTATTTGGGTATTTCCCGAAGGTACAAGAAGCTATGGCCGCGGTTTACTGCCATTTAAAACCGGCGCATTTCACACTGCTTTAAGCGCAGATGTACCCATAGTACCGGTATGTATGAGCACAACTGATAAAACTATTAAGCTAAACCGCTGGGATAATGGTACAATTTACATTGAAATGTTAGCGCCTATATCACTTGATAAAAAAGTGAGTGCCCGTGAACAGGCCACCCAAGTGCATAGTATTATGGCTGCTAAAATAACTGAATTAGATGCTCAAGCGAGAGATAAATAATGGAAAACTGGCGTGAAATAAGTGAAGACATCGTAAGTTCACTACTTGAAGATGGCTCTGATCCTGAAATACTTTATGAAGTTGAGCATCATTTTGTATGCGAAGATTTTAGCAAATTAGAGCAAGCGGCACTGGCTGCCTTTAAATTAGGCTACGATGTTGAAGAACCGGCAGAGCTTGAGCTAGAAGATGGCAGCAAAATTTGGAGCTTTGATATTGTAGTCGAAGCTGAGCTAGACGTTGAAGTTATAATGGAAGACGTTGATAAACTTGCAGCGCTAGCTGTTGAGTGTGACGTTGAATACGACGGTTGGGGCACTTACTTTCAAGAGTAAGGCGTTAGCTAGTTGATAAAGGCGAGCATTTATATATGCTCGCTTTTTTTGTGCACAGAGTAAATATGACTCTTTAAACCGCAGCCTATTTTCAGATATTAATTCATTTTTAGTGTAATGGCGCATTAATACCCCCCTTTATTTTGCCTTATTTAACGGCAAAAATTTAATACTTTTCGTGTTACCAATTTCATTTTTGTTATAACCAATTATTATCTTTCATATAAAAAACTTAATTCTCCTTAATTTATTCATTAAAAGTTAAGCTTGTTCATATTCCTATTGGTAATAGAGCTTGTTTCGACGTACTACTTATTCATTAAATTGAAAAAATATTTTTATTTATTACTAACCTGTCCCTAATATATAACCTGTTGAATAGTTATAACTATTTACAAGTTGTAAATGCAATATTTAATAAAACTAATACTTATTTGCTATTACACCCTCTGTTGACATATTGGTAACAAAAAATATAGCCTTTAGCTCGCCATATGGCATTAATATTGGTAAGGCCAATTCAAGGGTTTTAGATTGATTTTTGTAACCCGAGTGTTCTTGCCAAATCTATTCATACACAAAAATAGAAACCTGTTTACACAGGGTGATCTAAGTTTTAGTGACTGACACAAAACTAGGTAGTTAGGTTATTTTTATATTCAGGTTTAAAGGAATAAAGATAATGATTAACCATAAAAAACTGTTTTTTTACAGCGCAATTGCGACAAGTTCAGCGCTATCTCATGCTGCAACAATTAATAATGCAGGCTTTGAAAGTGGCTTTAGTAACTGGAACGAAACCGACCCAGCCGCTATTTCTTCAGATGCTTACAGTGGCTCAAAATCGTTAAAAATTCAGGGCAGTCCAGCACGGGTTTATCAAGTGGTAGATATACAGCCTAACACTGAATACACCCTAAGTGCTTATGTGCTGGGTAAAGGGCAAATTGGTGTAAACGATTTAAATGGTTTATTTAAAAACCAAACCTTTAATGTTTCTTCGTGGACTAAAGTAACAAAAACATTTACCTCAGCAAACACCAATTCACTTCAGGTTTTTGCTAAACATTACAACAACACCAGCGATGTAAGGTTTGATAATTTTGCCTTGGTTGAGGGCAGCGGCAGTAATGATGGTGGCTCAGATGGCGGCAGCGATAACTCAAATGGTTCAACAATTCCTAGCAGCATAACCAGTGGTAGCATTTTTGATTTAGAAGGTGATAACCCAAATCCTCTCGTTGACGATAGCACCTTAGTGTTTGTGCCGTTAGAAGCACAACATATTACGCCTAATGGTAATGGCTGGCGTCATGAGTATAAGGTTAAAGAAAGTTTACGCGTTGCGATGACTCAAACCTATGAAGTGTTCGAAGCTACGGTAAAAGTTGAGATGTCTGATGGCGGAAAAACAATTATATCGCAGCACCATGCTAGTGATACCGGCACTATATCTAAAGTGTATGTGTCGGATACTGATGAATCGGGCTTTAATGATAGCGTAGCGAACAACGGAATTTTTGATGTGTACGTACGTTTACGTAATACCAGCGGTAATGAAGAAAAATTTGCTTTGGGTACAATGACCAGCGGTGAGACATTTAACTTGCGGGTAGTTAATAACTACGGCGATGTAGAGGTTACGGCATTCGGTAACTCGTTCGGTATACCAGTAGAGGATGATTCGCAGTCATACTTTAAGTTTGGTAACTACCTGCAATCGCAAGACCCATACACATTAGACAAATGTGGTGAGGCCGGAAACTCTAACTCGTTTAAAAACTGTTTTGAGGATTTAGGCATTACAGAGTCAAAAGTGACGATGACCAATGTGAGTTATACGCGCGAAACTAATTAATTAGTGACTTATTATGGCCACTCAATTGAGTGGCCATAATAAAAAAACTTTATCTTATAACCATTTTTTATTTTTAAAGTACACGCCAATACCGCCAGTAAGCACAATTAAAAAAATCACAAATGCACTAAATGCATAAGGGTTTTCGGTACCAGGTATGCCACCTACATTTACCCCTAAAAGGCCCGTTAAAAAGCCCAGTGGTAAAAAAAGCGCAGCCACAACCGACATTACATACATGCGTTGATTTAATTGCTCAGACACCTGGTTAGTAATGGTTTGCTGAATAATTTGCGCACGCTCTATGGCGCTATCTAGCTCTTCTAAATAACGAATAAGTAAGTTAGTGGTTTCGTTTAGCTTTGCTTTATCTTCATCTAAAAGCCAGGGGTAATGGTTATTTACCATTAAACTTAACGCTTCCTTTTGCGGTTTTAAGTAACGCTTTAAGGCAATAGTTTGACGGCGCAGTTGAGATAAACCTTGGTTATCAAACTTTTTACTTGGCTCGTCTATTTCTTCTTCAAATTCATCAAGGGTTTCATCAAGCGTATCAATGACACTTTGCATGCGTGATGTCAGTTTTTGCGTAATAGAGCCGACCAACTCTGATATTGAGCATGGGCCGTGGCCAGCATTAAGCTCTGCTAATATATCTTGAATCGAAAGTAAGCGACGTTTGCGCGTTGTGATAACCACAGATTCGCTAATAAATAAACGAATTGACACCATGTCCTCAGGGCTTTGCGCTGGGTTTAAATTTACACCACGCAAAAACAGCATATGGCCATTGGTGCTAGGTGTTAAGCGAGGGCGAGTTTCATCAGCAATAAGCGAATCAAGCTCAAAGTCGGTAAGGTGAGCCTGGCTTTTAAGCCACGTTACTGCCTCGCTTTGGCTGTAGTCCATATGTATCCACAGTTTACCTTGGCTAGGGTGCCAGTTATTTAAATCGCGGGTGTTTTCTATGGCGTGCGCGCCGCCTTTTTCATCAAGCACCAGTGCATGCAGTAAACCATTAATCATATTTTAAACTCATATAATAGTGTATTTTTAATACAGTTAACTATAGTGTATCTGCATAGTGCTTTACAAACTTACCTTAACTTTTAATTAGTTAGCGTTAAGGTAAAACCTATATGCAGGCTTTAATTGCTAAATAAGGCACTAAACAGCAAGGCGCGCATTGTGTGATTAGTTCCTATAAAAGATCAATTTAATTTACTCATCGACTAGATAAATTTATTTCGCTGGTGTTTTTTGCGCCGTAGCGTATAAGTCACTTTTTTATTAAGGGCACATTTATGACAGCAAAGTTAACTGTTGGTTGGCGTGAGTGGTTAAGTTTACCCGAGCTTGGCATCGAAAAGATAAAAGCAAAAGTTGATACTGGCGCCCGCACTTCATGTATTCATGCAATTAACATTGAAGAGTACAAAGAAGGCGAAGAAAAGTGGGTAAAATTTATAGTCCAACCATTGCAAGATGACGAACACACTCAGGTTGCTTGCACTGCAAAGGTTAAAAAAATTAAGGCGGTAACCAGCTCAAGTGGGCAAAAAGAGTTACGGTACTTTATAGAAACAAGGTTGTCTGCAGGGCCCCATAGTTGGCCTATAGAAGTTACTTTAACGAGTCGGGCAACCATGAAGTTTAGAATGTTATTAGGGCGTACAGCCATGGAAAATCGTATAGTCGTTGATCCGGCTTTATCTCATTTATTAGATAGTTAAGGTTTTAACTATGAAAATTGGTATTTTATCTCGCAACAGAAATTTGTATTCAACGCGTCGCTTAATTGAAGCGGCAGAGGCACGCGGTCACGAGGTAAAGGTGATTGATGCGCTTCGTTGCTATATGAATATAAACTCAGAACAGCCAGAAATTCACTACCGTGGTGAAAATTTAAAAGATTTTGACGCCATTGTTCCACGCATTGGTGCATCGGTGACGTTTTATGGTTGCTCTGTTTTACGTCAGTTCGAAATGATGGGGGTTTATCCTGTTAACGAATCGGTGGCTATTTCTCGTTCGCGCGATAAATTACGCTCACTTCAGCTGTTATCACGTAAAGGCGTAGGCATGCCGGTAACCGGTTTTGCCAGCAAACCAGATGACGTTAAAGACTTACTAGAAATGGTAGGCGGTGCTCCGGTGGTTATTAAATTACTTGAAGGCACACAAGGCATCGGTGTTGTACTTGCTGAAACACGCAAAGCGGCTGAAAGTGTTATTGAAGCGTTTATGGGTTTAAAAGCCAATATTATGGTTCAAGAATACATTAAAGAAGCCGGCGGAGCCGATATTCGTTGTTTTGTACTTGGCGATAAAGTAATAGCGGCCATGAAGCGCCAAGCGCAAGAAGGCGAGTTTCGCTCAAACCTTCACCGTGGTGGTAGCGCTACATTAGTACGCATTACCCCAGAAGAGCGTAAAACCGCCGTTGCTGCAGCAAAAGCAATGGGCTTAAATGTAGCGGGCGTTGATTTACTTCGCTCATCTCGTGGGCCGTTGGTAATGGAAGTAAACTCTTCTCCAGGCCTTGAAGGGATTGAAGTGGCAACAGGTAAAGATATTGCCGGTATGGTGATTGATTTCATCGAAAAAAATGCTGCTATTAAAGGAACCGCAACCCGTGGCAAAGGTTAAAATTAATCGTCCTTTTACCTTATTAGGTGAAAGTGTTGGCGTGGGCGAGCGTAAAACCCTTGCTTTAGAGGCTGCTAAACTTTACACCCATTCACCGCTTAATATTCCTATTGAAGTGGTTAATGGTGTAATGGAAGGCCCAGTGCTGATGGTGTGTGCCGCTATTCATGGTGATGAGCTAAATGGTGTAGAAGTTGTACGCCAGCTGCTCTCAAAAATAGATGCAAGCCAACTGCGCGGAACCATAATTGCTGTGCCAATTGTTAATGTGTTTGGCTTTATTCATAAATCACGTTATTTACCCGATAGACGTGATATGAACCGCAGCTTTCCGGGCTCTGAGCGCGGATCGCTTGCTGGGCGTATGGCACATATGTTTTTTAATCAGGTGGCGGTACATTGTACCCACATTATTGATTTACATACGGGGGCTATTCACCGTACTAACTTACCGCAAATACGCGCTAACTTAGATGATGAAGCAACCGCTGATATGGCTAAAGCATTCGGTACGCCAGCGGTTATAAATGCATCCCTTCGTAATGGCTCATTACGTAGTGAAGCCGCTAATTTAGGTATACCGGTTATTACTTACGAAGCTGGTGAAGCCCTACGCTTTGACCCTATTGCCATTGCAGCAGGTGTGCAGGGTGTGGATTATGTGATGCGGCATTTAAAAATGATCCGCGGCAAGCGTCCTAAAAAACTGCCCGATCCTATTATTGCAGGGTCTACAAGTTGGATACGCGCTGAGGTAGATGGCATTGTGCGTGCGCAAGTATCGCTAGGTGAACATGTAGAAAAAGGCCAAGTGCTGGCGTACATAAGTAGCCCATTAGGTGATGCCGAGCTTGAGCTTTTAGCGCCTAAGGGCGGTATTGTGATAGGCCAGCAAACTATGCCATTAGTAAATGAAGGGGATGCGGTATTCCACCTTGCTTACTTTGCAAATGATAACAGCTTAGTAGAACAGCAATTAGAGCATTTTATTGACGAAATAAATGATTTAGATGAAGAGCTTAAAACAGCTGAGCTAAATAATTAGCACTATGTTAGCTACTAAAAAGCCGCAGTGAGGTTTGCCTTACTGCGGCTTTTTTGCGGATATGACTTTTTAAACTATGTCTTTTTAAGGCCAATAATCCGTTTTATTACCGGTGCCTTTGTAGGCTTAGGTTCTTTATTTAATACCATAACCGGGCGTGTCACAAACAGGTTGTTAGGGTAAACAACTCGGTGCCCATCCACATGCTCAAGTAGCACGTTCATCAAACCTAATTCGACAATGCGCCCTTCTATATGGTTTGCGCCATCAACAATACGCACCCAATTTCCCACATGAAAACCATTTTGAATAAACATGAGTAAAAAAGCGGTAAGGTTACTAAGCAGTGACCAAGCGGCAAATAAAGCGACCCCGAGCATAGCAAATAATGATGAGCCCAAAACTAATAGCCCGCGCAGCTCTATACCCCAAAATATAAGCACTAAGCACAGTACTACAAACGCGAGTATTATTTTTAATAACAGCTCCGCTCTAAATTTACGATGAACATCTACTTTTCCTTTTATGGCTTTTTCGAGCAACTTTTTAGTGACTTTTAATAAAAGAGGAAAAAGTAAAATGGCCATAAGGGTAACAATCAATTTATATTGCGTACCCATTAGCTCTAAAAGTGCAAACAATTCCAAAGTGTGATCCCGTACTTTTTTTAGGAAAATTTAAAGCGCTAGTGTAACGCTTTCGTTTATTGCTCGCTATTTAAAAGGTGTTTTTAACACTTACGAGCCACTGCACCGAATCAACATCGTCGTAGCTATCAAGCGGGGCGGCAATATCAAGGTGGATCATGGTGCCAGAGTTTGCTCTGCTAGGTGCTAAACGCAAACCCACACCAACATTTTTTAAAACATGATCGTTCTCGCCGTTGTCTTCATCGTTAAACCAAGCGCGGCCAACATCAACAAAGCCCGCTGCACCTACTTTAAATAGCTGCAGTAAATCGTACTCCCAGTAATAGCGTTTTTCTAAGCTGACTAAAAAGCTTCGGTCGCCATGCTGGTAATCCATAGGGTAGCCACGAAGGCCCGTTTCGCCGCCAAGTGTTAGCTGCTTATCGGCGGTTAGGTTTTTAGCATACTGAGCACGGGCTTTAACAAACCAAGATTGGTTTTCGCTGGTATTTAAGTAGTACTGCACTTCGCTGGTGGCTAAAAAGTTTTCTAGTTGTTTTTGCTCTTTATTCCAATAACCATCCACTTGAGCACTAAAACGCCACAGCGTTCTGTCGGTAGTAAAGTGCGCTTTTTTAGCTTTTAACGAATACACGGCTCTGCTGTCATCATTACTTAGTGACTCATCTGAGTAGCCTAATAGGGCTTTAATATTCCACCCTAAATTTAAATCTTCGGTGCGCGAAATACTGTCAAAATTACGCACTTTTATATAACTGTCTTCAAACCAATGACCACTCACATAGGGGTAACTTAGTTGTCTGTTTTTGGCCAAGGGAGCAAAGGTTGTTTCTATTTCTGCAAAGCTGTCTTTTTGGTTTACATAGCCAAGCGTTAAGCGCTGTGTCCAGCTATCAGATAATGCTTTAGAGTGGCCTAAAAAAGCGCTAAAAAAATCGGTTGTTTGATCAAACTCGCTGTATTCATCACCACGGCGATACAACGACTCTTCTCGCTGTTCAGAAAAGCTTTTAATACCATAGCTATAAGGTGTATCTATGGCGTAAAACGGATAGGTTAGCTCTAATAAGTGGCGTTTACCGTCGCTGTTGTCGGCATACTCTAAGCGCCCGCGATACCGGCTAGATAATATATTAGGATCGTCATAAACAAATAAATAACCATTACGATCGCTGTCGGTAGTACGTGAAAACGACAAGCGCTTGCCCCAACCCAGTAAATTGGACTCGCGAAAGCCAATGCTCGATTTATTTTCGCCACCGCTGCGGCTAAAGCTTATTTCAGGTAGTAAGGTCCATAAATCGCGAGTTACCACCGTTACATCTACGTTGCCGTCGCAGTTTTCAACCGCGCTTATTTGCGCATCATATAAATAGTTTTGTTGGCGTAATAAGCGCTCTGACTCAGCGAGCTTTCTGGCATTGTAATTATCGCCTTGTTTAAATAACAAAATATTACTAATAACGTCTGGCTCGGTTTGAATATGCGCGCGGTTGGCAAAACGAAAAAGCGCGTTATTTTCCTCCTCCAGTTCGGTATTAAAAACGTTAAGTTGTTTAAGGGTAATTGAGGTTATTTGGGCGTCGCTGCGACTATTAATCAGTGTGGTTTTATCTTCAACCTCACGGCGTAAATTATTGCTTTTGTCAGAGTGAGTTTGCACAGCGGAGCAGGTGTTAGTTTTATTGGGTGGTTGTTGTGCAAAGGCCTTAGGCGCACTAAAGCTTACAAGGGCTAAGCTTATACAACAGTGTGCAATCCATTTTCTATTCACCATTCAACCTCTTCAATACTACTGCAAATATGAGTCGTAATATCAGCTTACATCATTGTTATTACAATGTAAGTAAAAGGTATGGATTTTGAAACTAATTAATTGTTACCGTTACGCACCTTTGTTAATTAGTGCATATGCGAGGCGTTTTAGCTTAAGTAAAAAGCAAGGGCTGCTAATAAATGCTCGGCTTCTTGGCCTTCGCCATTAATCCAAATACTTTCGCTGTAGTGTTCAAAATTTAAATTAAAGGTTTGCTGTTGATAGCTAAAGCGCAATTGATGACGGTCAGCACCCCCTGCGTAGTCAATAATTGTTATTTCATCTGCGTGTAAAAACAGCGTGCTCCACAGCTCAAAGTCTTCATCGTGTGGGGCTTCTACCGGGCTTATAACAATGCATTTATGGGCGTGATTGTATTCAATTTGGGTCATAGTTTACTTAATTGCTAGCAAGGTAATTACGAATGGCCGTTAAAAATTCGCCGCCATATTTATTGAGTTTGGTAAAGCCAACGCCCGATACCTTTAAAAATTCGCTGTCGTTGGTGGGCATTAATTGCGCCATTTCGGCTAAGGTTTTATCGTTAAATACAACGTACGGCGGTACATCGTCGGCATCAGCGAGTTCTTTACGCAGAGCCCGTAAGCGGGCAAATAGTTTTTTGTCGTAGTTAAACTGCGCCAGTTTATCTTGGTATACGTGTTTAGCTTGTAAGCGCGGCTCGGCAAGCTGTAGAGCGTATTCACTTTTAAGCACTGCGCGTGCTGCTTCGGTTAAGCGCAGCGAGGCGCCTTGGGTAATATCTTGGCTTAACAAGCCTTGGTGTATAAGTTGGCGTAATATACTGAGCCAAAATTCACTGCTTTTGTCTTTGCCTATGCCATAGGTGCTGAGTTCGTGGTGGTTGTTGTCGCGTATGCGGCTGGTATTAGCCCCGCGTAATAATTCTACAATATAGCCTAAGCCAAAACGCTGCCCAGCTCGATACACACACGAAAGCGCTTGTTGCGCTACTAATGTGCCATCAAAGCTTTTTGGTGGGTTAATGCAAATATCGCAGTTGCCACATTGCTCGCGTTTATACTCGCTAAAGTAGTTTAATAGTATTTGCCGGCGGCATGTTTGCGCCTCGGCAAAGCTGGCCATGGCATTAAAGCGTTGTTCTTCTACGCGGCGGCGTTGTTCATCGTCTATGTCTTCAAAAAAGCGCCTAACGCGGCCTATATCGGCGGGATCAAAATACATAATGGCTTCTGCGGCTAAGCCATCACGCCCAGCGCGGCCGGTTTCTTGATAGTAGGCTTCAATACTTTTTGGAATATCGTAATGCAGAACAAAACGCACATTTGGTTTATTTATGCCCATACCAAAGGCAACGGTCGCAACGACTATTTGAATGTCGTCACGGGCAAACCCGGTTTGCACAAATTGGCGCTGCTCGTTGCTCATGCCAGCATGGTACGCGGCGGCATTTAAACCTGCATCAGCGAGTTTTTCGGCAATGTCATCAACGCGCTTACGGCTAGTGCAGTAAATAATGCCACTTTGATTTTTTTGCTCTTTTAAATAGCGCAGTAGTTGCGCCATGGGCTTGAACTTTTCTTCGATGGTGTAACGAATATTCGGTCTGTCGAAGCTGCCGGTATGTATATAGGGCTGTTGTAATTTTAATTGCTCAACTATATCAAAGCGGGTCGCTTTATCGGCCGTGGCGGTCAGTGCCATCATAGGTACATGGGGAAAGCGCTGCTTAAGCTCATTTAATCTAAAGTAATGAGGTCTAAAGTCATGCCCCCAATGCGATACACAATGTGCTTCGTCAATTGCAAATAAGCTGATATTTAAGTGGCTGAGTCGCTCGGTAAATTCATGCTGAAGCACTTTTTCAGGGGCAACATACAGTAATTTTATTAGCCCTTGGTGCAATTGTTGGTACACTAATTGTTGCTCTTCGCGAGCCAAGCTATTATTAATGTAAGCGGCTTTAACACCTAATGCTTGCAGTTGCGTTACTTGGTCTTGCATGAGCGAGATAAGCGGTGAGATTACCACAGTAACCCCTTCGAGCACTAACGCTGGTACTTGGTAACACACTGATTTACCGCCGCCTGTAGGCAGTAGTACCAAAGAGTCTTGGCCATTAATGGCCGCGTCGATCACCGCTTTTTGGCCATCACGAAACTCGCTGTAGCCAAACACTTGTTTAAGAACCGTGTCGGGCTTGCGGACCAATGTGCTAGGTGTAGGGGTTAGAGTATTCATCGGCGGCTATTTTAGTGTTTTTTTAATAGGATGTCTTTAGCTTAGAGGTAAATGATTTAATTAGTGCCTCGTGGTTTTGCTTCAGGTATGCTTAACTCATCGTACCAGTGTTAATTTAAACATAGAGAATAATAATGAATAAAGAAATGTTAATTGAACAAGTTGGCGCACTGTTTGTAAATGGCATGCCATTTAATCAGTTTTTAAATATCTCGGTAGAGTCGCTCAGCCCTGAGCAAGCTAAAATTACCTTTCCCTGGCAGGATGTATTTATAGGCAATCCTGCGCAAAAAATTCTTCACGGCGGTATTATATCGGCGGTGCTCGATAATGTGGGCGGCATGCTTGCAGCAGCCAGTGTTATTGATAAATTAACCGAGCTCGATATCCCTAGCGTTCAGCAAAAGCTGGCTACCTTAGGCACTATTGATTTGCGCACAGATTATTTGCGCCCTGGCAAAGGGGAGACATTTACAGCCAGTGCTACTTTGATCCGCTCTGGAAATAAAGTGTGTGTATGTAGAATGGAGCTACACAACGAAAAGGCAATCCAAATCGCCTTTGGTACAGGTACGTATTTAGTAGGTTAAAGCTGCTAATTACGCACGGCTAAAATAAAAAGCTTTGCCTTACGCTGAGCTTTAGTTACCGCAAAATAAATCACTTAATAGCGCGAATTGGTATAAACTGTCGGCCTTTTAGTATGAATAAGTAGTATGTATGTCGATTGCAAACGAGCAGCGTAAAGGCGGTATTTTTGCCTGTTTAGCTTTTTTAATGTGGGGCTTAGCGCCTATTTATTTTAAACAAATACAACATGTTTCTGCTTTTGAAATTTTAACTCACCGTGTTGTCTGGTCTGTGGTTTTTTTAGTGCTTGTGGTCAGTGTGCTTAAATACTGGGATAAGGTTAAGCGCATAGTTGCCCAGCCAAAAATTATTTTAATGTTAGTACTTACCTCCTCTATATTGGGTTTTAATTGGGGGCTGTTTATTTGGGCGGTTAATAATAACTATATGCTCGATGCCAGTTTAGGGTATTACATAAACCCATTACTTAATGTGCTGTTGGGCATGCTATTTTTAGGCGAGCGGCTGCGAAAGTTACAAGGGTTTGCAGTGTTTTTAGCCTTTGCGGGCGTAGTATTGCAATTGGTCAGTTTTGGCTCGTTTCCGGTGGTGGCGTTTTCGCTTGCCACGTCTTTTGCTATTTATGGCTTACTGCGTAAAAAGTTACCTGTTGAAGCGCTGCCAGGCATTTTACTCGAAGCCCTAATTTTACTGCCGGTTGCATTAATTTACTGGTGGGTAATGGCACCAACGCCTACTTCCGACTTAGCCCTAAACGATTGGCATACCAATGCGCTGTTAATTAGTGCCGGTATTATTACTACGTTGCCGCTGCTTTGCTTTACCGGAGCGGCCAAGCGTTTGCAGTACACAACATTAGGCTTTTTTCAGTACATAGGGCCAAGTTTAATGTTTATGCTTGCTGTGGTGTTTTACGATGAAGTATTTGATGCAGAGCGGGTGATTACGTTTGCCTGTATTTGGAGTGCACTGGCTATATTTACCTGGGACTCTTATCATCAATCGCGTAAGCGTAAAAAAGCGGCTGTTACCGCCGCCGAAGTTTAATACCTATGCGCAATAATAGTTTAAACAAGTTGCTATAAAGCAGCGTTAAGGTTTAGCTTATTACTTTATTACGGCCGGTTTCTTTTGCATCATATAGCTTTAAATCGGCCTGTTTAAGTAACTCATCTATTTGGTAAATAGGGCCGCTTGCAAAACCAATAGAAATTGTAAATTTAATTTTTTCTTGGCTAAACTCTTGGCTATTAAGCTCTATAAATTGCCTAAATCCTTCAAGGCGTTTTAGCGCTTGCGCTGTGGTTGCATCAGTAAAGTAAACGGCAAATTCTTCACCGCCTAAACGAGCGACTAGCTGCTTTTCAAAGTACTTTTTAAAACACACCGCCAACCCTTTGAGAACCTCATCGCCTGAATCGTGACCGTATGTATCGTTAATCGATTTAAAATGGTCTATATCAAGCATGGCGAGTGCGCCATCTTGATTCGATTTTTTTAAATACTTGAGAGACTTGCTCGACTCTTCAAAAAAGTAGCGTCGATTAGGCAGGTTTGTTAAGTAGTCAGTATTTGCTTGGCGTTTGATTGTTGCGATTTGCTCAAGCATGTCGACGTTTTGACTTAGTCGGCAGTAAAACTCTTCGCTGTTAAAGGGTTTATGGAGGTAGTCGTTGGCACCATTTTTTAAAAATAGGCTCGATAATGCTGACGAGTCAGCACCTGAAATACCGATAATGGCTTTTTCATCATTACTGTAAAGCCGGCGAATTTCGGCGCATAGCTCATCACCATTCATGTTTGGCATTTCGTTATCGGTAATAATAACAGACACGTCTTTTTGGCTTTCAAGTACTTCTAGCGCGTCTTTGCCGTCCTTAGCTTCGAGTATTTGATACTTATGGCGCTTTAGTAAACTACAAATGTATCTACGGGTAGAGGTTGAGTCGTCGACGACCAGCACTTTTACGTTCTCGTTTCGTGGTAAACGGCTTAGTTGTTTTTCTAGGTATTGGTAAGCTTGTTTGTTTTCTTTGATTATGTAATCAATTATTGGGTATTTTTCTACCGTGTCGCGAGTTTGTTTATCTATATTGCCTGTCATTACTATGGTGGGAATGTCGGCATTAATAGTATACGGAACCGCCTCACCCGCAGGAGCATCGGGAAGGATAAAATCAACAACAGCGCAAAAGTAGCTATTGTGTTTTATTAGCTCTTTTGTTGCCGCTAAAGACTCGGCTATATCTACTTCGTAACCTGCTTTAAGCGCGATATGCTTTTGCACACGCGCTATAGTAGGCGTATCTTCAACTATGAGTATTTTTCGCGTCACGTAACAACCTTGTTTGATATTTTGCAAAAGTATTTGCTTATACAAGTTGTAACTGTTAAAACGCAAAAAAGCAAATATCTTAGAGGCTTATACGCTATCTGATTCGCTATAATCGTCTTGGCTTATTGGTACCGGCCCTGACATTTTTGAACGGCCAAAAAGTGTATGAAACTTGGTTTTACAGGTTGTTAGTTTTAAATATTTAACCCAGGCTTTTTCGATTGGGTTTGTAGGTTCTTTACTGCCACAAACTACGTCAACAAATTGCTCTTGTAGCGTATTTTGGGGTGCTAAAGTTTTATTATAAAGGCCTTTTAGTACAACGCCGTGTTGCTCTAATATGCTGGCTTCTAATAAGGTGAAGTTTCCGCTGCGGCTAAACCCGCGAGGAAAGTTTTGATCATCATAAAATTGACGTTGGCTAACAAACGCTTGGCGAAGTAGTGAAATATCGTTGCTCATAACTGTATCCTCATACCCTGTTTATTGCTGGAGTATGATGCAAGTTTGACAATTTATTAAACAAGTTATTTTTATCGTGAGGATAAAAAATTGGATATAGATTTATTAAAAACATTTGTAGAGGTTGTGCGCACGCGTCACTTTGGTAAAGCGGCTGAAAACCTGTATATCACTCAATCGGCAGTAAGCTTTCGAATTCGCCAGTTAGAGCAGGGGTTGGGTGTAAACTTGTTTATTCGCCAGCGTAACAATATTCAATTAACGGCGCCAGGAGAGCGATTGCTTCCGCACGCTAAAATGATCATCACCGGCATGCAGCGTGCCAAAGTCGATGTGGCACTTGCCGATAACATGCACAAGCAAATAAGTTTAGCGGGTACGCCTAATATATGGGATGCGTTTTTACAATTTGGCATTACTAATATTGTGTCGGCTATGCCTGGGGTGTCGTTGGTCGCAGAGGTTAAAGCCCAACAAGAAAGCACGCGGTTATTATTAGAGCGTACGCTTGATTTAGCCATTTTATTTGACCCCCCTAAAGTAGACGAGCTTGTGGTTGAGCGAATTTGCGAGCTGCCAATTATTCCGGTTAGTGGCTATGACACGGCCACTAACGAGAACTTTTTTGATAACCAATATGTATACGTTGATTGGGGTACTACGTTTTCACTATGGCATGCGCGCCAATTTACCGGTAAAACGCCGCCTTATTTTAGAACCAGTACGGGACGTATTGCCCTTGATTTAATTCTTCAGTGTGGTGGTAGCGCGTTTATTCCTGAGGTACTTGTTGAGTCTCACCTAGAAAAGGGTGAGCTGTTTCATGTAAAAGACGTAGAACATACTTCGCGTGATATTTTTGTGGCTTACCACAGAGACAACGAACAAAAAGAGTTAATAGAAACCCTGATTAACTTATTACCTAAAATAAATGCTTATCAGCCTGTTGATGAACACTAAATACCGACTATGATTTTTAATGAGGTTGAATAGGTACAATTTTGTTTATTAAATATTCATGTCGGTTTGTTTTCAGAATTTAGACACTTTTATTAAAATAAAAAGACAAAAATGTTTCCTTTGTAATATATCTGTCATTTAACGGTGACAAACTGCAGCTGTTTTAAAAATTAGTCTTGTGATTATCGAGGAAATAACATGAATTTTGTAAAATCGAGCTTATGTGTTGCACTAGTAAGTGGTTTATCTTTTAGCGCGTTTGCAGACGTTGATGTATACGGTAAAGCGAATGTTACTGTGCAATCGTCTGATGATGGCGAAGGGTCTTTCACTGAAATTAAAAGTAATGCATCTCGCTTTGGACTAAAAGGGTCTGAAAAGATTACTGATGGATTAGAAGCGGTTTATAAGTTTGAGTTTCAAGTTGATGTATCTGATGCTGACTCTAAAGGTGATAACGACGACAATATTTCTGCACGTAACCAGTATGTAGGTTTAAAAGGTGCATATGGTCAAGTTGTTGTGGGTCGTAACGATACAGCGCTTAAACAATCGCAAGGTAAGTTAGATTTATTTAATGACCTTGAAGGCGATATTAAAAATGTCTTTAAAGGTGAAAACCGCTTAGGTGATTCAATCACTTATACATCTAAAAGCTACGAAGGCTTTAAAGTACTTGCTACATTTGTTGCCGAAGATGACGTAGATGCAGATAACGGCTATTCAATGGCGGTTACTTACGGTGACTCTGCACTTAAAAAGAGTGCGGTATACGCCTCGGTTGCAGCCGATAGCGAAGTAAATGGCTACGATGTAGTGCGTGCGTCAATTCAAGGTAAAGTAGAGAGCTTTAAATTAGGCGCTATGTACCAAACTCAAGAAAAAGTAGACGGTAGCGCAGAAGCTGACGGCTATTTATTAAACGCAGCCTACAGCATGGGTAAAAACACGTTTAAAGTGCAATACCAAGCAATGGACTTTGATGACAGCGACGACAAAACGGCAGTTTCTGTAGGTGTTGATCATAAGTTTAATAAAAACATTAAAGTATTTGGTTTTTACTCAAGCTTTGATATGGACAACAATGTTGACCAAGACTACGTTGGCCTAGGTATGGAATACAAGTTTTAAGCGTTGCTTAAACACTCCCTTTATTAACCGCGCTCTAATGAGCGCGGTTTTTTTTTGCTTTAAATTATTTACTTACCCGCCCATAATAGACCCTCATTTGGAATGGGGTGAAATTCCTCAACTATTCCCGTAACTGTAATTAGCACCACGCTTTAAGTCAGATACAAATGAGACATATCAATCAGCATGAGAAGTTCTAGATTGGTATACTTTTTAACGAGCGGGTAAACTCATTTTTATTGATGCACTAGTCTTTTAGCTGTGTGTTAGTGAGTGCACGCTTTCCAAGGACTCACTTTTGCAAACTACATTAGCGCCAAATACACCCTTATTAAACGTTCAAAATGTGTCGTGGGAAGTCGATGATCACACCATTTTAAACAATATTAATTTAAACATAGCTAAGGGTAAGTTTATTGGGTTAATTGGCCCAAATGGGGCGGGTAAGTCGAGCTTACTGCGCTGTTTGTATCGCTTTAATAAACCCACCGCTGGTAACGTTACCTTTAATCAGCAGGATATTTGGCAGCTTAAAAGTGAAGACTACGCAAAATATGTTGCTGTAGTTCTACAAGAAACGCCTGCGCAATTTAACCTAACATTATTTGATGTGGTTGCCCTTGGGCTTACACCTCATAAGTCATTATTTAGCGCCACCACCCACAGCGACAAACAAAAAATTACACAGGCAATAAAAACCGTAGGGCTTGAGCAACAGTGTAAGCAAAATTTTGAGTCGCTTTCGGGGGGCGAAAAGCAACGTGCATTGATTGCCCGCGCTATAGTGCAGCAACCGCAATTACTCATCATGGATGAGCCAACCAGCCATTTAGATGTTAAATACCAAATACAAGTGATGGAACTGGCAAAATCGCTAGGGGTTACTGTGTTTGCCTCATTTCATGATTTAAATTTAGCAGCCGCTATGTGCGATGAGCTGGTGGTTATTAATAAAGGTAAAATAACACATACAGGTTCGCCTGCGCAGGTACTTAGTGAGGACATGCTAGCGGATGTTTTTGGGGTATGTGCGCGCGTAACTAGCCACCCTCAACGCACAGAAAATGGTCAAACTATTCCTCATATTACTTACTTTTATGGCTATTAATTAAATGGATATAACAAAAATAAACCAGTGGACAATATTTATAGCAGCCGTATTAATTGCACTGGGTAGCCTTTTTAGCGCACTGAGTTTTGGCGCCGCAGATACGCCGTTAAGTGATGTGCTCACAGGGATTTTATCAGCAGGGGAGGGCTCGTTTAACGCGCGTATTATTTATGAGCTTAGGTTACCTCGTACCTTACTTGCCTTTATGGCGGGTGCAGGTTTGGCTATTGCAGGGCTTATTTTACAAACGGTTACTCGTAACCCGCTCGCTGATCCGTATTTATTTGGCATATCGTCAGGCGCGTCGTTTGGGGTAGTACTGCTTATGGCCGTTGCGGGTATTAGTGCAGGGTTTATGTTATCGGCTGCTGCCTTATTAGGGAGCTTTTTAGCAATGGGCTTATTGATACTTATTGCTGGGCGGCAAAAAAGCACGCAAGTAGAGTCTATGTTGCTAGCGGGGGTGGCACTGTCGTTTTTATTTAGCGCATTTACAAGTTTATTGCTGTATTGGAGTGACCCGCAAGCAGTGGCTGGTATTTTGTTTTGGACGTTAGGTAGCTTTGCCCGCGCACAATGGGCCACGTTATGGTTGCCATGCGTGGTTATAGTGGTGTGTATTAGCTTTATGCTGAGCTTTAAAAGGCAGTTAAATGCGCTGCTTCTTGGCGATGAAAGCGCGATAACGCTTGGGGTCCGTGTGCACCGTTTTAGAATTTTAATGTTGGTATTGAGCTCGTTAATAACGGCCGCGCTGGTGGCCCTATGTGGCGGTATTGGCTTTGTAGGTTTAATGGTGCCGCACATAGTGCGCTTTTTTATATCTCAGGGCAGTACTGCTGGCTTACTAATTACCAGCTTAGTGGGCGGCACGTTTATGGTGTGGGTTGACGTGCTTTCGCGCTCATTACTTAAAAACCAAGAGCTCCCTGTAGGGGTAATTACAGCAGCCATGGGTAGCGTATTTTTTTTAAGCTTACTCTTTTTTAGAAAAACAAAGGCATAGTGCTGATGAAAACCTTAATGATTCAAGGCACTACGTCAGATGCCGGAAAAAGCACCTTAGTCGCTGCGCTTTGTAGAGTGTTTGCAAAGCAAGGTGTAAAGGTCGCGCCTTTTAAACCGCAAAATATGGCGCTTAATAGCGCGGTTACAAAAGAGGGGGGCGAAATAGGCCGCGCGCAAGCTTTGCAAGCCATAGCCGCTAAAGTAGAGCCTCAAAACGACTTTAACCCCATATTGCTCAAACCCAATAGTGATACGGGGGCACAAGTCATTATACATGGAAAAGCCATTAGTAATATGGAGGCAGGGGCTTATCATAACTATAAACAGGTTGCGATGGATGCAGTGCTTGCCTCGCATAAACGCCTAGCAAAGCAGTTTGATTTATTATTGGTTGAGGGCGCAGGCAGCCCCGCAGAAATAAACCTACGCGAGAACGATATTGCCAATATGGGTTACGCAGAAGCGGTAGATTGCCCCGTCATTATTATTGCCGATATAGACAAAGGCGGTGTGTTTGCGCATTTAGTGGGCACACTTGCGTTATTAAGCGAATCCGAGCAAGCGCGCGTAAAAGGCTTTGTTATAAACCGCTTTAGAGGCGATATAAGCTTGCTACAAAGTGGGCTAGATTGGCTTGAGCGCTACACAAAAAAACCAGTGCTTGGAGTGCTGCCTTATTTGCATGATTTAGCACTTGATGCCGAAGATGCTGTAGCAATAGATAACACGGTGACGACTGCCACCATTAATATAGCCGTGCTTTTATTGCCGCATATTAGTAACCATACCGATTTTGATGCATTGCGGCTGCACCCAAATATTAATATAAATTATGTACGCCACACACGCGCGATCCCACCGGTTGATCTGATTATTATTCCTGGCAGTAAAAACGTGCTGGGTGATTTAAGTTTTGTAAAAAATGAAGGCTGGGATACGCAAATAAAGCGCCACTTACGCTATGGTGGCAAAGTACTTGGTATCTGTGGTGGTATGCAAATGTTGGGGTATACCATAAATGATCCCAGCGGAGTCGAGTCGTCATTAAAGCAAGTAACGGGGCTTGCCCTATGCGATTTTGAAACCACACTTAGCACCCAAAAAGTACTCACTAAAGTAACGGCGGCTATGCAGTTAAATGATTTGCAAACACCGTGTAGCGGCTACGAAATTCATGCCGGCATTAGTGAAGGCGCAGCACTTAATAAGCCATTTTTAACGTTTAACGCGCACCCTCATGGGTTTGAAAACGATGGCTTTATTAGTGACGACAATGCCATTGCTGGTACTTATTTACACGGCTTGTTTGATGAACCCGCTGCCACACTGCAAATTTTAAAGTGGGTAAAAAGCGATGCAACCATACAACCTGTGAGTATTGTAGCGCACCGCGAGCAACAACTAGAGCGCTTGGCCACTATGTGCGAGGCGCATTTGAACATGCAACAGATTATATCGATTTATGAAGGAGATAATAATGACGGATACAAATAACGATAAGCACCAGCAGCGCCAACAAAAAGTAAAAGAGCAGGTAGATGCACGCGTGGCTGATGCGCAAGATGTTAAAGGGATATTTCAGGTAATTACGGGTAATGGTAAAGGTAAATCTACCTCAGGCTTTGGTGTGGTTGCTCGCTGCGTAGGGCATGGTAAAAAAGCCGCTGTTTGTCAGTTCATTAAAGGCACATGGGAGTGTGGAGAGCGTAACTTATTACAAGGCGCAGGGGTTGAATTTGCCGTTATGAATACCGGTTTTACATGGGATACGCAAAATAAAGAGGCCGACACCGCAGCCGCGCAAGCAACGTGGCAAGAGTCAAAGCGTATGCTTGCAGATAGCAGTATTGATTTAGTATTACTTGATGAACTTACCTACATGGTGACTTACGGTTATATTGATTTAGATGAGATAGTAAACGCGCTAAATAATCGCCCTCCCATGCAATCGGTTATTATTACAGGTCGCGCAGCGCACCGCACGTTAACAGACCTTGCCGATACAGTAAGCGAAGTGCGCAATGTTAAACACGCCTTCGACTCGGGTATAAAAGCACTAGAAGGGTTTGATTACTAATGTATAAAGCGTTTTTTACTGCACTGCTGTTATTGTGTTCAGGGGGCAGTGCCGTGGCCAGTGATACAGCTGCGCCAGATAAACTGCGCGTTGTAGCACTTGCACCGCATATAGTAGAAAACCTATTTGCTATAGGTGCGGGAAGTAATATTGTTGGCACTGTTGATTACGCTGACTACCCAAATGAAGCTAAAAGTATTGAGCGCATTGGTGGTTACTATGGTATTTCTCTTGAAAAATTATTAGCGCTAAAACCCGATTTAGTGATTGGTTGGAAAAGCGGTAATCAAAGTGAAGATTTAGAACAAATTAAACGCCTTGGTATAAAAGTACATTTAAGTGATCCCAAAAAAATAGAAGAAGTTGCAAACGAGCTGATTGCTTTTGGAAAATTTACAGGGCGTATTGAGCAAAGCAAGCAAGTAGCAAACGCATTTATTACTAAGCTCAAAAAAATTAAAAAGCAGCAGCAAAGCAAAAAAATATTAACTGGTTTTTATCAATTATGGCCAGAGCCTATGATGACGGTAAGTGAAAACACATGGATAAACCAGCTTATTGAAACATGTCATGTAAGCAATGTATTTGCACACAGCCCAACCGACTACCCGCAAATAAGTATTGAAAACGTGGTGATTAAAAAACCACAGATTATTATTATTCCTGATGAGCAAGCCGATAAGCCACAACCTAAAATTAATTGGCAAAAATGGCCAGAAGTCCCCGCTGTAAAACATAACCAATTTATACGTGTAAATGCCGATTTATTACATCGTTTTACACCGCGCATGCTAGATGGACTGGCAAATATGTGTGATAAAATAGATGCATCACGCAAACAAATTAAGAGTATACAATGAGCGATTGGCCAGCCTTTTTAGAATATGAATTACAGCAACCTTATATGCAGCAAACATTAGATTATGTAGCAAAACGCCGTGTCGAAGGTGTTGCTGTGTACCCACCCAAAGAGCAAGTATTTAGCGCCTTTGAAGCGACAGCCCTTAACAATATTCGCGTAGTTATTTTAGGCCAAGACCCATACCACGGAGAAGGCCAAGCCCATGGCTTATGTTTTTCTGTGTTGCCAGAGGTTAAAAAGTTACCGCCGTCGCTAAAAAATATGTACAAAGAATTGGCAACGGATATTCCCGGTTTTGAAATACCAGACCATGGCTACTTACAAAGCTGGGCAGAGCAGGGCGTGTTTTTACTCAATACAGTACTCACGGTTGAGCAAGGCCAAGCGCATTCACATAAACATTTAGGGTGGGAGCAATTTACCGATAACGTGATAGCCCATATAAATGCACACTGCAAAGGAGTGGTGTTTATTTTATGGGGCGCTCATGCGCAAAAAAAAGGTAAAAATATTAACAGCGCTCGCCATCATATTTTAAAAGGGCCTCACCCATCGCCGCTTTCTGCGCATCGTGGTTTTTTTGGCTGTAAGCACTTTTCACAAACAAATAAGTTATTACAAGCCCAAGGCGATAAGCCCATTAACTGGCAGGTTTAATTGATATATTAAAAAAGGCTTTCGTATCATGAAAGCCTTTTGCTTAGTTATTGTGTATTAATGCCCATGCGCAATAATTATCAATTATTTTGAAGGGGTAAAACCTGGCGTTAGCTTTACTATCGATACGGTTTTCCTGCCGCAAAATAAATTGCCTAATTGAGCGCAATGAGTTTGAAATTAAAAATCTAGCTCATCAATTTCAATGCTGTCTGTAAAAAAGTCTAACTCCTGTAGTTCTTTACGTAACCGTTGTTTGTCTTTTATGGCCTCAATCTCGCGCCACTTTCTTTTTTTATTCTTTTGAGAGGTTTTTCTTGTTGTATCAGGACCTTCTAATATCTCTAATATATCGTTTAGGCTATCCATGACTATCTCCTATTGATTTTAGTGAACCTCGAGAATACCTATACCACAGGCCTAGCTAAAATAGAATAAAAAAGTGACGAATTTGTTACAAGTATGTGATGCGTTGATGAAGTTTAATACTAACTAGCTTTATTGAACGCGCTATTTTTAGATAGAAAAAATAAATAAAAAAATACTAAAAGTGAGTTATTTAGCTGTGTAGGCAATGGTACATGCTGTGGCAGGTTAGTATAAAGCAGTGCGGATTATATTAAGGGCATAAAAAAACGCCGCAGGTGCGGCGTTTAATACATAATTAGCGCGTATTACATTGCTTTAAAACGTGCTTCTAGCTGCTCTTGTGCATCTGCGAATGAGCGGATACCTTCAGCTAGTTTTTCAGTTGCCATTGCATCTTGGTTATGTAACCAACGGAACTGTGACTCAGTAAGAGGGGCAGGCTTTGGCTCTTTAGGAATATCACTTTGTAGTAAGTATTCTTCTGCGCCTTCTAAATTGCCTAAGTCTTCTAGTAGGTTAGGGCTAATTGTTAGCTTGTCACAACCTGTAAGCGCAATAATTTCGCCAGTGTTACGGAAGCTTGCGCCCATAACAACGGTTTTGTAATCATGGCGTTTATAAAACTCAAAAATGCTACGTACAGATTGAACACCTGGATCTTGTAGCGGATCGGTTGGTTTTTCCATACCATTTGCTACGTGCCAATCTAAAATACGGCCAACAAATGGCGAGATTAGAAATACATTTGCATCAGCACATGCACGCGCTTGAGCATCGCTAAATAATAAAGTCAGGTTACATTTAGTCCCTTCTTTTTCTAGCTGTTCGGCCGCTTTAATGCCTTCCCATGTAGACGCAACTTTGATTAAAATTTTGTCTTTGCTTACACCTTCTTTTTCATAAAGGCTAAGCAGGGTATGTGCTTTATCAATAGTTGCTTGGGTGTCGAATGATAAACGAGCATCTACTTCAGTAGAAATATAACCAGGTACAATTTCGCTAATTTCTTTACCAATTAATACGGCAAAGTAGTCACATGCAAGTTCAAGCTGTTTAGCTGCATCTTGCTCTGTTTCTTTTGCATAGCTCCAAGCTTTATCTAAATAAGGCTTGTAAGCTTCAATCTCGCTCGCTTTTAATAAAAGCGACGGGTTTGTGGTTGCATCTTCTGGTTGATGCTTTTTGATCGCTTCAATATCGCCAGTGTCGGCTACGATAGATGAATGTTGTTTTAGCCTTTGTAGAGCGCTAGTCATTTGCCTTCCTCATTCCAAGCAAGTTAAAAGAAAATCTAAACTACCTTAATATAAGTATTCAATACTGCAACAGTGTGACAATGCTTGATAGGTCTTATGTCCTTATCAATAGAAAAACGACGATGCATGATTTATTAAGGTAGGATTTAGGCCATTGCGATTAATTTTCAATGGTATTTTATAAACAAAACGTGCTTTTCGTCTCATTTAATGTTGAAATTGACATTAAATAAATTACAAGTCAATAGCTAACTATGATCACTGTTATTTCACCAGCAAAAAATCTTGATTACGAAACGCCACCCGCAACAGATAAGTTCACTCAACCTGAATTACTAGAGCACAGCGAAGAGCTCATGAAAGTATGCCGTGAACTAACTCCAGCGCAAATTGGCAGCCTAATGAAAATTAGCGATAAGCTTGCAGGGCTTAACGCTGCGCGCTTTAGCGAATGGTCGCAACCATTTACACAAAGTAATGCTAAACAAGCGGTACTAGCCTTTAACGGCGATGTGTACGGTGGTTTAGATGCCGCAACACTCACTGCCGCTAACCTCGATTATGCGCAAAGCCATTTACGTATACTTTCGGGTTTATACGGCTTATTAAAGCCGCTTGATTTAATGCAAGCTTACCGCCTAGAAATGGGCACTAGGCTTGATAACCCTCGCGGGAAAAATTTGTATGAATTTTGGGGCAGCATTATTGCTAATAAACTAAACGAGGAATTAAAAGCGCAAGACGCACAATACCTCGTTAATCTTGCTTCAAACGAGTACTTTAAAGCAGTAGATAAAAAAGCACTCAATGCGCAAATTATTACCCCGCATTTTAAAGACTGCAAAAATGGTCAATATAAGGTAATTAGCTTTTACGCTAAAAAAGCGCGCGGCATGATGGCCCGTTACATTATAGAAAACCAGGTAACACAGCTTAGCCAATTAAAAGAGTTTACTGTGGCGGGTTATTACTTTAGCCCTGAAGCAACCACTAAAGATCTTGAGCCTGTATTTATGCGCGACGAGCAAAACTAAGCGTTTATACTCAGCAAACAATGAGTTAAAAAGCCATGCATTGCATGGCTTTTTTTATGCTGGCGCTAAACTTGCTAACTTCACCTACTATTAATGAGATAAAAAATAGATAGGTGTAAAAATATGATCAGCATACCTTCAGTAGCCGAAGCCGAAAAACTCATCGAAGAAAAACTCGGAGGGTGGTTTGATGTAGTAATAAGCCACATCCCAAACTTTATTGTGGCAGTGGTGATAGCCATTGTATTTTCAATAATAGCGCGCTTTGCCGGCCAGCTAATGAAAAACCTATTAAGGCGCTCACTCGACTCTAAGCAAATTGCTGATTTAATGGCGTCTATTTTTAAGGTTATTGTGTTATGTGTGGGCCTATTTATCGCTTTAGATTTTATGGGGTTAAAAGGCACAGTCACATCGTTACTAGCGGGTGCGGGTATTGTGGGTTTAGCCATTGGCTTTGCTTTTCAAGACATGACCGAGAACTTAATTGCCGGTATTGCTATGGGGATACGCAAGCCATTTAAAGCGGGTGATGTAATTGAAACCGACGACGTATTTGGCTCGGTACATTCTATAAACCTGCGTAACACGCTAATAGAGAGCTTTTACGGGCAGTTAATACTGGTACCTAACAAGGTATTATTTAGAAATGTGTTAAAAAATTACACCACGTTAGGCGTCAGGCGCATAGAGGTACCGGTGGGTATTTCATACGGCGACGACATTGAAAAAGCCAAAGAAGTTATCGTTGATAAAATTAACGAGTTTGACTTTGTAATACGCAGAGATGAAACCGCTGTGTACGCAGAAGGTTTTGGCGACAGTAGTATTAATTTACTGGTGTGGTTTTGGATAAAATACCCAGGCGAGCCAGACTTTATGACAGTACGCCATAAAGGCGTAGTCGCTGTTAAACAAGCGCTTGATGCTGCAGATATAAGTATTCCATTCCCAATACGTACGTTAGATTTTGGCATTAAAGGCGGTGAAAAGCTCGATGCCATGATAAGCGATAAAATAAACCAACAGTCACCCAAACAACAAGGCGGGAGTAATACGGGTTCAAATCAAAGCGAATGAGCGACTAATACAGGTTTAAACTAGCCCAGTAATAGTTACCCACTAGCAGCGCATTTTTACATAAAAAGTGCGCTGCTAGTAATTTCAAAGCGCTAAGTCGGGTTAAATTTAACTATACTTTTAATCAATTTATTTTAAGTTAATACTTATTTGCTTTTCGCTGCCATCGAGTTTTTTTGATTAGTAGTAAAAGCGTTTCACCACTGTTTTTTGTCATCGATTTTTTTGTAACCTCAGCAGGGCAATCTGGAATAGGGCAGCTATCTAGCTCTATTACCTTGTCGCCTACTTTTAATCCTGCCAAATCAGCAAAGACTTTTATAATATCTATTTCACTAATTTCTGGGCTAAAAAGCCGGATACAGACACATCTGCAGCAAAGCTAAATATAGCTTCCTCTGCATGGCCAATAAGAGGGTTTAGCAGTAGTAAATAAACCATTTCATGTATTAGCTTCCTTGTGTAAGTGATGGGGCATTTGCATGCGTTAAGCCATATATTATTAACTGCTATTCATGGTGAGGTTGATTAGCAAACACTTGTAGGTTGCCAACGGTATTAAAAATGCGCTGATTATATGAACTTTACAGCCTTGTTATAGCATTCTTTTATCAAAGCTGTAGTAAGTCACTAATTTAAAAGGGTGGAAAAGGGCGGCTAAGTGTTTGCTCTATTTTTTAATAGGGGAGCTAAAGCTAGAAGTTTAGATACTAAAGTGTGCTGTTAAGCATAAAAAAGCGCGGCTTGTGTTGGAGAAACAAGCCACGCAGAGGAATAAGTTATATAAACAAATATTGTAATGCTGTATCAGATAACACTAATTTTATTACGGATAATTTTAACGCCATCCATATTTTCTAAAAACTTTTGCGCAAGTGCACGCTGAAAACCTGTTTGCGCTTCACCGTATAGGTCAACTTCACCGTCTTCAACCTGCACGCGAATATCGCTTAATGCTAAGTTTGGGTTAGTACGTAACGTATTGGTGATTGTTTGTTGTAAGTTAGGTTGAGTAGCCACACTGCTTACTACGGCTAAGTTAGTTGCTGCACTTACTTTTGTAGCGCAAGCTAATAAAAATAAACAACAAAATGATACTAAAGCGATAGTTAACTTAAAGCGGTTCATAACTTCATCCTTACATTACGGTTAATCGTGCAGCTATTCTTAGCTGAGTTACTTTCTCAGTTACAATTTCGATGCCAGTTTTAATTTATTGAAATATAAGGTTATTTTATTAAGTGAGAATTCAGGTGGGCAATAATTACATTTTAATGGGAATGAGTTACATGCTTGGGTTACATTTGTAACGGGTACAAAAAAGCCGGCAACTGCCGGCTTGTTTATTTATGGTGTGCTATTTCTTTTTAATTTTAGCTTTGGCTTTTTTCTTAGCTTTCATTTTTACCGGATCTTTACGCTTTTTAGCGGGTGGCTTAGCTTCTTTATGCTGTGGCTCAAGCCCTTTAATTATACGGCGCTTAAGTTTTTGCTCTGTGTATCGCTCAACCTTGTATAAAATGCCAATGTCGTGCGCTTCAACTAATGATATAGCGATCCCTTTTTTACCCGCACGGCCAGTACGGCCTATACGGTGTACATAGACATCGGCAGTGCGCGGCATATCAAAGTTAATTACGTGGCTAATGTCAGAAACATCAATACCGCGGGCCGCAACATCGGTTGCTATTAATATGCGCGTTTTGCCACTGTGGAAATTTTCCATCGCTTTCATGCGCTTATCTTGCGGCATTTCGCCACGCAGCCACGCGGCTTTTACGCCATTGTTAGTTAGCTCACCAATTAGCGTTTCTAGGCGCTCACGGGTTTTTACAAACACAATGGCTTTACTTACATCTGGGCCGTTTAGGGTATTAACCAACAGCTCAAGCTTGTGGTGGTAATCATCAGCAAGGTGAACCCATTGATGAATTTTTGCTTTTTCTTTGCGTGACGATTCAGCTTCAAGTAAAGCTGGGTCGTTTAAAATACGCTCAGCAAATAACTCAACGCTATCGCCTTCTAGAGTCGCAGAGAATAAAAAGCACTGACGACGGTTTTTAGCTTCGTCACATATGCGCAGCATTTCTTTTCTAAAGCCCATGTCTAGCATGCGGTCGGCTTCATCAAGAATAAGCATTTCTACGTTTTCAGCATGGAAATTTTCGGTTTCAAGATATTCCATTAAACGCCCTGGTGTGGCGATTAAAATATCATTATTGTTTTCAAAAATTTCTTTATGGGTGCCGTAGTTTATACCACCTGTTACTACACCAATTTTAAGGTGAGTGCCTTTAGCAAGCAGTTCACACTGCTCATGAATTTGATAAGCCAGTTCACGGGTTGGGGTCATTATTAACACACGTGCAAAACCTGGGTCGCGACGCGGAAAATCCATTAAGTATTGAATAGCCGGAATTAAAAATGCCGCCGTTTTACCTGTGCCAGTAGGTGCTGATGCTAAAATATCGCGACCTTGCAGCGCTTCAGGAATAGCTTGTTGTTGAATGCTGGTTGGTGTCTCGTAGCCCATTTTATCAATGGCGTTGAGTAGTTTAGTATCAAGATCAAATTCAGAAAATTGCATAGAGTGTCTAAAATAAGGGACAATTACCTGCAATTATACGCGCTATACGTCAGTTGGTGAATGAAAAGGTGAAAAAATGTCAGGGTTTACGTTTAAACAATTTAAGGTTGAGCACGATAGCTGTGCTATGAAGGTCTCAACCGATGGCATTTTACTTGGCGCATGGGCGTATTTAAAAGGTGCCAACACATTACTCGATATAGGCACAGGCACCGGTTTACTTGCGCTTATGTGTAAACAGCGCCAACCAGCACTTAGCATAACCGCTGTTGAAATTGATGAAGCTGCTTACAAGCAAGCGCAGCAAAATATAGCCTCTAGCCCGTGGCCAAATATCACAGTAAAGCACACCACTATACAAGCGTTTAAACAGGCGGCGCCATTTGATGTTGTGATTTCTAACCCCCCTTATTTTAACCGCAGTTTAAAAGGGCTAAGCGATGCCCGTAACACCGCACGCCATACCGATGGTTTAAGTTTTGACGAACTAATACATGCCTATATGCGTTTAAGTCATGAGCATTCGTGCTTTAACGTGATTTTACCCACCACGGAGGCGGGCTTATTCATTGAACTGGCAACACAAAACGGGCTTTATTTAAACGCGCATTGCCAAGTAAAAACCACACCAAGTAAAGCATTTAGCCGCAGTTTGATGCGCTTTAGCTTAGTAAACACTTTGCCTGAACTTACCTCCCTATGCATAAAAGATGACAACAACCGCTACAGCGATGATTATATTGCGTTATGTAAAGCGTTTTACTTGAAAATGTAATTTTTAAGGCAGGTAATTATCTAGTAATAAAGGATAGTTTACCCATTATGCATACGTATTCAGTTTTTATTTGAGCAACTCTCAAACTAGTGTTAACCACTTGTAAATAACGTCGAGTATGTTGTTTAACTCGCCCAACACTGGAAACACACACTATGAAACTGAATAAAATGATCACCACTGCAGGTTTTAGCTTAGGTTTAACCTTACCAAGTTTAGTATCGGCTGCACCTACAACATTTGTGCATTTATTTGAATGGAATTGGCAAGATGTAGCCCAAGAATGTGAGCAGTTTTTAGGACCAAAAGGGTACGCTGCGGTACAGGTGTCTCCGCCTAACGAGCATATTACAGGTAGCCAATGGTGGACTCGCTATCAACCTGTGAGCTACCAACTACAAAGCCGCGGCGGTAACCGTTCGCAATTTATAGATATGGTTAATCGCTGTAACGCCGCAGGCGTCGATATATATGTTGATACATTAATAAACCATATGGCAGCCGGCAGTGGTACGGGCACTGCAGGTAACACTTTTGGTAATAAACAATACCCTATTTATAGTCCACAAGATTTTCACGAAAGTTGCTCTATTAACCCAGAAGATTACGGTAATAACCGTTATCGCGTGCAAAACTGTGAGCTAGTAGGGTTGGCCGATTTAAACACTTCTTCAAATTATGTGCAAAATACATTAGCGGCATATATTAACGACCTTCAAGCTATGGGTATTAAAGGTTTTAGGTTTGATGCTGCTAAGCATGTTGCTGCAAGTGATATTCAAAGTTTAATGGCAAAAATAAATGGCTCGCCAGTGGTGTTTCATGAGGTGATAGATCAAGGTACTGAAGCGGTTGCAGCCTCAGAGTATTTAAGTACAGGGCTAGTTACCGAGTTTAAATACAGTACGCAGCTTGGTAATACCTTTAGAAATGGCTCGCTTGCATGGTTAAGTAATTTTGGTGAAGGCTGGGGCTTTATGCCAAGTTCATCAGCTGTAGTATTTGTAGATAACCACGACAATCAGCGCGGCCATGGTGGTGCGGGTAATGTAATTACCTTTGAAGATGGCCGTTTATACGACCTAGCCAACGTATTTATGTTGGCATACCCGTATGGGTATCCAAAAGTAATGTCGAGTTATGATTTTCACGGCGATACAGATGCGGGTGGGCCAAGTGTACCGGTGCACAATAATGGTAATTTAGAATGTTTTGCAAGTAACTGGAAGTGTGAGCATCGTTGGTCTTATATTGCGGGTGGTGTCGATTTTAGAAATAACACAGCCGACAACTGGGTAGTAACAAATTGGTGGGATAACACCCATAACCAGATTGCATTTGGACGTGGTAGCTCTGGTCATATGGCAATTAATAAAGAAGACTCAACGCTTAATGCAACAATTCAAACAGATATGGCGCCTGGACAGTACTGCAATGTGTTAAAAGGCGAGCTTTTGGGTAATGCTACTAGCTGTAGCGGTGAAGTAATAACAGTTAATAGCAACGGCACCATAAATTTAAATGTAGCGCCATGGGATGCAATAGCAATTCATAAAAATGCTAAATTAACCCAAGAGGCAGTGCCTAATAATAGCGACTGGCAAAGAACCGTTGTTTTTATTAATGCTCAAACACAAAGCGGACAAGACATGTTTGTACGCGGTGGTATAGACCACAACTATGCAAATACAAACCTTGCTAGAAACTGCCAAACAACAAATGTTGAATGTGCTATGCCAATTCGCCATAACAATCTAAAAAACAACACCACAACGCCTTGGAAAGCAAACGATAACTACCTAGATTGGTATGGAATTGAACAAGGCCAAAGCGGTGAAGCGCAAGGCACTGCAATGGATTGGACTACAAATGTTTGGCCAAGTGAATATGGCGCCCAAAAATCGGTAACAGTAGATGGCTTTGGTGTTACACCCCTTAATATATGGGGCGAACACTATTGGATGCTGGATGTTGATATGGATTGCAGTAAAGCTGTTAACGGATGGTTTGAATTAAAAGCATTTATAAAAAATGGCGAAGAGTGGGAAGGCGATATAAGCCAAGCAAATACCCCCTATACAAGTACTAACCATATGGCACAGTGTGGCAAAATTAATATGTTTGAATTTAACAGCTCAAGTGTAGAGGTACGTGACTTTTAAATACGTACTTTAAAACGCGTACGTTAAAAAACTATCAGCCAATTTAAAACCAAGTGGGTTAACGCGTACTTGGTTTTTTACTTTTATATGTACCTAAATAGCAGTTTAATTTAATAGTGCGTTTATAAATCAGCTGGTATTATCGTTTTATTCGCCATTTTTAATTTAGGCAACACAATGAAAAAGTTAAATAAATTACCGTTACTAACTACACTCGCTGCGGCTTTATTTTTAAGCCAAGGTGCGCTTGCAAACATGACTCCTGTTGGGCTTTGGAAAACCATAGATGAAGACACCAACGAGGCTAAATCGTATGTACGCATTACTCAAAACGATAAGGTGCTCAGTGGTAAAGTTGAGACTATTTTAGACCCAGCTAAACAAACCGGTATTTGTAAAGAGTGTGATGGGGCATTAAAAAATCAGCCTATTTTAGGGATGACCATAATCACTGATGTAAAGCCAGAAGATGATGGCGTGTGGGGCGATGGTGAAATACTTGACCCTACAAATGGTAAAACCTATACCGTGCAACTAACACCACAAAACGACGGTAAAACATTAGAAGTACGTGGCTATATAGGCTTTTTTTACCGTAACCAATATTGGCAACGTGTGGAGTAGCACTACTCGTTTGCTGTTTTTAAAAACTCGCGTTTAAGCCACGCTCGTAATGCGCTTACCTGTGGGTGATTAAGCATGGCGTGGCTCGTTGCAAAATAAAACTGCTGATGCGGATTAACAATGCTTTGGCCAATTTGCGTGAGCATGCCGTGCTTTATATCGTCGCGTACAAATTGTTTGTGGGTGACCAAAACGCCAAGCTGGCGCATCGCGGCTTGCGTTGCTTGCACTGAAATATTAAAGGTTAAGTTATTATGCTGCTTAGGCTGCGCTAAATTATTAGCCTCGCACCACGTTTGCCAATCGTTTTGCCTACGTGGGTTGGTAACGTAGATTGCTTTAAAACGCTGCAGCAAATTTTGCGCGGTTAACTCATCTTTATTTAAGCCAACTAAAAGCTGTGGGTTACAGACTAAAATTAACTGATCGTCGGCTAGTTTTTCACAGTGATATTTTTGCCACTTATCGGGCTGGCCATGAATAATCGCTGCATCAATCCCTTCGCGCTCTAAATCAAATTCTCCCACCAAGTTAGAAATACGAATGTCACTATTTGGCGAAATGCGCTGAAAATCAGCCACCCTAGGGATCCACCAGTGCAGAGCTAGTGAGTTAACCATATTGAGTGTTAAATAAGTTGGCTCATTCGCTGTGTTACTTGCCTCTTGGCTGGCTGCTAAAATTTCAGCCATGGCTGGGGCTATGCGTTTGTAATAGCGCTCACCCACAGGGTTGAGCTCAACGCGGCGACCAATGCGATTAAAAAGCGGTGTATTAAGTTGTAACTCTAACGCTTTAATAGATTGACTTACCGCCGAGTGACTAATACTTAGCTGCTCAGCCGCGAGCACCATGCTGCCAGTTTCGGCAACAGCTATAAACGTATAGAGAGATTTTAACGGCGCTGATTTGATCATAGGTTATTTATTAACAGTTAAGTTTTACTTACAGGTTAGTTTAATATTATTCGCTTTTAAATTTATAAAGTACACGTAAAATTAGCGCCATAAAAGCCAATGCCAATTTTTTGAAAAATAATAAATAGATTAAAAAAATTAAGCCTTTAATTTTGCTTTTTACATTCATTTTTTATTCAAAGGATAACTGCGGTGACGTTAAATTCTCGTGCTAGTGTGTTTATGCTGCTCTCTACATTTACCTTGGCGTTAAATAGCTTTATAGCCAAGTTACTTACCGATTACTTTAGCACCAGCGAAGTGGTTTTTTTACGGGTGTTTTTACCCGCGATTATTATGCTGGCATTGGCGGCAGGTATTAAATGGCAGCTACCTAATAAATCAGCATGGCGAACCTTCGCTATTCGCGCAATTTTTATAGTGCTGTGCCAAAACTGCTTTTTAGTGGCGCTAAATACTTTAACGCTGGTGGAAGCGGTTATTTTATTTAGCACTGGGCCGTTATTTATACCGCTAATAGAACGGGTGCTTTTTAAAACTAAATTAAATTGGTTATTGCTACCTACAATGGCGCTGATGTTTGCGGGTGTGATTATTCAAAATATTCATAGCGATGGCATACAATGGCGCTGGAGCTTATTAATTGGTTTAGGGGCTGGTATTTTTAATGCCTGCTCGCAAATCACCTTGTTTAGAGCCAGTAAAATTAAGCTTCCGATGATGGTTATTAACGGTTGGAGTTTTACGCTGGCTGCCATTTTTATGGTGCCAGTATTAATGTTTACCAGCGAAGGTGAGCTATTTTACCAAGGTTTTGCAATCGATATAAGCAATTATAGTTTATTACTGATGGTGGCATTAATTGGGTTTTCGACTGCTGCAACGCAGTTTTTTAGAGGAAAGGCGTACCGATTAGCCAGTTCTAACTCGCAGTTAGCACCACTTATTTATTCTAACTTATTATTTGCGTTGTTATTTCAGCTAATTTTTTACGATACAACATTAAGTTTATCGCAAGTAATAGGCTCAGTGCTTATTGTACTGGCATGTATTATTAATACCTTTGCGCCTAATTGGCTATTGCAAAGGCAAGCAAAAATACGTGAAAAAAAGTGCGCTAAAAAACTTAGTTATTTGTAATGTATTGGCCTAAACATGGTTTAGGCCAAACTCGTTATAGCGTTTCGCTATACTCTGTCATTATTTGTTCAACCCAGCTGGCTATGCGCTCATCGCTTAGCTCGTATTGGCTGTCTTCATCAAGCGCTAGGCCAACAAAGTGTTTGCCATCGGGGGTAAGTGCTTTTGACGCTTCAAACTCGTAGTTTTCATCGTTTGGCCAAAAACCAAGTTGCGTAAACGACTGGGTATTTATTTCATCGTGAAGCATACCAAGGGCGTCTTGAAACCATTGTCCGTAACCTTGTTGGTCGCCCATGCCAAATAAAGCAATGGTTTTACCATTTAGGTTTACATCTTTAATGTCGTCCCACTTAGACTCCCAGTCTTCTTGTATTTCTCCAAAATCCCATGTTGAAATACCAAAGATGATAAAGTCGTACTGCTCTGCATTTTTAAGTGGTTCGTCTTTAATATTGTGTAAGGTCACTACATCGGCGCCAATAAGGTCGCGAATTTTTTCTGCTGCCATCTCTGTGTAGCATGTAGTAGAGCCAAAAAATAAACCAATCTGCATCGTATTTATCACTGTGTAATTGCCTGTTATGATAGGGCGCAGTTTACCGTAAGGTATTTTTAATTGATACCTTCTACCGTGGGTATTACCAACATGAGATCACAACGTGACAACGCTACCTGACGATTTACCTGAACCAAATACCGAGCTAAACAGCAACAGCGACTTTTTAGAAACCTTTTTAGATAGCTTGTACTTAGAGCAAGGTGTAAGCGAAAACACCCTTAGCGCGTATCGCAGTGACCTAGATAAGTTTTGTCAGTTTTTAAAAGGCGAAAGCTTAATGACGGTAACCAGCTTAGATATAGAAAGCTACCTAGCGTATCGCGTAGATTTAGGGTTAAAACCACGTAGCACGGCACGCAGCATAAGTGCTTTAAAGCGGTTTTATCAGTATTTTGTACGTGAAAAACATATCGCAAGCTCACCGCTTGAAAACATTGCGCAACCAAAAGCGGGTCAATCGTTACCTAAAACACTCTCAGAAGCCGAAGTAGAGGCATTATTAAGTGCGCCCAATATTGAAGAACCAATGGGGCTGCGCGATAAAGCCATGCTAGAGCTACTTTATGCTACGGGCTTGCGTGTAACCGAGCTTGTAGGGCTGCGTATGGAGCAAATTAACTTGCGCCAGTCGGTTGTGTTTGTAAAAGGTAAGGGCAACAAAGAGCGCTTAGTACCTTTAGGCGAAGAAGCCATGTACTGGCTTGAGCAGTTTTTAAAAGGGGGGCGTGCACAAATGATAAAACACGCCACCGATTTTGTGTTTCCTTCAAAACGCGGTGTAGGTATGACCCGACAAACCTTTTGGCATCGTATTAAACACTATGCTATTTTGGCGTCTATTGAGTCAGATTTATCGCCGCATACATTGCGTCATGCCTTTGCAACACATTTACTTAATCATGGTGCCGACTTAAGAGTGGTGCAGATGATGTTAGGGCACAGCGACTTATCGACTACACAAATTTATACCCATGTTGCCAATGAGCGATTAAAATCGGTACACTCAGAGCATCATCCGCGCGCGTAATATGAAATTTAATATCAGCTTAGCGGTCAATTTAGTACGTATTATTAGATAGAGAAAATTATGAAAAAATTAATGTTAGCAGGTGCAATGTTGTGCACAAGTATTAGTGCATTTGCAAATGGCGTAGCCACAACGCCAGATGCTAATGATCCTATTGTTACTAAATTTGCCACGTTAGGTGTAACAGTTAAGCAAATAAACCCAAGCCCCGTTGCCGGTTTAAAAGAGCTTATTACAAATAAAGGTGTACTTTACGCCAGCCCAGACGGCCAGTTTTTAATGCAAGGCACGCTAATTGATTTAAACAACCGCAGTAACTTAACCGAGCAAGCGTTAAATGGTGTCCGTGTTGAAGGTATTAAAGAATACCAAGATTCAATGATTGTTTATAAAGCGCCTAACGAAAAACACCAAATTACGGTATTTACCGATATTAGCTGTGGCTATTGTCGTAAATTACACCGCGAACTAGACGACTTGCTTGATGCAGGCATTACTGTTCGTTATTTAGCGTTTCCGCGTGGTGGACTGCAAGGTTCGGGCTACGCCGATTTAATGAATGTATGGTGTGCACGCGACCAGCAAGAAGCACTAACAGAAGCTAAATCAGGCGAAGACACTAAAGTAGTTGCCGGTTGTAGCGCACCAGTAGCTGAGCATTACCAGCTAGGCCAAAGCTTTGGTATTAGCGGCACGCCAGCCATTATTTTAGAAGACGGTACAATGATCCCAGGCTACCAGCCAGCCGCGGCATTAAGTGCAGCGCTTGAGGCGAACAAAGCAGGTTAATTAAAAATCTGAGTAACTGTTTAATACCAATCCGCGATAATATTTAATCATTTTGCGGGGCTAAACATGCTGCTTCAGGCGTTAAAAAATGCTTATTTACGACTGCATGGATGCAGAAGATAGAGCAATGCAGGAGCAATTGCCGAGAACAACTAAATAGCGAATTTATTGCCTAGCTATCAACACGTTTTTCCAGCCTCAAAATAGATCACTTAATTAAGCGAATTGGTTTAAAAAGGCCTTTATGGCCTTTTTTTGTCTTTTTATTATGAACACCATAAGTTAAAAACCAGCATGAAAAAACTGATCATTGCGCGCGAAAATGTAGACGATTCTTACCTGCCAAGCGATCTGCACCCTGTTATTAAGCAAATTTATGCCACGCGTAACGTGCAAAATGCCCACGAGCTAAATAATAGTGCAGCCACGCTAATCGACTTTAAACTGTTTAAAGACATCGACAAAGCCACCGAGCTATTAATTGATGCGCTGAATGCGCAAAGCCGCATTTTAATTGTTGGCGACTTCGATGCCGATGGCGCAACCAGTACAGCCACCTTAATGCAAGGCTTGGCAATGTTTGGCTTTAATAACTTAGACTACCTTGTACCGGATAGATTTAGCTTAGGCTATGGTTTAAGCCCAGCGCTTGCTGAGCAAATTGTTGATATAAAACCAGAGCTGGTCATTACGGTAGATAACGGTATTTCATGTATTGCAGGCATAGACATACTAAAAAAAGTGGGCATTAAAGTACTGGTTACTGATCACCACTTGCAAGGGGAGCAGCTCCCTAATGCCGATGCAATTGTTAACCCAAATCGCCATGATTGCCGTTTTCCTTCAAAATCAATTGCGGGTGTCGGCGTTGCCTTTTACTTGCTTATAGCCCTTAGAAGCACGTTACGAGAGCAAGGTTATTTTGAACGCCATACTATGCCAAATTTAGCCGACTTGCTTGATATAGTTGCCCTTGGCACCGTGGCCGATGTAGTTGCGCTTGATGCAAATAACCGCACTTTAGTACACCAAGGGTTGGCGCGTATTCGCAGCGGTAAAACACGCCCAGGTATTACTGCGCTTATTGAAGTGGCTAATCGTAATGCAGCGCGTTTAAGCGCCAGTGACTTTGGTTTTTCGTTGGCCCCGCGTTTAAACGCAGCAGGGCGACTAGATGACATGAGTTTGGGCATAGCGTGCTTATTAAGTACCGATATAAACCAAGCAAGGCGTATTGCCAGCGAGTTAGATAGCTTAAACCATGCACGGCGCGAAATAGAGCAGGGCATGCAAGCCGAGGCGCAAGCTGTGCTTGATAGGCTTGCGTTTAGTGATGACACCATTCCCGATGCCATTTGTTTATACCAAGAAGATTGGCACCAAGGTGTTATTGGTATTTTGGCGGGTCGCTTAAAAGAAAAATACCACCGCCCAACCGTTATTTTTGCCGGTGGCGAAAACGGTGAAATAAAAGGCTCGTGCCGCTCTATTGAAGGGCTGCACATGCGCGATTTACTCGAAGGGCTAAATACCGCCGACCCGCACTTAATTAATAAATTTGGCGGCCACGCCATGGCGGCAGGGCTAAGTATTGATGAGCAAAATTTTAATGACTTTAAAAACGCGTTTGATGCAGCTGTAAGCGCACAGTTAAGCGAAGAAAGTAAACGCTGCATTGTGTTTACCGATGGCGAGCTGCCAAACGAGTGCTTTACAATGGACTTTGCTCAGCTATTAAAGCAATCAGGCCCATGGGGGCAGCAATTTCCTGAGCCGGTATTTGAGCACACCTTTGAAGTTATTCAGCAGCGTATAGTAGGCGAAAAGCACTTAAAGCTGGTGCTTAAACATCAATCTGGACGCTTAGTTGACGCTATTGCATTTGGAATAGATGTAAAAGCATGGCCCGACACCGAGGCCCGTTATGTCAAAGTGGCTTATCAGCTCGACATAAACGAATTTAGAGGCAAGTTTAGCCTGCAATTAATTGTTCGCGAGCTTGAAAAAGTGCATTAAAAAATATGCACAATGCATGCATAAAAGGCTAATAAAGCGCGCGGTTTTTTGTTAAAATCGGGCGTTTTTATCATTTGACGATAATTTATTGCGTTTAGTGCTAATTTTAGCGCGCAATAATCTAGCCATTTTGGAGTAATGTACATGTTTGAAGTGAATCCTGTGATTAATCAAATCAAGGAAATTCGCGAACGTACTGAACTGCTTCGGGGGTACCTTTGACTACGCTCACAAACAAGAGCGCCTAGAAGAAGTAAACGCCGAACTTGAAGATTCAGCCGTATGGAATGAACCTGAGCGCGCACAAGCACTTGGTCGTGAAAAATCAGCCTTAGAAGCCGTTGTTGAAACAATCGACAACTTAGTAGCAGGTGCTGACGACGTAGAAGGTTTATTAGAGCTTGCAGTAGAAGCAGAAGACGAAGACACGTTTGTTGAAGCGCAAACTGAACTTGAAGGCTTAAATAAACAGCTTGAGGGTTTAGAGTTTCGCCGTATGTTTTCGGGCTCTCACGATGCAAACGATGCTTACCTTGATTTACAGTCTGGGTCTGGCGGTACTGAAGCACAAGACTGGTGTAACATGTTATTACGCATGTATTTACGCTGGGGCGAAGCTAAAGGCTTTAAAGTTGAGCTAGTAGAAGCAACCGATGGCGATGTGGCCGGTATTAAAGGTGCAACAGTGCGCTTTGTAGGCGAATACGCATATGGTTGGCTGCGCACAGAAACAGGCGTACACCGTTTAGTACGTAAAAGCCCATTTGATTCAAGTGGTCGTCGTCATACCTCGTTTGCCTCTGCGTTTGTTTACCCAGAAGTAGATGACAATATTGAAATTGATATTAATCCGGCTGACTTACGTATAGACGTTTACCGTGCATCGGGCGCGGGTGGTCAGCACGTTAATACCACCGAATCGGCAGTACGTATTACTCACGTACCTACCAACACGGTTGTTCAGTGTCAAAACGAGCGTTCACAACACAAAAATAAAGCCCAAGCAATGAAGCAGTTAAAAGCAAAATTATTTGAGCTTGAACTTCAGCAGCAAAATGCTGAAAAGCAATCGCAAGAAGACGCAAAGTCGGATATTGGCTGGGGAAGCCAAATTCGTTCTTACGTACTTGATGATGCACGTATTAAAGATTTACGAACTGGCGTTGAAAACCGTAATACGCAATCGGTACTTGACGGCAACCTAGACAAATTTATTGAAGCCAGCCTAAAATCTGGCCTATAACCACCAAGCTAAAAAAGAGCTAAAAAATGACTGATCAAATCCAAGACGAAAATAAGTTAATCGCTGAGCGTCGCGGCAAATTAGACGCTATTCGCGAAAATTGCCCAGCCAACGGTCATCCTAATCAGTTCCGTCGTGAACATTACACGGCTGATTTACAGGCTGAGTTTGGTGATAAGAGTAAAGAAGAATTAGTAGAGCTTAAGCACGTTGTATCAATTGCTGGCCGTATTTTAGCTAAGCGTGGTCCTTTTATGGCCATTCAAGACATGAAAGGCCGTGTACAAGCTTACGCATCTAAAGATGTGCAAAAAGACTTAAAAGCAAAATATGGCCAACTAGATATTGGCGATATTATTGGTGTTAAAGGTGCGCTTAATAAATCAGGTAAAGGCGATTTATACGTAGAAATGACCGAGTACGAACTACTTACTAAGTCACTACGCCCATTACCAGAGAAGTTTCATGGTTTATCAGATCAAGAAACCAAGTACCGTCAACGTTATGTTGATTTAATTACTAACGAAGCAACGCGCGAAACATTCCGCATTCGCTCACAAGTAGTTGAAGGTATTCGTCGCTTTTTAGCAGAGCGCGACTTTATGGAAGTAGAAACGCCAATGCTACAGGTTATTCCTGGCGGTGCGTCTGCGCGTCCATTTGTGACTCACCATAACGCACTTGATATAGACATGTACTTACGTATAGCGCCTGAGCTTTACCTTAAGCGTTTAGTAGTAGGTGGTTTTGACCGCGTATTTGAAATTAACCGTAACTTCCGTAACGAAGGGTTATCAACGCGCCACAACCCAGAATTCACTATGATTGAATTTTACCAAGCCTACGCTGATTACATCGACCTGATGAATATTACCGAAGACATGCTACGTACAGTTGCAACAAACGTTTTAGGTAGCCCAATTGTTGTTAATACCACTAAAGATGAAAACGGCGAAGTTATCGACTCAGTAGAGTACGACTTTGGCCAACCGTTTGAGCGCCTAAGCATGGCTGATGCTATCTTAAAATATAACCCTGAGTTTGATGCTGCGGTATTTAATGACCCAGAAAACCACTTTGAAGAATTAAAAGCGTACGCTAAACAAGTGCACGTAAAAATTCCTGAAAATTGTGTATGGGGCCCAGGTAAGTTTTTATGTGAAATATTTGAAGAAACGGCTGAGCACAT
The DNA here is from genome assembly GCF_028599265.1 of Pseudoalteromonas sp. Angola-4. Classification (NCBI taxonomy): domain Bacteria; kingdom Pseudomonadati; phylum Pseudomonadota; class Gammaproteobacteria; order Alteromonadales; family Pseudoalteromonadaceae; genus Pseudoalteromonas; species Pseudoalteromonas sp. Angola-4. The sequence continues at coordinate 12,370 of NZ_JAQREK010000016.1, read as the reverse complement.
GCTTATCCAACCTACATTTATTACAGGCTACCCGTGGGAAGTATCGCCACTTGCGCGCCGTAACGACGAAAACCCATTTGTTACCGACCGCTTTGAGTTTTTTGTTGGCGGACGTGAGCTTGCAAATGGCTTCTCGGAGCTTAACGATGCGCAAGATCAAGCAGAGCGCTTTACTCGCCAAGTTGAAGAAAAAGACGCCGGCGATGATGAAGCAATGCATTACGATGAAGACTACATACGCGCACTAGAGTACGGCTTACCGCCTACTGCCGGTGAAGGTATTGGTATTGACCGCTTAGTAATGTTATTTACTGATTCACCAACCATTAAAGATGTTATTTTGTTCCCGCATATGCGCCCACAAGCTGACTAAGCTTAAACAAAATAAATGTGATAAACGCCGCTAAATTTTAGCGGCGTTTTTGTGTGAGTACAAAAATAAGCGCCAATGCAGGAAAAGTTGGAGAGTAAATTGCTTTATAAAAACAGACGAAAGAGAGGATAAGATTGTTCGATTTTTAATTAATTAGCACTAAGCTAAATTTTAAAGCTAGTTATTAGTACTTATTAATAGTTAATTCAGATTGGGTTATTTAATGTAGCCTTGTTTTAAATAACCTTAATAACAGTGCTATAACGTAATTTTATGACTGTTTTTTAAACATTATGTTGTATTTATGTAAAAAACTTAGCTAAAATACGCCAAAATTTTGAGCTGGGTAAAAATAGCACTCTAAATATGAATTCTCAAATGGACTTAGAATATAATATGAAAGACAACCGAGTTGAAGAATCGCCAGAAACTGACACCACAGAGCAAAAGCGACAAGCTTATTACCGAGCCTGTATTGCTGAGTTTCAGCAATTAGGTTACCAAGAGCAATATTTAGCGCAGCTCAAAGATGATTTAGTGCCTTTAATGGGCGTTAACCCACAAGACAAAAACATTTAAATCGTTTACTTTTCAAACCAATTATACAATTAAAGCTGACTTATGTGCGTTCTGTAACCAGATAGTCATTTTTGGCATAAAAGTGTTTGACATATTTTCTGAAATCTTTATTATACGCCCCACAAGACGGAGAGGTGTCCGAGTGGCCGAAGGAGCTCCCCTGCTAAGGGAGTATAGAGTTTGTAGCTCTATCGAGGGTTCGAATCCCTCCTTCTCCACCATTTCTTTTAATGGCAGTCTTGTAAAGTAAAGATTGGGCGCATAGCTCAGCTGGATAGAGTACCTGGCTACGAACCAGGCGGTCGGAGGTTCGAATCCTCCTGCGCCCACCACTCTTTACACACTCTGCTTAGAGTATAAATAAGTTAAAGTGTTTGGTTTAAAACCAAATAGGTCGGAGGTTCATTCTTACAAGATACGTCCTGCTTCCAGCACTTTTTACACACTCTGCTTAGAGTATAAATAAGCAAACAGTAAAAGTGGGCGCATAGCTCAGCTGGATAGAGTACCTGGCTACGAACCAGGCGGTCGGAGGTTCGAATCCTCCTGCGCCCACCACTTTTACAACACTCTGCTTAGAGTATAAACAAGTAGAAAGTGTTGGCTAAAGCCAAGCGGTCGGAGGTTCACTCTTAGAAGTTACGTCCTACGCCCACCACTTTTACAACACTCTGCTTAGAGTATAAACAAGTAACTAATGAAAGTGGGCGCATAGCTCAGCTGGATAGAGTACCTGGCTACGAACCAGGCGGTCGGAGGTTCGAATCCTCCTGCGCCCACCACTTTCATAAATAAGCCGACAAAAGTCGGTTTTTTTGTGTCTGAAATAGCATATAAGTTAAGCGCATATTTTACGGTGTGTACTTATATTTATTGTTTCAGAAACTCCACTTAGAGTATAAATAAGAAAAAATGAAAGTGGGCGCATAGCTCAGCTGGATAGAGTACCTGGCTACGAACCAGGCGGTCGGAGGTTCGAATCCTCCTGCGCCCACCACTTTCTATTACTACTTAAGTTAATAGAAAAGAAGCCGACAAAAGTCGGTTTTTTTGTGTCTGAATTTTGAGAAAGCTATCAGCTATCAGTTAAGCCAGACAAACACTCCTGCTAAAAATTTCAGCGTAGACGTAAGCGTGCTCACGTGAGAAGCGCAGCTTCTAGTTACTTATGTACAGCTCAAAACCATTCACTGCTCTTTAACTTAAGCTGTGGTATTTTAAACACCTTGTTTAAAAGGAACTTGCTGTATGTTTAAAGCTGTATTCATCACCTTTGTTTTACTATTTATCACTATTTTTAATGTGGGCGCGCACGCTCACACTGCTCAAACAACGCCAATTGTTGGCGCTGCTCAATACAAACATTATTTGCCACAGCTACAAAATAAACGTGTTGGCCTTGTGGTAAATCAAACATCGCTTGTTGAAAATACTCATTTGGTTGATGCTTTACTCACTAAAAATATAACCATAACCAAAATTTTTGCACCTGAGCATGGCTTTAGAGGCGATCACGACGCTGGAGCCCATGTTAAAAATGCGGTTGATAGTAAAACCGGTATCCCGCTTATTTCTATTTATGGCAAAAACAAAACGCCAAGCGCTGAGGCTCTGAGCGAAGTAGATGTTATTATTTTTGATATCCAAGATGTGGGCGTGCGCTTTTATACCTACATAAGCTCTATGCATTACATGATGGAAACCGCAGCCGAGCAAGACATAGAATTAATTGTGCTTGATAGGCCAAACCCCAATATTGCCTACGTTGATGGGCCAATACTTGAGCGCCAATTTAAATCGTTTGTAGGCATGCACCCAATCCCCGTGCTGCATGGCATGACGGTAGGCGAGCTTGCAAAAATGATCAAAGGCGAAAGCTGGATCAATAAAGCGGCTGATTTAAAGCTTACTGTGATCCCTGTTGATCATTACACGCGCTCAACTGACTACAGTTTACCTGTAAAACCCAGCCCTAATTTACCTAACGATCAATCGATTGCGCTGTATCCGTCGTTGTGCTTTTTTGAGTCAACCCCTGTAAGTATTGGCAGAGGCACCAACTTTGCGTTTCAAGTAATTGGCTACTCGCCCGTTGCGCTTGGGGATTTTAGTTTTACACCGCGCTCTATTAAAGGGGCGGCAGCAAACCCTAAATTTAAAAATACCCCTGTAAAAGGGCTCGATTTACGCACAGCAAACACGCGCGGGCTTGATTTAAGTTACTTAATAACGGCTTATAATAAATTAACTAAAAACAATATTACCTTTTTTGAACGCGCTGATTTTATGGATAAATTGGCTGGCACTAACAAACTACGTTTAGCTATTGAAGCAGGGCAATCAGAGCGGCAAATAAAACAAAGTTGGCAGCAAGGGCTTGCAGCATTTAAAAAGCAACGAGCGCCTTATTTGCTGTACAAGTAAGGGGAGCAAATGGCTTTAGTAATAAACAAAAAATTAAGAAGCTGTTTTAAAACGGCTTTACTGGCGCTTGTTAGCGCGACTCTTGTAGCGTGTAGTATGGCAAATAAGCCAAATGAGTTTACAGCAAGTGAGCTTAAGCAAAGCAAATTAGTAACGCTTCCAAACGCCCAAGTTATTGTCACTTTTCCTGAGGCTAACCCAAGCAGCCGTGAGTACGTAAATAACCGTGGCACATTTAAAGCGTATAAAGGGCGAGGGCAGTTATTAATTCAAAATAATAACGCGATAAGCGCCGATATTTTTATAAATAACCAAAAGCTTAATATTACCAACCAATTAGCCGCTAATACTTTATACGAGTATTCGCTAGCAAGGCGCACCCACAACGGGGTAAATACGTTTAAGGTTGAAAATATTAAACCTAAAGGCGCAAGCCTTACCTTGCGCTTTGAGTTTCCAACCTTAAATACCGCTGCGCAAAGTAATATAGACTTTAGCCAGGTCGATGCCCTTATTGAAAAAGACATACAAGCAGGTTTTCCGGGGGCGGTATTAGCCGTTATTAAAAGTGGCGAACTCATAAAGCTTAGTGCCTATGGCGATGCCAAACAGTACCAACAAAGTGATTTGCTGCTACTACGCCCAGAGCCAATGCAAACACATACTCTGTTTGATTTAGCCTCTAACACCAAAATATTTGCCACTAATTTTGCCCTTATGAAACTTGTAAGTGAAGGGCTTTTAAATATAAACAACTCCGTACAAAGTTACTTACCCGAATACAAAGGTGATGGCCGCGAGCTGCGCACAGTTAAAAATTTACTTACGCATACAGCGGGTTACCCGCCTGTGTTTGATTTTCATCGTAAAGGTGCTAAAACTGGCGATGCGTATTTTTCGCAAAATAGCCAAACCACAAAGCAGCTGTTACTTACGCAAGTACCGCTGAGCAATAAATACCCCGCACAAGCCGTTTACTCCGATATTGATTACATGATTTTAGGCGTACTAGTTGAGCGAATAACCGGGCAACCACTTGATGACTACCTAGAGCAACACATTTACGCCCCACTTAAACTGACCAATACGGTATTTAACCCACTTAAAAAGGGCTTTAAACGCGCTGAATTTGCAGCAACCGAGCTTAGCGGCAATACCCGTGATGGCCGTATTGCCTTTGAAAATATTCGTACCAATGTTTTGCAAGGCGAAGTGCACGACGAGCGAGCATTTTATTCGTTTAATGGCGTAGCAGGGCATGCCGGTTTATTTAGTAATGCACCCGATTTAGCTGTGCTTTGCCAAGTACTATTAAACCAAGGTGGTTTTGGCAATACCCAGTTATTTAGCGCATCAACCTTAGCGCAGTTTGTAACGCCACAATTAAACAACGAAACCTATGGCCTAGGCTTTAGGCTTGCAGGTAACAACCAAGCCAGGCGTTGGCATTTTGGCCCTTACGCAAGCGCACAAGCGTATGGGCACACTGGCTGGACGGGCACAGTAACGGTTATTGATCCAACCTACGATTTAGCCATTATTTTATTGACCAATGCGCGGCACACAAAAATAAAAGGAAGCCAAAAACATTACCAGTTTTTGGGCAAACAATATGAGACCGCGCAATATGGCTCGGTGGTATCGCTTATTTACGAAGCACTACTAAATCAATAAATTATCGTTTAGGCTAAAACGGCCTAAGTGCAGTGCCTTAAGTGATTTATTTGCAGGTGACTTAACTAAGCCAATCCATTAAGCTAAGCGGTTTACAAATTCAGGCCTCATTTTTAAAACGGCCTGTAAAATAAGCGTTTCAACGTGAATAAAGCGAACGCACTTCGCTATTAATAAAGGTTAATTTATGTCTTGGTATTCTATATTACCGCCGCTCATTGCTATCGCTATCGTATTTTGGCGAAAAGAAGTAATAATGGCACTTTTGGTGGCCGTGGCTTCGTCAGAATTTTTACTCGCTATACAAGGCGAGGGTAATACCTTATTTGCTACATTTTTAAATACCATTGAGCGCATAATATCGGTAGCCAGCTCGCCGGGTAACACTCGCATTTTAATATTTAGTATTATGATTGGTGCCTTGCTTGCCTACATACGCGAATCTGGCGGCGTAGCAGCCACCGTTAATATGCTTATGAATAAAGGCATTGCAAAAAGTAAGCGCCAAGTTGGCTTTTTAACCATGTTTACCGGCATCGCGGTATTTATAGAGTCAAACCTCAGCGTATTAACCTCAGGTATTGTATCGCGTGGCCTGTTCGACAAATTTAAAATGAGCCGAGCCCGCCTTGCTTATATTATTGATAGCACCAGTGCACCTGTGTGTATTTTAATATTACTTAACGGTTGGGGCGCATTTGTACTGGGTTTACTTGGCAATTACGAGCTAAGCGAATCGGCGGTTTCTATTTTATGGGGCAGCGTAGGGTACAACTTTTACGCCATTATCACGCTAGTCATTGTGTTTTACACTATCGCGTTTGATAAAGTACACGGCCCAATGAAAGAAGCCGAGCAAAAACTAGAGCTACAAAAAACCGACCTAAAGGAAGAAGTAAAAGGCTCTAAAGCGCGTTACATGCTCGTGCCATTACTTACCTTAATTGTGAGCATGGTAGGCTTTATGTTTTACACCGGCAACGGCGTACTTGCAGAAGGCAGCGGCTCTAAATCAGTTTTATACGCAACGGTATTAGCCATTGTGGTTGCATATGTTTTAATGATTAGCTCGCGCCAATTTACTCACCATCAATTAGTCGATACCGGCTTTAAAGGCATGGGCGAGTTATTACCGCTGGTGAGCATTGTATTGCTTTCACTTACACTGGGCGCAAGCTTAAAAGAGCTAGGCACGGGCGTATTTGTCGCATCACTAGTGGGCGATTACCTACCTATTTACTTAATTGTACCAGTGCTGTTTTTAACCGGCGCGGTTATGTCGTTTACTACAGGTACATCATGGGGCACATTTGCCATACTTATTCCTATTGGTGTACCGCTTATTCAAGCACTCGGTTTACCACCTTCACTTGTGGTAGGCGCTATTTTAGGCGGCGGTATATTTGGCGATCACTGCTCGCCTATATCCGACACCAGCGCCGTATCGGCACTCGCCTCGGGGTGTGATTTACTCACCCACGTTAAAACGCAGCTACCGTATGCGTTATTTGGCGGCGCACTGACGTTTATAGCGTACTTAGTAACAAGCATAATTGTGTTATAAACGCATTTTAGAATACGACAATTCCAAACACTCAAAAGCCTGCTTAATTGCAGGCTTTTTAATATTATACAATGCTTAATTAAACTGAAATTATAGATGAATATCAGTTTATTAATATTATAGATGAATATCATCCAATAGAGTTAAGCTAAATTGACATGGTGGGTTTGTCCTCGTATATTTATGCCCATAATGGAATTTAAATATATTAGGAATAAAAATGGTAAAGGAATACATTGTAAAAAAAGGTGATACATTATGGGATATATCTTCTAAACACTTAGGGTCTCCAATGGAATGGCCTAGGTTATGGAAGTTTAATAACCGAAAAGAAGTTGTGGCTATTACTAATAAGCCTATAACTAATCCCGACCTAATTTATCCAGGGCAAAAAATACTCATACCTTCTTTAGATATTTCTCAAATTAAAATTAAGCAAAATGCCAGAGCATTTAATACAGTTAATGAGTCTTCACAAAAACAACTCCCTAAAATCACTTCGCCAATTTCATTAAGCTATAAGTTAGATGATATAAGACAACCTCCAATTGTACTCCCTAATGCTATAGTGGAAATTAAAATGACAGGTAATATTGTTTTATCTAGTGTAGATAAATATCCTGTTAATTACGTAGTTAACGATAAAAAATTAGAGGCGACGGTAACATCTCAAGCTAATAAAGCTTTTGGAGCATTAATTAGTGAAACAAAATTAGCTTTCGACGAAAAAACTAAAAAGTTAACGCTTGGAACTAATATTGTCTCTAAGAGTACTACTCCAAACAGCCCAACTACATCACTGGGAATTGAAGTCACATCAAATTCACCAATACCAAAATTAAAATATGAAGTGCAGCTCCCTCAATTAAAAGGAAAAATTAATCAATTTAACTATATAGCTGAAAAAGTGTCGTTTGTTTTAGAAGTAACATTTACGGGCTCAGATGGTAAAAGTGCTAGAGAACATAACCCTGACAGTAGTGTATGGGATAAGCCCTTAGCTATAGGACTATTTGCTGGAGCTACATTAATTGTTATTGGTACTTTAGTAGAAGATTACGTCACATTAGGTGCAGGAGTCGCTGATGATCCCGCTAGTTTTGCTGCAGCTGCAGGGATGACAGCGAGGGGAGTTGTATTATGGGGTTCTGCTAGAGCAGTAGTTATTCCCGCTGTATTACCCGCAGTTGTTAGGTTTAGCACTTCTATAGTCCCAGTCGCAACACTTAGACACGCCCATTAAAAGAGGTTTATTTAGTGAGAATATTTTCAATTGTTTTTTTATTTTTTCTCAGTGGATGTACTTACTTAGAAAGTGCATCAGAACAAGCTAAGCGCTTAGGTAAAACATACCAATTAGATATCCGAGCTGGCGATACTCGTTTATTTTTCCCTGAACAATTTTTAGGAATTGAAGGCAAGCCGCCTACACTTGAAATGCAAAGCACTTCTTTGGAGGATTCTTCAGAGTCACTTGATGGCATTGAAACCGCGCTGGAGGTTTACCCTGAAGGCTTTGTTTCCAAATTTATTAATGCTATTTATATTTCAGGACCTATGCTCATGGAGGGGGCTGAAGCGGGGGGAACATATTCAAGAAACTCTATAATATTATCAAATATCTCAGATAAGAACGGTACTAACTTCAATTATGAAAATTCGTTACGGGGAGTTCATCACGAGCTTAGTTCTTTAATTTATTTACGCTCCCCTTTTGTTAATCTTGCATGGCAAGGTCTGTTGCCTGAAAGTTGGAGTCCTGCTTCCTCGAATTATGAGGCTTTAACGCAAGATAGAAGTATAGGGCCTGATTATGAAAATGGATTTTTATCTACCTACGGTAAAACTAATATTGAGAACGACTTTAATATTTTCGCCGAATTTGCTTTTTCTGAACCTGAAAAGCTACGAGACCTTGCAGCTAAGTATCCAACTATAGCTAAAAAGCTGAGTTTATTTATTACTGCATATAAGCAGGTTCTTCCTGAATATCAGCAGGGCTTCGAAGAGTATTTCACTAATACGGGTTTAAGCGATGTTGCTATAAAACCTGATAATGTAGAGATTACAATCCACAGTGATTTTAGTAATATTAAGCCTCAAATAATTCACTAAGTAAATTTAGTAAAGGGCTTATGTTTTACATATAGTCATGGTTCATACTTAAGATATTCCTCTGTTAAAGAAGCATAAATCGAATACTCTGAAGCAGCTTTTTATGTACCTTAAATCATTGTAATAGTAACTAGTCAGGATTTCTCTACGTAACTTTAAATGATATGATTTCACCAATTAAATAATAAATAAGGACATTTTTATGGATATTATGATTGGTCAGCAAGCTCTTAAAAAGAAAAATCAGCTAACTCAGTTATCAGAGCGAGCAATCGGTCGAGACTTCAAAGAGCAAGCAGCATTAGCTATACAAATGACTCAATGCAGTGCAGCTGTTTATAGGAGGTTACAGCGCACTTATAAATCAACTGTAACGCCACGAGATGAAAAAAGAGTTAAAGCCGGAGGCTTGAGTACACAGTCAGTAACTTTTTCCACAAGTAATAATAGCCAAAAATCTTTTAATAGCCTACTACCTGCAATGCGTGGTGGGAGAGCCGCACCAACTAATACTTCCAAAACATCCAATGATGTTGCCGTTGCTTCTAATCAACCACAAGCAGTTAATTTGTTAGCTTTATTACACCCTGTAATAAGCAGTGATATTATGAAAACAGGTAATGCAGTAGAAAGAACAGCTACTATATTAGGACTGGTCACAACTACAGTTGGTTTTGTTGTTCCTGGAGGTGGAGCCGTATCCTCTATTGTTAGTTGGGTAGGTAGTGGCGCTACTTATTCAGGTTTCACTATGTCAAGAATACGTCCTGATGCGCCGGATAGAGCCTATCATCAATTAACTAACTACATTACGTGTTTAGCGGCTTGGAATAAAAAAGCGTGTGAGTTAATCGATATAGCTGATCCAAATGGACAATGGACTTTTAGGGATATTGAAAACGGATTCTCATAGAGTTAAGGCTGAAAAGACAGTTTTAAATATTTTATGAGAGGACTCTACTAAATATACGAAAGCCTGCTTAATCGCAGGTTTTTTTGTTTTAAATATGCAGTTAAGTACCCGTATTTATATTTTTTAGGTTATTGTATGGCATGAGCTTTAAGCTTTTTAATAGCTATAAATTCTTACTTTTTAACTTATACAAGGCTGTAAACCCACACTATGTTTGTAATAGATAATATCATTCTTGTTAGTGCCATTTTAATTTTACTAGGGGTTATCTCGAGCAAGCTATCTGCGCGCGTTGGCTTACCCGTGCTGGTGCTATTTTTACTGGTGGGCATGCTTGCAGGTGAAGACGGTATTGCCGGTATATCATTCGATAACGCAGAGGCTGCGCATGCTCTGGGCACGTTAGCACTGGCTATTATTCTATTTGATGGTGGGCTACAAACGCCAACCAGTTCAATTAAACAAGTGTGGAAACCTGCTTCGGCTTTAGCAACGGTCGGGGTGCTTTTAACGGCTGTAATTACCGGCCTTGTCGCCACTTATATTTTAGACTTACCCGTATTACAAGGCGTTTTGCTGGGCGCTATTGTGGGCTCTACAGATGCCGCTGCCGTATTTGCACTTTTACGTAGCGCCGGTATTCACTTAAATAAAAAGCTTAAATCAACCCTTGAAATAGAAAGTGCCTCGAACGACCCAATGGCTATTTTTTTAACGGTTGGTTTGCTCGAAATGCTAGTGAACGACATGCCAATAGGGCTGGGTTTACTGCAGTTATTTGCCCAGCAAATGGGCGTAGGCGCCGTTTGTGGGTTTTTAATTGGTAAGGTGTCGGTGTGGTTTATTAATCGAATAAAATTAAATGCATCAGGTTTGTATTTAGTAATGGTAACCGCATTTGGGCTGCTTTCTTTTGGCCTTTCTGCAACGCTTGGCGGCAGTGGCTTTTTAGCTGTATTTATAACCGGCGTTATTTTAGGTAACAGTAAATTTGTATATAAACGCGGTATTTTTCTGTTTCATGACGGTTTAGCGTGGCTTGGGCAAATAACCATGTTTGTTGTGTTAGGGCTTTTAATTAACCCCTCGTCGTTGGTTGATGTATGGCTAGAAGGGTTGTTAATTGCACTGGCACTTATTTTTGTTGCTCGCCCACTAGCGGTAGCGCCAATTTTAAAATTATTTGGCTTTAATAATCGCGAAACATTATTTGTATCTTGGGTGGGGCTAAGAGGCTCAGTGCCGATTATTTTAGCTATATTCCCACTGTTGTTTGGCCTTTCAGGGGCGGAGCTTATTTTTAATGTGGTTTTTTTCGTGGTGTTAATCTCGGCCACGTTGCAAGGCTCAACTATGCCTTGGATGGCTAAAAAGTTAAGTTTAATAGAGCCGCCACCCGATTTAGCAGCTGCAACGCTCGAAATTACCGCCCTAAATGATATTGATATAGAAATTGTAGAGTACACGTTAAGTGAGGTTTCTCGCGTTTCTGGGCGCAGTTTGTCACATGCTGCACTACCAGAAAGTGTAGTTGTAGCCATGATCACACGAGGGCCTTCAATCATACCGCCACGCGGCTCTACTAAATTAAAACCAAACGATCATTTATTTGTAGTTTTAAAACCCGCTAACAGACCTTTTGTTGATTTAGTTTTTACAGCAACCGATAAAACAAACCACCAAGACAGTCACTTAGCGCGCAACGAACTTAAAGTGAAAGGGGTTACGCTAGTAGGTGATATATTTTACTCATATCACATGAAAATAGACGCGCCAGAGGGCATAAGCTTGGAAGAGGTGATCAACCAAAAGCTCTCAGGAGAAATCAGTAAAGGCTCAATTGTGGTTATTGGTAATGTTCAACTACGCGTTATAACAATGGTACATACACGTATAGTGACCATCGGCTTAAAATACTTACACAATCCAGAACAACGGCTTTTAAAGCAGTAACCATTACCGATGATTTACAAGATATTAGCGACGTAGGTTGGGTTGAGTGACACGAAACCCAACGTATCACCGATGCAATGAGCAAACCCAAAGCTAATTATATGTAGTGTATGTTGTAGGCGTACAGCTTGCTGGCGCTGTGTATAAGACCAAAACCTAAATATAGCATGGAACCTTATTCAAGGTTTTTGGCTGACTACTATCGCTTGTAGTCAGTTCTGTTTGGTAACGAGAATAACTATTTATTCAATTTGGATTGTTTAAATATTTAAAAGTCAGCTAAGTAGCTCACTTTTTTAAAAGAGTACACAGAAACTTTTCCTTAGGTTATATACCTATCTTTTTGTACATCGTTTTACTGCCACTATAAAGTGCCAAGTAAAAGTTAAAAAGAAAATATGGTAAATCAAAGTTACGAACTCCATCCCTTCTTTTAAAAACCTACCATATGGTGGTATTCCTTTGGCTAAGGCATTTAAGTTTTTTGAAATACTAATTATGTATTCATTTAAAGGTTCATATATTTTATACACGTAATTATTTTCATAACCTAAAATTAAAAAATAATAAATAATTGCTGTTACCAGCATCAAACTTAGGGGAGTAAATATACTAGAACCAAAATTAGATATGCTTTCATTAAGCCATAGAGAGCGTTCAGAATTCTGTGTCAGCCTAAGTTGCTAAATATCTAGCACACCATCTAACCTACCTTCGAAGTGGATGGCCAATTGCGACAATGTCAGATTCCAATTATGGATTGGCATTGTCCATT
>NZ_JAQREK010000144.1:0-203 GCF_028599265.1 Pseudoalteromonas sp. Angola-4 | reverse complement strand
CGTTACTGATCCGATTGATGCCAGCGCATTAAACGACGGCACACTCACCGCTACAACAAGCGTGTCAGATTTAGCGGGTAACCCTGTAAACGCGCAAGATAGCGTCGAACTTGATAACACCGCAGCGCTCACAACCAGCATTGATAAAACCGCCGACGGCGTGATTAATGGTAACGGTGAAAGCGCCGCCATGGTCGTGCGTG
>NZ_JAQREK010000143.1:0-206 GCF_028599265.1 Pseudoalteromonas sp. Angola-4 | reverse complement strand
GGCAACGGCGAAAGCGCCGCCATGGTCGTGCGTGGTACTGTGACTGATGTGGAAGACGGCCAAACTGTGACGGTGATCCTCAGTGATGGCACAAACCAAGTTGAAACCACGGCGCTTGTGCAAAACGGCGAATACGTTACTGATCCGATTGATGCCAGCGCATTAAACGACGGCACACTCACCGCTACAACAAGCGTGTCAGATTT
>NZ_JAQREK010000142.1:0-210 GCF_028599265.1 Pseudoalteromonas sp. Angola-4 | reverse complement strand
TGCTTTGCAAATCACTGATTTGCTATTTCTAAGTAAGATGAGACCGAGCCTGCGAGGCGAATGGCATTATCTTCTCAAAAACGTTTTCTGTGTCACTAGGACAACTGAATGGTTTAACTCGTTTCAGGCGAGTTTTCTTAATAACACTACCCTACTATAAATAGTAAGTGGCGTCCCCAAGGGGATTCGAACCCCTGTTACCGCCGTGAA
>NZ_JAQREK010000141.1:0-212 GCF_028599265.1 Pseudoalteromonas sp. Angola-4 | reverse complement strand
CGCTTTCACCGTTGCCATTAATCACGCCGTCGGCGGTTTTATCAATGCTGGTTGTAATAACTGCGGTGTTATCAAGTTCGACTGAATCTTGTGCTGAAATTGGATTGCCAGCCACATCAGACACGCTAGCTGTGGCGGTAAGTGTCCCGTCGTTTAATGCGCTGGCATCAATCGGATCGGTAACGTATTCGCCGTTTTGTACAAGCGCCGTG
>NZ_JAQREK010000015.1:0-115653 GCF_028599265.1 Pseudoalteromonas sp. Angola-4 | reverse complement strand
TGCGATTAAAGCGTTAAACTTTATCTCGCTAGGGCTGCGCATCTTACGCTTTCCTATTTTTTTGTCAACACTTAATTTTGTTAAACTTGAAAGTTTTTAAAACTAAGTTTTACTCGACTCACTAAGTGGTTTGCTTGCCTCGCTAAGCGTTGCCTGCTCTGCCGTCTCAGTGGGGTCGCATTATAGGGAGATCCGAAAACAGATCAACCCTTTTTTGAAGAAAACTTGAAATAAATGACTACTCGCTGAGTATTTGAGCTAAACGCTCAAAAACCCTACTAAAAGTAGCCTTAAGCCCACTAAATTAGCGAGTAAAAATTATATATCTCTGTTTGATTGGCCGATTTGCTTTATCATTATCCAAATTACATTGTACATCTACAGCCTGGGGTATGTTTTACAAACCTTATACACTCGACTTATAGGGTTACCGCTTAATTAAGCTTTTTGAGAGTGCAGGCTTTATAACTACATTGGTTTAACAGAATGAAGGTAATAGGTAATAGGTAATAGGTAATAGGTAATAGGTAATAGGTAATAGGTAATAGGTAATTATTTGGAGGGATGTCAAATTTTAGGCATTAAAAAGCCGAGCATTAAGCTCGGCTTTTTGGTGTCTCTTTAAAGACTTACTCTGCAGACTGCGCGTCTTCTTGAACTTCTTCGTTAGTCGCTGGGCGACCTACTAGTTCAATATAAGCCATTGGTGCATTATCACCAGCACGGAAGCCACACTTAAGAATACGAGTGTAACCACCTGGACGGTCTGTATTACGAGGACCGATTTCGCTGAACAATTTACCAACTACTTCATTATCACGCGTGCGAGCAAACGCTAAACGGCGATTTGCTACACTGTCAGTCTTAGCCAGTGTGATTAAAGGTTCAATTACACGGCGTAACTCTTTCGCTTTAGGCAAAGTAGTTTTGATGATTTCATGTTTCACCAAAGAACCTGCCATATTGCTGAACATCGCTTTACGATGGCTACTGTTACGGTTTAATTGACGACCACTCTTACGATGGCGCATGACCCTATCCTTCTAACTAAACTAATATAGTGATTTAGATTATTCAGCTAGGCTTGCAGGCGGCCAATTTTCTAGGCGCATGCCTAGAGAAAGACCACGTGAAGCTAGCACGTCTTTTATTTCAGTTAGAGACTTCTTGCCTAGGTTAGGCGTTTTAAGAAGCTCAACTTCAGTGCGCTGAACTAAATCACCGATATATTGAATTTGCTCGGCTTTCAAACAGTTTGCTGAACGTACTGTTAGTTCAAGATCATCAACTGGACGAAGTAGAATAGGATCGAATTCTGGCTTCTCTTCTTTCTCTTCTGGCTCAGTTACATCACGTAAATCTACGAATGCATCTAATTGCTCAGCTAAGATAGTAGACGCACGGCGGATCGCTTCTTCAGGATCTAAAGTGCCGTTTGTTTCCATATCAATGATTAACTTGTCTAAGTCTGTACGTTGCTCAACACGGGCTGATTCAACCGAGTACGCAATACGTTCAACTGGGCTGAATGATGCATCAAGCAGCAATCGACCAATTGGACGCTCATCGTCATCAGAGGATAAACGACTAGATGCCGGCACATAACCACGACCACGCTCAACACGAATACGCATGCTGATCTCGCTGCTATCTGTCGTTAAATGACAAATAACGTGATCTGGATTAGCAATTGTTACATCGCCATCGTGCTGAATATCAGCCGCAGTCACAGGGCCTACACCAGATTTAGTCAGGGTCAGAAAAACTTCATCTTTGCCTTCTAACGTTACTGCTAGACCTTTTAGGTTTAGTAGTATTTCAATGATGTCTTCTTGTACGCCTTCTTTCGCGCTGTACTCATGCAATACACCGTCGATTTCAACTTCAGTTACTGCACATCCAGGCATAGATGATAACAGTATACGGCGTAAGGCATTACCCAGAGTATGGCCAAAGCCACGCTCTAGTGGTTCTAAAACTACTTTAGAACGCGTTGGGTTGATAGCGTCGATATCGACTAACCTTGGTTTTAGAAATTCTGTAACAGAACCCTGCATTTTATCCTCTCTTAACTCTTAACTTTACTTAGAGTAAAGTTCGACGATTAGTTGTTCATTAATGTCCGCAGACAGATCTGAACGCTCAGGTAGGCGCTTAAAGCTACCTTCCAATTTCTTACCGTCAACTTCAACCCAAGTCGGCTTTTCACGTTGCTCAGCCAACTCTAGAGCAGCGATGATACGTGCTTGTGTTTTAGACTTCTCACGGATTACTACAGTATCTTCTGGAGCAATTACGTATGAAGGAATGTTCACAACACGACCATTAACTAAAATCGCTTTGTGGCTTACTAACTGACGTGCTTCAGCGCGTGTGCTAGCAAAACCCATGCGATATACAACATTGTCTAAACGTTGCTCTAAAAGCTGTAACAAGTTTTCACCTGTATTACCTTTAAGGCGAGCAGCTTCTTTGTAGTAATTACGGAATTGCTTTTCTAATACACCGTAGATACGACGTACTTTTTGCTTTTCACGTAATTGTAAACCGTAATCAGATAAGCGACCTTTACGAGCGCCGTGCTGACCAGGTGCAGTCTCAAGTTTACACTTAGAGTCGATAGCTCTTACGCCGCTCTTAAGGAACAGGTCAGTACCTTCACGACGACTCAGCTTGAGCTTAGGGCCCAAATATCTTGCCATGTTATTTCTCCTAACCTATTGTTAAACGCGACGTTTCTTCGGTGGACGACAACCATTGTGTGGTATTGGCGTCACGTCAGTAATGTTGGTGATACGGTAACCAGCAGCATTCAAAGCACGTACAGCAGATTCACGACCTGGACCTGGACCTTTAATGAAAACTTCTAGATTTTTTAAACCGTATTCTTGAGCAGCAGTACCTGCACGCTCTGCAGCAACCTGAGCAGCAAATGGTGTAGATTTACGTGAACCACGGAAACCTGAACCACCGGCAGTAGCCCATGATAGTGCATTACCTTGACGGTCGGTAATTGTTACAATAGTGTTGTTGAAAGACGCATGAACATGAGCCATACCATCAGCAACTTGCTTTTTAACCTTTTTACGACGAATTGGTGTCTTAGCCATAATACTATCCCCTTATCGCTTAATAGGCTTACGAGGACCCTTACGGGTACGCGCGTTAGTCTTTGTTCTTTGACCACGTAGTGGTAAAGAGCGACGGTGACGTAGGCCACGGAAACAACCAAGGTCCATAAGGCGCTTGATATTTAGAGTAACTTCACGACGAAGGTCACCTTCTACAGTGTACTTGCCAACTGCATCACGCAGTACGTCAAGAGTTTCGTCTGAAAGTTCACCGATTTTTGTGGTCTCGGCGATACCAGTCGCTTCTAAGATAGCCTTAGAGCGAGTCTTACCTATGCCATAAATAGCTGTTAAACCAATAACTGCATGTTTATGATCAGGGACGTTAATGCCAGCGATACGGGCCACTAACACATCTCCTATATTTGAATTTGGTAATCAAAAGTTTGAAAAGCCCGTAAGGATACTCAAACGAAGACCAAATCACAACTAAAAACACAGGCCGAGAAATCTCAGCCTGCACGACTGTTTACTTAGCCTTGCCTTTGCTTATGCTTAGGCTCACTGCAAATTACGCGTACTACACCAGCACGTTTAATAACTTTACAGTTACGGCATATTTTCTTAACGGAAGCACGTACTTTCATTGCTCAACTCCGTAAACTGACCTTATCGGCCGTAGCCTTTAAGGTTCGCTTTTTTCAGCACAGAATCATACTGATGTGACATCAGGTGAGTCTGTACTTGTGCCATAAAGTCCATGATTACTACAACGATAATCAAAATTGATGTACCGCCGAAATAGAATGGCGTTTGCCATGCCATAGTCATGAATTCGGGCACCAGACAGATAAAGGTTATATACAAAGCACCTGCCAATGTCAGGCGTGTCATCACTTTATCAATGTATTTAGATGTCTGCTCACCTGGACGAATACCTGGGATAAATGCGCCAGATTTCTTCAGGTTGTCTGCTGTCTCACGCGGGTTAAAAACCAACGCTGTGTAGAAAAAGCAGAAGAAGATGATAGCTGCTGCTAGCACCATCGCATACAAAGGCTGACCTGGAGTCAACGTTGTTGCAATAGCTTGTAGCACATCAGCGACCGGACCTTCACCCTGGCCGAACCAGCTTGCAATTGTACCAGGGAACAGAATTATACTGCTAGCGAAGATTGGTGGAATAACACCCGCCATGTTTACTTTTAGTGGTAAATGCGTGCTTTGAGCAGCAAATACTTGACGACCTTGTTGGCGTTTAGCGTAGTTAACAACGATACGACGTTGTCCACGTTCGAAAAACACTACAAGATAAGTAACAGCGAATACTATAACCGCAACCATCAACAGTACAAAAACATTCAAATCACCTTGGCGCGCCATTTCGGCTGTCGAACCAATAGCAGACGGCAGGTTAGCTACAATACCAACAAATATTAGAACTGAGATACCGTTACCGATACCGCGTTCTGTTATTTGTTCGCCCAACCACATTAGGAACATAGTACCAGTTACTAAACTCACCACTGCGGTGAAATAGAAACCGAGACCCGGGTTAACAACTAACCCTTCCATCATGCCCGGTAAGCTAGTTGCAATACCGATTGATTGGATAGTAGCAAGCACAAGCGTGCCATAGCGTGTGTACTGGCTAATTTTTTTACGCCCTTGCTCACCTTCTTTCTTAAGCTCTATAAACGGAGGATACATATGCGTTAATAGTTGCGTAATAATCGAAGCCGAGATATACGGCATAATACCCAGTGCTAACACTGAAGCTCGCTCAAGCGCACCACCGCTAAACATGTTGAACATCTCAACAATGGTGCCCTTTTGTTGCTCGAAGAAATCGGCAAGTACAGCGGCGTCAATCCCAGGGATTGGCACAAATGAACCTAGACGGTAAATAATGATAGCACCTAAAACAAATAGTAATCGACGCTTCAATTCCGAAAGTCCACTTTGTGCACTTTGTGTATCTTGACCTGGTTTAGCCATTAGTACTTCCTTAGTCTTCTACCTTGCCTCCGGCAGCTTCAATAGCTTCGCGAGCACCTTTAGAAGCCTTAAGGCCTTTAACGGTAACAGCGCGTGAAACTTCGCCAGATTTAACAACTTTAACGAACAGAACGTTCTTTTTAACTAGACCAGCTGCTTGTAACGCGTTTAGGTCTACCACATCGCCTTCAACTTTAGCGATTTCAAAAAGGTTTACTTCTGCAGATACTAACGATTTGCGTGAAGTGAAACCAAATTTAGGTAGACGACGTTGCATAGGCATTTGACCGCCTTCAAAACCAACGCGTACTTTACCGCCAGAACGTGATTTTTGACCTTTGTGACCACGGCCACCAGTCTTACCAAGACCAGAACCGATACCACGACCAACACGTTTTGGAGCAGTTTTAGAACCTGCAGCAGGTGAAAGTGTATTCAAATGCATGAAATTAACCCTCTACCTTAACCATGTAAGAAACTCGGTTGATCATACCACGCACACATGCTGTGTCTTCTAACTCAACAGTGTGGTTGATACGACGTAAACCAAGACCGCGTAATGTAGCTTTATGCTTCGGTAAACGACCGATAGAGCTCTTTACTTGTGTTACTTTTACAGTTTTATTTGCCATGGTTACCCCAGAATTTCGTCTACGCGCAGACCACGTTTAGCAGCGATTGACTCAGGAGAATTCATGTTCTCTAGAGCTTGAATCGTTGCACGTACTACGTTGATCGGGTTGGTAGAACCGTAACATTTAGAAAGTACGTTCTGCACACCAGTAACTTCTAGTACTGCACGCATAGCACCACCTGCGATGATACCAGTACCTTCAGATGCTGGTTTCATGAACACTTGTGAGCCAGCATGACGTCCTTTAACAGGATGCTGTAATGTGTTGCCATTTAGGTCTACATTGATCATGTTGCGACGTGCTTTTTCCATTGCTTTTTGAATAGCAGCTGGAACTTCACGAGCTTTACCATAACCAAAACCTACTTTACCTGCGCCATCACCAACTACAGTTAGTGCAGTGAAGCTAAAGATACGACCACCTTTAACTACTTTAGACACACGGTTTACCGCGATTAGCTTTTCAGCTAAATCAGGCTGTTGTTGCTTTGCTTCTACGTTAGCCATTGTCTACTCCTAGAATTGCAAACCGGCTTCACGCGCAGCATCAGCTAGCGCCTTCACACGGCCGTGATATTTAAAGCCACTGCGATCAAAAGCAATCTTTTCGATGCCTTTGTCAGCCGCACGTTCTGCAACCGCTTTACCAACTGCTTGTGCAGCTGAAACGTTGCCTGTGCCTTTAACTGTTTCGCTAATAGCTTTCTCAACAGTAGAAGCAGCAGCCAGTACAGTACCCTCAGCATTAACTACTTGAGCGTAAATGTGACGTGGCGTGCGGTGGATAACAAGACGCGTTGTGCCTTGTTCAATATAATTTCTACGAGTGCGTTTAGCACGACGTAGACGAGCTGTTTTTTTATCCATCGTCTTACCTTACTTCTTCTTAGCCTCTTTACGGCGTACATTCTCATCTGAATAACGAACACCTTTACCTTTATAAGGCTCAGGTTTACGGTATGCACGAATGTTAGCAGCTGTTTGACCAACTAACTGCTTATCTACGCCCTTAACTAGAACTTCTGTTTGGCTTGGAGTTTCAATCGTAATTCCCTCAGGAACTTCGAAATTAACTGGGTGCGAGAAACCAAGTGTTAAGTCTAAAACTTTACCCTTAGCTGCAGCACGGTAACCAACACCTACTAACTGAAGTTTCTTCTCGTAACCTTCATGCGTACCAACAACCATGTTGTTGATTAGAGCGCGAGCAGTACCTGCTTGAGCCCATGCATTAGCTACGCCTTCACGAGGTAAAGTTGTAATAACGTTGTCGTTAACTTGTACTTCAACAGCGTTGTTGATAGTACGAGTAAGTTCACCGTTTTTGCCTTTAACTGTGATGTCCTGGCCTTTTAATGTAACTTCTACACCGGCAGGAACATTGATTGGTGCCTTTGCTATGCGAGACATAGTTCCCCTCCGATTAAGCTACAAAGCCAATGATTTCACCACCAACACCAGCACTACGTGCTGCGCGGTCTGTCATTAGGCCTTTAGAAGTTGATACGATAGCGATACCAAGACCACCCATTACCTTCGGTAATTCGTCACGTTTCTTATAGATACGTAGACCAGGGCGGCTAACACGCTGGATATTTTCAATTACAGCTTTGCCTTCGAAGTATTTCAACTCGATAGAAAGCTCAGGTTTCGCTTCGCTGTTTACAGCGAAATCTGCGATGTAACCTTCGTCTTTTAATACTTTAGCTACTGCTACTTTCAGCTTTGAAGTTGGCATCGTTACAGATACTTTCTTCGCTGATTGACCGTTACGGATACGTGTAAACAAATCCGCGATAGGATCTTGCAAGCTCATAGTCTTACTCCCGTGATACTATTACCAGCTAGCCTTTTTAAGGCCAGGAATTTCACCGCGCATAGCTGCTTCGCGAACTTTAATACGGCTCATGCCGAATTTGCGAAGGAAACCATGTGGGCGGCCCGTAATGTTACAACGATTACGTTGACGTGCAGGGCTAGAATCACGTGGTAAAGCTTGAAGCTTAAGTACCGCGTCCCAACGATCATCTTCAGATGCGTTAACATCGCTGATGATAGCTTTTAGTGCTGCACGCTTTTCAGCGTACTGAGCAACTAGTTTAGTGCGCTTTGCTTCGCGCGCTTTCATAGAATTCTTTGCCATAACCCTACCCTTATTTCTTGAATGGGAAGTTAAACGCTTCTAACAACGCACGGCCTTCCTCATCAGATTTCGCAGAAGTTGTGATTGTGATATCCATACCGCGTACACGGTCTACTTTATCGTAATCAATTTCTGGGAAGATGATTTGTTCACGTACGCCCATGCTGTAGTTACCACGTCCATCAAAAGACTTAGCACTCACACCACGGAAGTCACGGATACGTGGGATAGCGATTGATACCAAACGCTCAAAAAAGTCCCACATACGCTCGCCGCGTAAGGTTACTTTACAGCCTATTGGGTAGCCTTCACGCACTTTGAAGCCAGCAACAGATTTGCGTGCTTTAGTGATTAAAGGTTTCTGACCAGCGATAGCTTCTAGATCCGCAACAGCGTTATCTAAAATCTTCTTGTCAGCTAGGGCTTCGCCCACGCCCATATTTAATGTGATCTTTTCGATCTGAGGGACTTGCATGACAGAGCTGAAACCAAACTTCTCTTGAAGCTCAGCAACTACTTTGTCTTTATATACTTCATGCAGTTTCGCCATCATTCTACTCCAACTATTAGATAGTTTTACCAGTAGATTTAAAGATACGTAATTTCTTACCATCTTCAATCTTGAAACCTACAC
Source organism: Pseudoalteromonas sp. Angola-4 (assembly GCF_028599265.1). Lineage (NCBI taxonomy): Bacteria > Pseudomonadati > Pseudomonadota > Gammaproteobacteria > Alteromonadales > Pseudoalteromonadaceae > Pseudoalteromonas > Pseudoalteromonas sp. Angola-4. The sequence goes on along the minus strand of NZ_JAQREK010000015.1, from coordinate 107,173 downwards.
GATCTGCTTTACTCGTTTCCGAGTTGTAGATCGCAACGTTTGATACGTCGATAGACGCTTCTTTCTCAACAATGCCGCCAGCTTGGTTCAATTGTGGAACCGGCTTTTGGTGTTTCTTGATTAAGTTAATGCCTTCGACAAATACTCGACCAGACTCGGTAACAACTGAAAGCACTTTGCCGCGCTTACCTTTGTCTTTACCTGCTAGTACGATTACTTCGTCATCACGACGGATTTTTGCTGCCATGATAGACTCCTTACAGTACTTCTGGGGCTAGTGAAACAATTTTCATGAACTTATCATTACGAAGTTCACGAGTCACAGGGCCGAAGATACGAGTACCAATTGGCTGCAAGTTATCATTTAAGATAACAGCCGCATTGCTATCGAAACGGATCAGAGAACCGTCCGGACGACGAACGCCTTTTTTGGTACGCACAACTACCGCGTTTTTAACATCACCTTTCTTCACTTTACCGCGAGGAATAGCTTCTTTCACAGAAACTTTAATGATATCGCCAACTGCCGCATAGCGACGGTGTGAACCACCAAGGACTTTTATACACTGCACTTTGCGAGCGCCGCTGTTATCAGCAACTTCCAGCTGAGTTTGCATTTGGATCATGTTAATGACCTCCGGTGTAGTAATTACAACTTGCCTTAAATTTGTTTAAAATCAAGGCACTTCGATTAAATCCCACTCAAAAAACAACAGAGTTGTCTCTTAAGGGCGGGCAATTGTACCAGCATTGGCTAGTGAGTGGTAGGTTATTTTTTAATTAATTTAAGGGAAGGACAGATTAAAACTGAGTAAAAACCGCTATGTAGCTATTTTACAAGTGGTTATAAAACAATCAAGGCGCAAATAGCGCCTTAATTATTCATTAGTGGGGTTTAATAGTTAGCCAAATAAACCTTTTAGTTTATCTTTAACTTTGTCCTTGGCTTTTTCTTTTGCTTTCTCTTTGGCGTCATCGAGCTTTTGCTTTGCTTCATCTCTAAGCGCGTTGCTTACATCTAGCTTAAAGCCAACGTCATGAAATGGGCCTTCTATACGCAGTGGGATTTTAAAGCCTGTACTATCATCTGTAGTGCCTTGCCCTTCAATCGAATCAACAATGCCGGTCACTAAGCGATAATCAACATTGGTTTTAGGCAAATCTACATCGCCCTCACCTGTAATACGAATAAGTGGGCTCATCAGCGATAGGTCGTTATTATGGCCCACGCCATTAGTAAAGTTAAAGCTACCGGTGAGCGCAGAAAAATCTGTTTGCTCTGATTCTTCAAAGCCTGTATCAAGCCCTTCACTCACAGCACCAAGATTACCCGTAATAAGCTCTTTGCCTTTGCGAACCATCTCAGCCACGTTTGCGCCTTTAACAGCACCATCGGCAAATTCAAAGCTAACCTTACCATTTAATGCATTAATGAAGGTTTTTTGACTTTGCCCAGTTGTGGTTAAATTCCAATTTAATGACCCTTTACCCATAAGCTTATCAAAGCCAGCTGCATCAGTGAGTAACGGTTGTGCGTCTATGTCGGCTAAATCAAAATTTGTGCTTATTTTATACGGCGTTTGCTGCGCATTTATGTTGATAACCCCTTTACCAGTGCCCTCATATGCTTTAAAGCTATCTAAGCTTAATTTAGCAACGCTGTTATTTAAATCGACTGTAAATTGATTAGCACCTAGCTCAATATCGTTAGCTTTTAAACCGCTTGAGCGAATAACTACATTAGCATTAAGTGCATTTAATGCGCTTAAATCAATTTTAGTATCGTCCCAAACAATCGGCTGCGCGGCTTTAGGTTCTTCGCTTTGCGGCGCTTGCTGCTTAGCGACTACCTCCGGTAAGTAGGGATTCAAATCAAGCATACCTAGGTCTATATCAGCATTAACCGCTAGTTTATTTCCTAAGTTTACTTCACTTTTTCCTTTAATCTCTAATTCATCTAGGGTAGCAATCAGCTCTTCTAAGTTAAACGTATCATCTATAAGATGCATTTTACCGTTTACACTAAACGCATTAAATGCATTTTCTTTAGCGTTTAAGTCTACCCCTTGCCAAGTTGCTAGCTCTTTAACAGAGTCGCCACTTAGCGCTAACTCGCCTTTTATATCTTTACCTTGGCGAGCAATACTGCCGTTAAAAGTAAGATCGACCAAGCTAGAGTCTACGCTTTGAGTAACCTCAAACGTCGCCCCTTCAATTGCTTTTGCCGGCGTATCAAGTTTTACATCAAGCTCAAAGCGCTCTTGCATATATGTAATGCCGCCTTTGATCTCTAGTGTCTTACGTAGTGAAGGAAGTAAAATAGCCAATTCCAAGTCACTAATTTGCTGTTTAGCGCCTGTTTGCCCATCTAGGTAAGTAAACGTACCACCGTAAATAGCCACTTCACCTAACTCTATATCAAAGTTCTCTGGTAGTTTAACAGCCTTACCTGATTGAGTTTGCTCTTGCGACTGCTCTGCTACAGCATCAAACAACTGCCAGTTAGCTTTACCGTTTTTATCAGTTTCTAATAAAATATTGGGCTCGTTAATAACAAACTTATCAAGTTTGAATTCGCCGCCAAATAACGATAACCATGGTATATGCACAGCTAATTGCTCCATACTTGCCATGTCGTCGCGCGAGCCTGTCTGCATGTTTGCAAAGTGCACATCGTTAAGCTCTAACTTTAATGCAGGAAATACACTAAGCGTTTTATCACCTTTAATAGTAAGTGTGCGCCCTGTTGTTTTTTCAACCTGCTCAGATACTTTATTAAAAATAGTATCGGTTGGAATTAAAAACGGAGCGGCAATAATTAACGCAATACAAAGTAAGAGTATTACACCAACAATTTTGAGTAAGGTCTTCATGATCATCCTTTCAAACGTGCAAATAATGTTCTTATCATAGCGAGTGTTAGCTTTAAAATCATTGTCGTTGTGATAAAAAAGCACTTTATTAAATATTACCGTCTTATCCTGAATCGCCCCTGAAACATTTTGATACCTTTAGGTTACAAAAAAATAGTGACACTGTGAAACCTATAGGTTACATTGATACCTGTAGGTTACATAATGTAAATTTTAAAAGGAAATGAGATATGTCGAATCATGATATTAAAAATGAAGAAAAGTTTATGGGCCAAAATGCTTGGTTCTCATTATTCATGGGAGTCACTTTATTAATCATCAGTGTTTACCCACTGCTTACTCAAACATCAGCCCCACTATTGTTTTTTGGCACTGCTGCCTTTTTAGGTTCATTCTGTATGTTTGTGATCAGAGGCGGGTTTACATGGAAAATGAAATACCACCTTACCTACAAAGATGAGTACTTAAACACTATCGACACTATTGCCTATAAACATGTAGTTCTTGGTTTACTTTTTAGTATGGGTGGCGTGTATTTATTCTCAGATGATTTGGCTTTAGAAGTGTCTCACACCATGATGGCCTCGTTTTACCTTGCTGTAATGTGTTTAATATACGGCGTATCAATTCTTTGGCAAAGCAAAGATTAGGAGCAAAAGTGCAAAATCAAATTGCAAAATACCGTAAAGAAGCAGGCCTTTCGCAGCAAGAGTTAGCAGATCTAATTGCAGTTTCACGTAAAACTATAAGTACTGTGGAAACGGCAAGGTTTACTCCTTCGGTAATAATTGCGCTTAAAATAGCGAGGCACTTTAATACTTCTGTTGAAAGCTTGTTTACGCTGCAAGAGCATGATTAAACCTCGGCAATCATGGTGCTTATATTAAGCATCATGATTGCATCCCTTGAATTGTTAGGTATGATGCACGGCCCTGTTGCTATTGGCGTATTTGCGCTAAAATAAAGCAGCTAAAAAATGTATCTACTCGGAGACTCTACAAGGCATGAAAAAACTGCTAATTTCACCGTCAAAAATGGCGCTAGGCGAACAAGAAAGTCAAATTTACCAAAACATCTTGAAGCAAGCTTCAGAACTAAGCCTAAACCTAATGGCCGTGAAAGTAGAAAACCACCCAGAGGATTTTTTAGGCTGGTGTTATGAGCTGCTAAGTGCAAGTAAAGACCGTATAAATTACGATTTACTAGAGCCACAACAACTGCCAGTTTTAAAAAAGCTGCACGACCAGCTAACCTCAGCAATTAGCTTTTTACAGCTTAAAACACTACGTGTAGCACCTTGGCCTGTTATTAGTATGTTTGTAGAGCAACATAAAAAACTTATTGCACTGGACGAACAGCTTCGCCTTACCACGTATTTGCACAGCATTCGTGAGCAAGCACTAAAAGATATGATCCCAGAGGATTTACTGGCATTTAGTGGTAAACACACTGCCACGCTCGACCCAAGCACCTATAACTTTGATGTTGAATGGTTCGCATCAACAAAAAGTGCAAAGGGTTTTCATCAAATGCTAGCCGACTTGCCTGGCGCGTTTGACGATGCACTTGCTAACATCCCGCTTGAAGGTGATGTGAGCGAAGCTGATTACCAACAGTTTGTTGTTGCTTATTTACTTGCCTTTAACGGTAGCGATGAAAAACCAACCCTTGCTCCTGCTACACGTTTATTAGCAATGCGCCGCCCAGATGTATTTACGCCAATTAGTAATAGCCGTCTTGATGCATTATGCGCAGCTTTAGGTATTACAAAATTAAACAATCGCGACTTTGAGCGCTACTGGCAAGATATAGTACAAAGCATTCATGCTATGTCGTGGTTTAAAATGGCTAAAGGCAGCAATGAACTAGAAGAGCAACTAGTTAGTATAAAAGCGTTATTACCGTGCTTTTTTTACTATGCAGATGCCAGCACGGCCGACAACTCAAATTATATTAAGCTATTAAATAAACCTAAACGCAGCACAACAAGTGCAGGAAAACCACAGCGCAGAGGTAAAGAGTCAGCCGAAATACTTGTAGACCGTGCACTTGCAGCCGATGACATTCCCGAGCATATTCGTAGCAAACGCGACTCTATTATTAGCGAAGTACAAAAAGGCCGCGGAGTAAACGAAACAATTAGTCTTATGCGCACTATATTTGGCTAAATCTACCTAACCTAACTGTATTTTTCTGGTGCATTTAGGTTAATTTATGCACCAGCAGTGTGCGTTTTTTAATTAACCTCCTCAATCATTCCCTCTTCTAGAACTTCTCAACATATTGTTTTATAAAAGTAAAAAAACAGTTTTATAGAAATTATTTTAAGCTGGCACATACAGTGCAATTGCATTCCCAGTTAAACAATAAAACACCGCCAGTCAAAGGGTTGCCAATAAGAGAATAAAAACCTAGGCGATAAAAATCATATAACGGGAAATGGACATGCTAAAACTAAAAAAAACCATCGCAATTAGCGCAATAGCTTTATTAGGTGCTACATCTTTAACATCAACAGCCGTACATGCAGAAGTAACAGCAAACGCAGCGGCTACGTCTAACTACTTATGGCGTGGTCAAGAGCAAACTGGGGGCGATGCTGCTATTTCTGGCGGTATTGATTACGCTGACGAGTCAGGCTTTTATGTAGGTACCTGGGCATCAAATGCTTCATGGGCCGATGAAATGACTTACGAGCTTGATGTTTACGCGGGTTTTGGTGGCGATATTAACGACACATTTAGCTACGATGTAGGTTACATTTATTACGCTTACCCAGATGCAGCTTCTGAGGCAGATGCTGATTTCTCTGAAATTTACGGTAGCATCAGCGCAGAAGGTTTCACCTTTGGCGCTGCAATCCTTGCCACTTCAGCGGCAGATGGCGATGGCACCGACTTTGGCGATTCATTATACCTAAATGCCGATTACAGCTTTGCTGTTGGCAGCAATGGTACTGAGGTTGCGCTGCACTTAGGTCACTACTCTGGCGACTTTATAGGCGATGATAATATTATTGATTACGGTATCTCTGTATCAAAAGATGGTTTTACTTTTGGCGTATCTGACACCGACATGGATGAGTCAGATGTTAAAGTTTACGTAGGCTACGCTGTAGACTTTACGCTTTAAAACAAAATGTGTTACTTGCTGCAACACTAAGGGCCTTTTGGCCCTTTTCTCGTTTAGGGCACCTAAATACTCACGGCGCCTTTTAATTTTAGCTACTAAAGCACTTTGCTATATAACCCACTTCGGTTAATCGCCGAGCTTCTCGCTGCTATTACCCCTTTTTACCAATATGCTAATTCGCTTTATTAAGCTTTATTGCGCATTTGTATTAGTAATTCGCTAAAACAAAAAAGGCCGCATTAAATGCGGCCTTTCAGTTAATTACTAATCGTTAATCGTTAAAACTTAGCTAGGTTGTTTTTACTGTCTTTATCTACAAGCTTAATGTACGGGTCAACCCCTGCGTACACTGGCTTTTCTTTTACTTTTAGCTCAATAGCATTAGTACCAGAGACTATTTGATGCTTTTGCGAGTAAATAACAAAGTCTTCAGCGAGAAGGTTTTCAGGATCATCGCTAAATAATGCAATATCAATTAGCTCATCGAGTGGTTGCTCGGTTTCTTCACCTTGTCCATCGGCATGCTGCTTAGTTGCTTCAACGTTCAGTGTTACTGTATAAAAACCTTCGCTATCAACATCATCTGTAACCGACACTGCTTTCATTTCAAGCTCATAAAGCGTTATATATTTAAACTGATCATCAATAAAACGTTGTTCAGCTTGTGTTGCATCTCGCTTTAAATAGCTAAGTAAATCAAGCGTAGTTGGGTATGGGGTTGATTGGTATTTAAACTCATTCAAAAACGCTTTAAGTGCTGCATTTAAGCGCTCTTCCCCTAATCGGTCATAAATCGCCATCATCGCAACTGAGCCTTTATTGTAATGAAGATATTGTTGAGACTGCGTTTTATACAGCGGCATTTCTTCAAAAGCTTCGCCTGTGCGGCCCATTAAGTATCTATCTAACTCGTACTTTAAAAATTTACGTAGCTTCTCGGCGCCAAAGCGTTTTTTTAGCACCATAAGCGCACTGTATTGGGAGAGCGATTCAGAAATAACGGCGCTGCCTTCTACATTAGCCCCAGATACTTGATGCCCCCACCATTGGTGTGCAACTTCATGTGCGGTTACATAGTAAGGTAGGTCAACTTTACTCTCATCTCTTAAGTCTGTAATAAAGCCAATACTTTCTGAGTAAGGTACCGTATTGGCAAAACTTTGCGCAAACGAGCGATACTTAGGAAACTCAATAATACGAAGCTGCTTATGCTGATATGGCCCAAATGCTTGAGTGTAGTAATCTATTGAGTCTTGTACTGACTCAATCATACGGTCAACATTCCATGCATGATCTTTGTGGTAGTACACCTCAATATTTACACCGTTATGTTCAACCTTTTTGCTTTCAAGCTCCGCCGAAAGAACAGAATAAAAGTTTATAATAGGGGAATCCATTTCATAAACAAAAGTACGTCGTCCGTCTTTTACACTCTCACTTTTTAAGTAACCGGGTGTAATAGCAAATTGTGACTCATCGGTGGTCACCGTTGCCTTGTAGTTTATAAAGCCATTAGCAGGCCCAAACTCATTTTGCGTATAATAGCGGCTGTCTTCTAGTTTATGTGCACGTTCAAGCTCGGGTAAATCGTGCTTACGGCGCTCATACTTATCCGCAATTTGAAAATACTTTTGATAACCAAAATTTGGTAATAATTCTCCATTATTTACAAATGTACCATTGTGCACGAGTTGAGTATCAGAGCCTCTATCAACAAAACCGTCGTGTTCACGAGTAACAGAAAGCTCACCTTCGCGTACTTCATTAGGCATTAGCGGTTGTTCAAACTCAAACCATACCATGCCAAAATCGGTTAAACGCTCAACTATTTTTCCGCCCGCCATTTTTACATCCCAGCTTTTAGATTGGCTAGGCTCGTTAATTAACACACGGGTTATTGGCTCGTTTGCGGTATTGGTAAACTTAATTTTAGCCACGGCGTTTAAAGCACGCTTTTTAGGATAAATATCAATGTGTAAATCAACATCAGTTATTATAGGCAGCGGTAAGTCTTTGTATTGTGAGAACTCTTGCTCATACCTTACTTGTAGCGCTTCGTTATCATCACTTGTTACAAACTCGTTGATTACACGGGTGTTGTAATAAATGTTATAACCCGCGCCCACAAATACCAATAAACTTATAACGGCTGCAACCTGGCCTTTTAAAGACATGTTGTAACGCACTAAAGATAAACGCGTACGCAATGTTTGCGATGGACCACGGTGCCATAAAGCAAAGCCTACAATAGCTAAAAACACACTCAATGCACCCCAATATAGGGTATACCAATGCGCGCCTTGTAAAAAATGCCCGTAACCGTTTATGTCTGAATACGGTACGCTGCTGCTTTGTGAAAAATGGTACATATGATGCTCAAACCCGTAAGCACCCATTACCATTTGAGCAATGTAATACAGAATAAATAAACCCATACCTATGTATTTATTAGGGCTAATTATTTGTAAAAAGAACGCCAAAATAGCCATCATAATTAAAGGCAATAATGTAAGGTAACCCAACCTAAATAAGTACTGGCCAAGCTCTAAGTTAAATTGCCCCTTAAATAGTTGCACCGCAATGGTAAACATCATACCTACTAAATAAAGGCCACAAACCGCAGTGATTAGCGCAATAATTTTAGATACCCAAAACACACTGTTATGCACCGGGTAGCTGTCAACAATATCGCCCATACCACTGTGGCGTTCTCGCCAAACCAGCTCTGCGCTGTAATAAGCAATAATAATAAACATAAATATAGCGGAGGCGTTTTGAATAATGCCCACCATGTTTTGTGTGAGCGGCCAATCTGTTGTGCCATATGCGCCAATAGGCGCAAAAAGTGGTGCGAGTAATGTAATAATACTGACACCCGCTAAAATCATAAAAGGAGCACTTAATATAACCTGCTTAAGCTCAAATAAGCTGCGCATTACTAATTGCGATTGCGTATTGACCCCTTTTGACTTGTAATTTTTAGCGCTGCTAATAAGTGCTGCTTGTTTGTTTTTTACAAACGTAGAAACAGCAAATTGCTTTTTTTGCTTTTTAGTGACTACGCGATTACCTAACTTTCCGAGGCCAAAAAACATCGCTAAACTTAGTGCTACCCATAAAATACGGTTAATTAAAAAATCGCCCGAAAGCGTTAACACTTCAGTATTTTTATCACTTACAGTCCAGTAACGGGTTAAGTCAATTAATGAACCAGTGCCAAATGGGTCTGCGTAAACAACAATATTTCTAAACGCTAAATCGTCAAAATAGATACTCGCCAATTGGTAGCTTATATAGATCACCACGGCCGTTACATATACCGCCATCATGGTTTTAAAATAAACCGCCACACTATTAAAAATAGCACTGAGCACCAATAAGCTTGGCACCGCTAAATATAAAAAAGGCGCAGCGTAATATATAAACTTATTAGGGCCTACTAGCTCACTATCAAGCCAGCCAACCAACAAGCCAAACTGAGACCCCAAAAATACGCCTAGTGGCACGCTTAAAAACACGATAAGTACAACTAAGTAAGAACCAAAAAAACGCCCTGATTGATAAGCAAGCGGGTTAACGGGCTTACTAAACACCAGCTCATCCATTTTGGTCTCGCTGTTGCGAATCGCTGAGCTTGCAACAAAGTTAACCACTAAAAACATAGCAAGCGTACAAAAGGTAACCGTTAAAACCATAATGGTATAAGGCGAGTTCATATGAACATTAGCCCCACCTAGCGGAAACTTACTACTGGAGCTTATAAAAAACGCCATAAAAAAGAAGATTAATGAGGTCACATAAAACGAAGGCTGGCGCACAAAATAGCGCAGCTCAAACGCGAGCATATTAAAAAACATAGCGCCCCCTTATGCTACTTGGCTGTTACGATGATTAAGCAACGTAGAAAAATACACATCTTCTAGGTTTGCACTGCTGAGCTCAAAACCTTCAGGGGCTTCATTGGCTAATACATGTAATATGGTTTGCCCAGCAAATAAGCGTTTTGAAATAACAGGCAGTTGCGGCTCAAGCTCTAGTGCTTCTTCTTGGCTCATGGCTTTGCGCCAAATTTGGCCTTGGAGTTTATCGGTAAGGGCAATGGGGTTACCCTCTAATAATATTTTTCCGCCTGCCAGTACGGCCATGTTTGGGCACAGCTCTGCCACATCTTCAACAATGTGGGTCGATAATATAACGACTTTTTGCTCGCCTAAGCTTACTAGCAAGTTATGAAAACGATTTCGCTCTTCAGGATCTAACCCTGCTGTTGGTTCATCAACAATTAGTAAATCAGGGTCACCTAGTAAGGCTTGTGCAATACCAAAACGCTGGCGCATACCGCCCGAAAAGCCACTTACGGCTTTTGAGCGATGTTGATATAAATTAGTATGTGCAAGCAAGCCTTCTACCGACTCTTTACGCTCGCCTTTGTTATGAATGCCCTTTAAAACAGCCATGTGGTCCAGCAAGTCGTAAGCACTAACACGTGGGTATACACCAAAATCTTGCGGTAGATAACCTAAACGTTGGCGCAGAGCCTGTGGGTCTTTAAAAACATCAATACCATCAAAAGTAATTGAACCCGAATCGGCAGATTGCAACGTAGAAATAGTACGCATTAGTGATGATTTACCGGCGCCATTTGGCCCTAGCAGCCCAAACATTCCTTTTCCTATAGATAAATCAACACCTTGTAGTGCATGTACGCCATTATCGTAGGTTTTAGATAACCCTGTTATTGATAGCATTTTTACTTCCTTGAATTTTAATAGTTTTTTTATTGCGCTTTTTATACCACATTAAAAAAAGGAACATAAGTTACACCATGGTTAATTTTGTAACAATAAATAAACACGATAGGTAATAATACTTGCCTCGCATTTATTCAGTCGGTATAAAAACCACACACACACTTTATAAGAAGCGTAAAGCCATGCAAAAACATCAAAGCCAACCACTAAACGACTTTATAGAATACCCTCACGATGAAATGCTAAAACGCGCAACCGAATTTTTACAAACCAGCCAGCGCCGCCATAGTATTCGCAGCTTTAGCGACCGACCTGTGCCTAAAAATATAATTGAAGCCTGTATTAAAGCAGCAGGTACCGCGCCAAGTGGAGCGAATCATCAGCCGTGGCATTTTGTAGCTATAAACAGTAGCGATGTAAAAAAACAAATAAGAGAGGCCGCTGAAAAACTAGAGCGCTCTTTTTATGAAGGCAGAGCAGGAGAAGAGTGGCTTGATGCGCTAAAACCATTAGGTACCGACGCCAATAAACCCTATTTAGAGCATGCGCCTTGGCTTATTGCAGTGTTTAGTCAAAAAAAAGGCGGTGTGAATACGGATGATAAAAACACCAATTATTATGTGCACGAATCAGTAGGGCTGGCTACTGGGTTTTTAATACAAGCCCTGCACCGCTGTGGCTTAGCTACGCTTACCCATACACCTAAACCAATGAGTTTTTTAACCGACATTTGTAAGCGCGACAAAGACAACGAACGTCCTTACATGTTACTTATTGCGGGCTACCCAAGTGACGATGCAACTGTACCTGCCCATGCACTTGATAAAAAGTCGCTTGATGAGATTGCCACTTTTATTTAAAGCAACTTACTCAGCGGTACTTTGCTTACAAAACCATTCGTATAGTAACGTAATAATCGACTCAACCTTTGGGTCGATTAACGAATAATAAATTGTGTGTCCCTCACGGCGAGTTGCCACTAGCTGGGCGTTACGTAAACTCGCCAAATGCTGAGACAAAGCAGACTGTGCCAACGGAACATTTTGATTTAACTCACCCACACTTTGTTCACCTTGCAATAAACTACATAAAATCATTAAACGGTTTTTATTTGCCATTAATTTTAAAAATTGCTCTGCCTGCTGAGCGTTTTCTGCAAGTTGTTCAATATTCATTGTGATACTTAATTATTTTGCGTGTTTTAATTATAGACTTTTACATTAGTAAGTTCTAATATAATTAACATTAGAAAAAACTAATATTAAGGTCAATTCATGAAAATAAGTGACGCCATACTCTTAATTGGCGGAAGTGCCGTTACAATTTCTGTGCTTTTAAGCTACTTTGTTGATAGTAACTTTCAATTTTTAACGTTATTTATTGGTATTAACTTAGTGCAATCCGCCTACACTAAATGGTGCCCATTAATGACTTTTTTGCGCAAAAGAGGATTTACAGACTAATGCTTACTTCAATTCCTGATTTACTAAAAATTATCACACCTAACCAACGCCGTATTGATGCAGCGCAAGCTAAGCAAGAGTTAGAACAAAATAAAGGTTTACTTATTGATGTACGCGAACCCGCTGAGCATGCCAATGTAGCTGCGGTAGGGGCAATAAATATTCCACGCGGATTACTCGAAATGAAGCTAATGGAAATAGAAAAAGACGCTGCACGCCCTATTTACTTACATTGTGCCAGCGGTGCCCGCGCCACTTTAGGTGCAGAAGCGCTAACCCGCGTAGGCTACGAAAACGTTACTGTTATTACGTGTAATGCAACGCAAGTAAGTGAAGTTTTTTAATTGCTTCACAAAAAAGTAACCTAAATTGCCTACACTTTGCTTTTTACACTTTACAGGTACAAAGCAATGGCATTTACACGGAGAAGTTTTTTAAAAGCATCGGCAGCAGGATTTGGCGCTGCCGTATTATCACTTGGTTTAACAGGTTGTCGTTTTGACGATGATGACGACACTCCCGTTAGCTTTGACCACGGCGTTGCCAGCGGCGACCCGCTAAGCGATAGCTTAATTATTTGGACCCGTGTAACCCCACTCGATGTAACAACTAAATCGTTAAAAGTACAATGGCAAGCCGCCACCGACCAAAGCTTTACAAATATTGTTCACGATGGTGAAGCACATATCGGTGATACCACCGACTTTACTCTTAAAGTTGATTTACAAGGGCTTGATGCCAATACCGTATATTACTATCGCTTTAATGCACACGGAAAAACCTCCCCTATCGGACAAGGTAAAACGCTTCCTGTCGGTGCGGTTGATCAGGTGAAATTAGCCGTTGTATCGTGCGCAAATTACCCTGCCGGGTATTTTCATGTGTATGGCGAAATTGCTAAGCAAAGCGATTTAGATGCGGTACTGCACTTAGGTGATTACATATACGAATACAGCAATACGGGTTATGCAACCGAAGACGCCGCACAGCTAGACCGACTGCTACCATTAGATAACAGCAGCGAAATTATCGCACTGACCGATTATAGAAAACGCTATGCAAATTATCGCCTCGATGCCGATTTACAAGCAGCCCATAGCCACTGTGCATTTATAACAGTGTGGGACGACCACGAAATCACCAACGACACATGGCGCGAAGGCGCAGAAAACCATAACGAAGGTGAAGGCGAATTTAGCCAACGTAAACTCAATGCACTACAAGCCTACTTTGAGTGGATGCCAATTCGTAATGTAGCCGACAAAGAACGTATTTACCGACGCTTTGAGTTTGGTAATTTAGTCTCTTTATACATGCTAGATACCCGTGTATTAGCGCGTGATGAGCAGCTTAACTATAGTGATTTTGATCTTACCTCCCCTGCAGGGCAAAGCGCATTTGCTGCAGCAATAGGCGCAACAGACCGTGCATTATTAGGCAGTGAACAACTTACATGGCTTAGTGATGCCATCACTACCTCAAGCACACAGTGGCAAGTATTAGGGCAACAAGTGCTAATGACAAAAATGCACTTACCAGTAGAGGTCATGTTACTACTTGCTAGCTTACAAAGTGCTCAGGCAAACGGAGGCGATCCAAGTGAATTGCTCGCACAGGCCAATGTATTATTTGCAGAGCTGGCGCAAATTAAAGGCCGTGTATTAGCGGGCGACCCAAGTGTAACCGAGGCAGAGCTTGCCCGTGTTCAAACCACCATACCGTATAACCTTGATGCCTGGGATGGCTACGCCTACGAGCGAGAAGTATTATTAGGCACCGCTATTGCAGCACAAAAAAACTTAGTAGTTTTAGCCGGAGATACTCATAACGGCTGGGCGGGACAGCTTAAAACTGATGCCAGTAACCCTATTGCAGCCTCACAAAATGCTGGGGTGGAATTTGCAACGGCATCGGTTTCATCACCAGGGCTTGAAGAATATTTAGCGCTAAACACACAAGATGCACAAACCGTAGCGCAAATAGAGCAAGTAATTGCCTTATTAGTTGATGACCTTGCTTATAATAATTTAGTGGAGCGCGGCTATTTAACCGTTACATTTACACCTGCAAAAGCCAGTGCTAAGTGGAATTATATAAGTACAATTAAAGCGCGCGAATATCAGGTTGTTGAAAGCCGTACCAAAGAGCTAAGTATGCTGGCAGGTCAGGCTCAATTACAAAACGCTTAACGCTTCGCCTCTAAAGCTGCCAAACGCGTATCTATGCGCTCTACTACCTCAACTAAGCGAGCAAGTAATGCTTGGTTGAGGTGATCTTCAGCAAGCTCCTGTGTTTTAGGGGTTTGCGCAGCTAAGTTATCTTTTTGCTCAAGTATGGCTTCTCTAAACTCACTGGCATTTTCAACACCAAGTAATGACACCAATGCACCATGACCCGACTGCCCTGCAGTTTCAAAGCTTAACCGGTATAACCCAAAAAAGCGCATAAGCGGCCCTTGGTTCAGCCCCACATCGGTTATTTTTTCAAGTGGTATAGATTTTTCTTCTTTAAATAAAATGCCGCGTTTAACAACCAGCTTTTGCGTGAGTAATTGCGCCGACATAGCGGCCAATATTTTACCTGCCACCAGCCATACAACAAATAACACCACAGGTATAAGTGGAATGGTCACTAATGCAACGGCACTAAAAAAGCATGCCATGGTCATCCAGTATTGCTTCACTTTGGGATCAAAGCTGGCACTTTTTAAAATAGGGTTGCTCATTGGTTTATCCTCATTCCCATTTTATTAATCTAATCAAACGTATGCCTTTATTAAACTTATGTGATCAACGTCTTCAATGCAATTTAGCCACTTACATTCAGATAAACTTTCATACACTCTCTTACAAACGCCAATCAAAAATATAGCTACACTAAAGCCTAATAGCGTTGCGGCACACTTTACTTATCGCAAACAATTTTCACTTTTTACTTAACACCAAGGCTCCTATGAACACTTATATACAAAACTCACTCCGGTTATTAGTTGGCACACTTGCACTTGGCAGTATTACTGCGCAAGCTGAGTCGCAGTTTTCATTAGGGGGCGGTGTCATTTCTACCAGCTCACCTTATGCGGGTACCGACAGTGAAACGCTATTTTTACCTATCATTACTTACGAAGGCGAAAGACTTAGTTTTAAAGGTTTGTCGCTTGATTATAAATTAGTGGAGCAGCAAGGTTTTAATTGGTCATTAGTTTTAGAGCCAGGTGATAACTTTGATACCTCAGATTCAGACTTTGCAGCCATAAAAGCCTTAGACGATAGAAAGCTATCACTCTACGCTGGTACGCAGGTTAGTTACACTGCAAGCTTTGGTAAAATAAGCGCCAGTGCTACTCATGATGTAATAGGCCACGGCGATGGCGCTAAATTTAAAACCAATTACAGTTACCCTATTAAGTTATCTAAACAACTAATGCTCGTTCCTTCTGTAGGCGTTGAGCTAAATAGCAGTGATGTATCTAACTATTATTATGGTGTAGCACAGGGCGAATCTACCACCTATGCGCCTTACGAACTTGGTTCTACGGTTAACTACAATGCGGGTTTATTTTTAATATATTACATTAATAGAAACTGGAACGTAAATGCCATGGTTAACTATAAGCAGCTCGATTCTGATATTGAAGACTCACCCATTATTGATACCGATAACACCACGACTGTGATGATGTCGGTTAACTATCGTTTTTAACCCCCCCCTTTTGTTGGGTATTAATTAGGCATTAAAAAAGCCGAGCATACAGGGCTATGCTCGGCTTAGGTTTGGGAAAATATAACTGCTACTGCTTGTTGATAAGTATGCTTACATTTTCTCTATCTGGGCCTATTACATTAAACGTGTAGGTACCTTGTTCGGTAATATTCAGTGTTATGTTGGCACCTACCGCTTCAAGTGGTGTTAGTTCATCAATTACCACTACCGGCGTATCGCCTGCTCCACCGTAATCCACTGTGCTCCAATCTTCAGACGCTACTTTAAATTCGTAGTCGCCCACTTCTAATTCAATAGAAGCAGAGTAAATTGCATCACCCTCGTACATAAGCGGGTTATCAGTACTCCAGTCATTTAAGCTGCCGCGAATAAATACCGGTGTTTGTGCAAACATTTCGCCGTTGAGCACTTTTAGCGTTACGTTATTTAAATCACTGGCGTCAAATATAAACTGGTATTCACCTTCCTCAGCAATGTCTATGGTCATATTCGCGCCCGCAACCGACAACTGCTCAGCAGTGCCAACCATTACGCTGGCATCACCCTCAGCCGAGCCATAATCAACCGTGCTCCAATCTTCTGACGCTACTTTAAATTCATAGCTTGTAGCGCTCAGTGTTTTAGTAAAGGTGTAAATGCCTTTACCTTTATAACTTAGCTCATCGGTTACTCCCCAATCATTAAGCGTACCGCGCACATAAATAGCAGTGCCTACAAATGGCTCTTCGTTGTATAAAGTAAGCGTTGGATTTTCTGGGTTTGAAGCATCAAGCGAAAATACATAGGTTGCATCAATGGCAGCGCTGAAGGTCATGTTTGCACCTGAGCGCGTTAATGGCTCACTTTGATTTTCAACTACCTCTTTATCAGCGTCAGTAAGCGCACCAAAATCAACTGTAGACCAATCTTCTGAGGCAATTTTAAATTCGTAGTCGCCAGCGCTTAGCGCAATTGCTATACGGTATTCACCCTCGCCAATATATTCAAATGCATCACGTGTGCCCCAGTCATTTAAAGTTCCGCGCACAAACACAGCGGTGCTGCCATAAGGTACTACATCAGGCGCGCCTACGGTCGCATTTGCACTTAAACCAACACCTTGGCTCTCACCTTGGTTTTTAGTAAAAACAGCTAGTGTGTAAGGCGGTACAGTAAATGTGCCTTCGTTATCGCCTTGGGCAAAATTGGCGCTGGCCATGCTTGCATCAACACTGTTTTTTAATACGTCGTGTAATTCAAAACCCGCTGCCGTGGCAATAGTATGGCTAAGGGTTTGCTCGGTTGCGTTAATCACCACTACAAGCGCATCAAATGCTGGGTCTAAGTCTGTTAATCCTTCGCCATCATCAATGTTCATTACAATTAAGCCATGTTGCTGCGCTTTACCTACGTTATGAAAACCCACTCGCTCAATGACATCTTGCTCTGTGGTTAATCTAAATAGTGGGCTGCTGCTACGTATTTGTAAAAACTCGTTAAATACATCGCCTGCATAAGCTATGTCTTGCGGCATTGCCTGTGCATCTGGATTAGCAGATATAGGCATAATTTCAGACCATTTTTCTTGGTTCTTCTCTGCGTTTGGTAAACCAATGTTCCAGTTATTATTCTCTTTGGTTAAATCAACAGCATTAAACCAATCACCGGCATTATAGCTATCACGATCCATTGACTTAGAACGCAGTAAATCAGCGCCTAATTGCATAAAAGGAATGCCTTGGCTCATAAGTGGAATAGATAATGCCATGTTGTGCGCGCGCACACGTTGCTCAATACTCATGCTTGATGCATGTTTGTATTGCAACTGATCCCACAGTGTTTCGTTATCGTGTTTTGATACGTAATGAATGCTATCGGCAGGGTCTAGTGCATACGCCGTTGGCTGAGTATTCCAAGTAAAGCTATTACCTTTAGATGAATTACCTTTAAAGTCTTTTAGAATGTAATTTTGTAAGTTGCCCGCCAGCGATAACCGTAACGTGTCTTGTTCGGCTAGGTTGCCATCTGTCGGGTTATTGCTAAACATTGCACCACCACGCACGGCTTCACGAATACGGTCATTAAATGTACCCACCTCTGAGCCTGCCATATCAGCCTGTTTAGCTTGTGTAAATAAACGATTGTTAGCTACTTCACCAAAATCCCAGCCTTCACCGTAAAAATAGTTATCTGGGTCAACTGCTTGCACGGCTTCACGCGCAGCTAATATTGATGATTTAGGCATATGCCCCATAACATCAAATCTAAAACTGTCGTAGCCAAATTCACGCGCTAAAATAACTAATGAATCAGTAACAAACTTATCCATCATTACATGCTCTGTAGCTGTATTTTCACAACATGTTGAGCGCTCTATTTCACCACTTACTTCGTTATAGCGATGGTAATAACCCGGTACAAGCTTATCAAATACCGACTTGTCCCAAATACCCGATGATGTTGTGTGGTTATAAACCACATCCAGTACAACACGAAGTCCTACTTCTTGCAGTGATTGCACCATAGCGCGGGTTTCTTTAACGCGGGCAATGCCCTCTGGGCTTGAGGCATACGAGCCTTCAGGCGCTATAAAGTAATGCGGATCGTAACCCCAGTTAAAGCCGTCTAAATCACGCATCGCACTGGCTAATGCTTGTGCATCATCTGAGCCAGGGAGGTAACTTTGCATAATATCGACAATGGTGCTGTTTTTATCTTCGATTTTACATGCATCAGCTTCATCGTTAATACGCTCACATAATTTACCTAAGGTGTCTGTAATTTCCACACGCTGTGAGGCATCCTCTTCAATGGTGCCAATATCAGTCACTGGCAGTAAATGAAAGTGTGTTAAGCCTTTATCTGCTAATTGCTTAAGGTGCTGCATTGGCACGCTTTCAAGTTCAGTGAATGCAAGGTATTTACCGCGGTTTGCTTCGCTTACTGACTGATCACGCACACTAAAATCACGTACGTGGCCTTCATAAATAACCGCATCTTCTGGGCTAGTAATAGTAGGCACGATACGCTCATCCCAGCCTTCTGGTTTAGTGTCATCATCGGCTAAATTAATCAGCTGGCTGTATAAACCATTGGTAGATACATTGAGTGAGTAAGGGTCTGTACTCCAAAGCGACTCTATTTGCTGAGTCAGTGGGTGGTAAACATCAAAATTAAAGCGGTAGTAATGGCGGTCGTATTGCATATCTAAACTTGCTTGCCAAATACCTGTCTGTGTATTTAATGTCATTGGTATAGAGTGCACTTGTGTTTTTGCATCATCAAACACGTTTAGCACCATGTTATTAGCAGTGGGTGCCCACACAGTTACATCAATCGCGTTATTGCCATAAGTTACGCCAAGTACAGCTTCGTTAGCGTCGTCTTCGCCTTGTGTGTAAAGGGCATCGAGTGCTTTAGCGGTTTGCACATAGCTTGCTTCTAGCAGCTTACCTTCACTATCGTAACCGGCAATAACAAGCTGCGACTTTATAAGCGCTTTAGCCGTGTTTGTATCCCAACTTCCTTCGTAAGCGTTCCAAGTGGTTAAATGCGGTACTTTTGCCGCTTGCTCATCAGTTAAACTGCTTGATTGCAGCGTAACAGTATCGCCGTTTAAACCAGTATCAATATCCACTTCAAGCTGAGCCGTAGCTGATGAATGCAACTTAATTAGGCTTGTAAGCTCGTTACTTGGTTTATACAAAATAGTATTTAAATCAATCCAATGCGCTGAAGCACCTGTTATAGCAACTGCGCGTTCGCCCAAACTTAAAATAGGGTATTCAAACACCGAAGGCTCACCATGAATGGTAAAGTTCATACGTTGAAAGGTTTCATCGTCTTGCATCAGCGGCATAGTTAAATCCACATCACCAAACGCTTTACCTGACCCTTCTGTACCAATATGAATAATAAAATTGGCACATTCGTTATAACCCTCTTTAAGATTAATTATCCAATACGCACCGTAGTTAGGGTCAATACCATCGTACTCGTGGCCGTTAGCCCAATCGCTGGTATCAAATGGCGGTGCATAAGCATCGCATACCTCGTTATTCCACGAATGTAATCGGTAGCCTTCGTAGTTATCATCGGCTAAGCGGTTGTAAAATAAAACCGCCTCTCCTTCCCCTGCAAATACCACAGGGTCTGGCAGGGTTGGGTCGGCGCCAACCACACAGCTTTCGTTATTTTCATCAGGTACTGTCGGTGCAGGGCATGATATAGGTTCGGGATCGACACATTGTGTCCCCGCTTCATTAGGGACTTGTGGCACATTACAGGTAAGTAATGGTTCACCAGATTCAACTTCATCTGTTCCACCACACGCTGCTAATAGCATTAACGCTAACGTTATTAGCAAATATTTAGGCATAGTTATAATTTTCATTTTTAAACGCTCCGTTTGCTAATTAATGACTGTATGTAAAACCAAGGTAGAACTGACGACCAAAGTACTGAGTCGTCCCTGTTCGTTGCTCTGAGCCAAAGTAACTTTGGGTTGGTTCATCGGTTAAGTTATTAACTTGCAAAAGCATTGTTAGCGAGTCGCTAAAGCGATAAGAGGTTTGAAAGTCGACTACGGTTTCGGCATCAAAATTAACTACTTGCTCGTTAATGGCAACCTGCTCCGATACAAATTCATCGCGGTAACGCACATTAAGGCGGGTTTCAAAATCGTCTAAAGCATAAAACACTGTGGCATTAAGCACGTTATTAGACAGCCCAGGTAAAGATTGCGCTAATGTATCGCCCCCTAAACTGGTAATCGATTCAATTTCACTTTCTGTGTATGAGTAACTTGCGTTAGCGCCTAAGCCATTAAATGGCGAAGGTAAAAAGCTAAACACTTGCGTATACGCAAGCTCTAGCCCTCTAATGTAGCCACCTTCACCGTTATTAACTGCCGTGGTGTAAATACCGTTAGTTGTGGCAACTTGCTCGCCACTAACGGGGTCTTCTATAAAATCAGGAACGTTAAAGCCGTTGCCTTTAAAGTCGAAGTTTTCGATTGATAAGGTTTCAACAAACGAGTCTATATTTTTATAAAATAACGCCGCAGCGATAGTGCCGTTACCTTCTTCAAAATAATATTCGTAAGATAAGTCGTATTGGTCGGCATAAAAGGGTTTTAAAAATGGGTTATTAGTACTTGAACCATTAATAATCCCATCATCACTCACATTTGCACTGGCATCGCCCGCTAAGCGGTTAATTGGCGCACGCGACATTACTTTAGCCGCAGCAAAGCGTACAAGTGAATTATCGTTAAGTTGCAGGTTTAAATTTAATGATGGTAAGTAGTCGGTGTATTTAGTGCCTAATACATTAGGTGCGTATAAATTATTTACAATGCCGTTCTCATCAACAATATTTTGCGCACCTAAGCGTGCATCGCCTGCTACGTTCTCTAGTACCGTTGCAGATTGGTCGGTTTCGATACGGCGTATACCCACATTACCCGATAGGTCAAGGCCGGCAATTTGCGTGTTAATGTTTACCATAACGTACGCGGCTAGCACATCTTCAAACACCGAGCCGCTTTGCAGCACTGACCACGAATAGTTAGTTGTGTAACCTTGCGCGTCGTCTACGCCATCGGCATTGCCCCATGTTTGAACGGGTTCTGGCGTACCATCTGGAAACCATGCGTTAAGTGCTTTATCTAAATCAATGGCTAAATACGATGGGAAATAACTAAACTCGCCCTGCCAGTCAACCACTGACGCCATATCGTCGGTTAAACGTAAAGGGGGTTGCGTTGCTGAAAACGCCCCGTCGTTACCGTACTCAAATACCGAGCGTTTACGGCTGTACTCTCTATCTGAGTAGCGCGCACCAAATTCTACTGAGCTAAAAATATCGCTTTCTAGCTCGTATTTAAAATCGAGTCTAAATGCCGTTACTTCATCTTCTGTTTGATCTGGGTAAATACCATATTTGCTGACCATTACACGGTCTATATCACTAAAGGCGGGCGCCTGATTAAACCCAACGTCAGGTAAATTTAAGCCATTTAATTGATAGTTAATTGCTACGTTGTTATCAAATACTGGCGTTTCTGCATTGGCATCTTCAGCTACTAAACTCCACAGTAAGCCATTTCTAAAATTACTTTTTGCGCGAGAAAGCGACACATCGGCATTTACGTTTAGTCTATCGGTTACCTGCCAATCGGCATTCACGCCAAAGCTGTCTACTTCGTCAAAGTCTTGGTTGTCGTCGTTCACTATTTCAACGCGGGTATAACTTTGCGAAGTGCGGTTAACCGCTGCGCCTATTACGGCATTACCATCAAGCTGAGCGTTAGCATATGCAGCTGTTGGCCCGCCTAATTTAACCCTCAGGCCGCGAGCAAATGACTCTTTATCAAAGCGCGATAAAAACGCATCACCTTTTAATGTAAAGTTATCTACCGGCGCCCACTCTATAGCTGCTAAGTAACCATTACGGGTTTCTTCGCCGCCTAAATGCTGTAGCTCAAAGCCTTCGCTAATGTATTCGTTTTCTGGGTTAGCTAAAGGGCCATTGGTGTCGTTAGCTGCGCCATCAACGTCTTTTGTGTCGTTGTACGCAAGGCCAATAAACTGCGTTGCTACACTTGGCTGAAACAAACGCGCATAGCCTAGCGCTACGCCTAACGTGTCGTCTAGGTATTTGCCTTGATACGAAAAACTAATCCGGTCGCCAAATTCTGTGGCATCCGATACCTCTGAGGCGCGGTCGTTATACATACCACGCACATTAGCTACAAATTTATGCGTTTGATCATTATTAAGTGGACTGGCGGTTTCAAGCTCTACGGTACCGGCCACGCCACCTTCAATAAGCGATGCCTTTGGCGATTTGTATACCGCCGCAGAGCTAATTAATTCTGACGGATATTGGTCAAACTCAATACTGCGGCTGCCACTTGTAGATACTTGCTCGCGGCCATTAAGTGTTGAAAATACAAACCCGCCCGACAGCCCGCGTATATTAATTTGCGCCGCTTGCCCACCCGTTCGCACCGCTGAAATACCAGGTAATCGTGTAAGTGCATCGGCCATTGAAATATCAGGCAGTGCCCCTAAATCATCGGCAGAAATTTGTTCTGACACCGTATCGCTAAAACGCTTTTGATTTAAAGATTGAATTAAACTGCGACTAAAGCCTCGCACTTCAATAATTTCTAAATCTTCAGCTTGTGTGCTGGGTGATTGATTTGTTAAGTCTTCGTTTGCAGCCAATGCACTATTAGCGGCAAATAAAGCCAGCATAAGTGCACTTAGTTTAAACTTGTCCATGTGTGTGAACCTTTGAGTTATTGTTGTCAGGTGTTGCTGTATTGTTTAAAACACAACCAGCAAATTGTAACCAAAAGGTAAAATTAATGTGATGAATACGTATGCAGGGCATGAGGGTTAGGCTGCAGGGGCATATAGGCACGCGCCTCTGTATCGGGAACGCGCTTTAAAGGCTTAGCACCACTTTTATCGCAAGGGCAATAAATACGACTCCCAGTATTTTATCAAGCCACGGACTTTGCTTGGTAAAGCCAAAGCGATTTTTTGAAACCTCTGTCAGCAACGCCACCAGCAAATACCAGCCGGTATCAATTACAAACACGGTTAAACACATAATTATGCCCACGCTTAAAGTTAGTAGCTGAGGGTCAATAAACTGCGAGAACAAGGCTAAAAAGAAAATAGCGAGCTTGGGGTTCAAAAAGGCAATAGCAAAGCCATCTTGTAAAGCTTGGCCAGCACTTACTTCACTTTTTTGTACTTCAAGTTCGTTATTGCTCGGTTTTGCTAGCAATATTTTTATACCTAAATACGCCAAATAAGCTGCGCCTGAATACACTAATATTTGATAAACAGTCGGAAACTGCATCATTAAAGCGCCTAGCCCTAATAACGATGCACCTGCGTATAACCCAACACCGGTACCATGGCTGAGCGCGGCAAGCATTCCGTTTTTCATACTGCCGTTAAGTGAGTGCTTTAAAACCACCGCTAAACTTGGCCCTGGCGACATTGCACCCATCATACAAATAGCCGCTAGGCTTAACCATACTGTAAATGTCATTTAAAGCTCGTCAGTTTCAATAAATAATGTATAACCATGCACTTGCCCATAAAAACCGGTTATTGGCACTGCGTTTATTACTTTCCAGCCATCTTGATTTAATTCCTGTATGCGGTCATTCAGTGCGGCTATATCTACGCCCCCCAAAAAACGAGTCTTTCTAAATTCGATTACTTTTTGCATTTTAATCCTTGTGTATCTTATACCAATTCGCTTATTTAAGTGATCTTTTTTGAGGACGGAAAAACGTGTTGATAGCTAGGCAAAAAATTCGCTATTTAGTTGTTCTAAATTAGAATTTTTTAACGCAGGTAGCGACACGTTTAGGCCCGCAAAATGATTAAGTAATATTGCGGATTGGTATTATAAGGTGTATTCAAAATCGTAGTAGTGAATCCCTTGCTCAATACGTATTTTCATACTGCCCGTTAACCCTTCTAGCTCATGAGTGCCTGAATCGGGAATTACATTTAAAATTAGGCTGTCTTGGCCTTTATCCATAGTACCAAAATGCTGTAATACAAAGCTGCCTTGTTTACCTTCAAGCTCGCCTATTACTTGCTCTATGGCAACATAACCGGCACTGCCTTGTGTAGGAGTCATGGCGCTTAGCATTTCGCCTTGGCTGGTGGCATTTAAGCTACCTTTAAATGTTTTATCTATCGACATACGCCCTAAATTAACGCCGTTTTGGCCGCTTGCGTAGCCTTCTATTGGGGCCAGATTTACATTAAATTCTCCACTTACGGTTGCAGTAGTCATAACGTTTCCTTATTGATGCTAATGTTTAAAAGTATTGATTTTTATTATCTTAGTGCCATATCTATACCTTAACCTTTAAAAAGAATCCACTATGTCAAAAACAAGCCCTAAGCCCGAAAAAGCCGCTTTTAGTAGTTTATTACCTATTTTTGCGTTTATTAAACCGTATAAATGGATGGTAGTGGCCGCACTTGGCGCCCTTTTAGTCACCGCTGGTGTTAACTTATCATTAGGCCAAGGGGTTAAGTTTGTCATAGATCATGGCTTTATTGCTGGCTCCCAAGCGCAGCTACAACAAGCTGTATTAGTGCTTATTGGTTTAATTAGTTTATTGGCCGTGGGCACCTTTAGCCGCTTTTATTTAATGTCGTGGATTGGCGAACGAGTCAGTAACGATATTCGCAAAGCGGTGTTTAATCGCATTGTTACCTTGCACCCAAGTTACTTTGAAGAAAACCGCAGTGGCGAGCTTATGTCGCGCTTAACAACCGACACCACCTTGCTGCAATCGATTATTGGCTCTTCCTTTTCTATGGCGCTGCGCAGTGCATTAATGTTAGTGGGTGGCTTGGTAATGCTATTAGTGACTAACTTAAAGCTTACGCTCGTAGTGGTTGCGTGTGTGCCGCTAGTATTAGTGCCGATGATGGTATTTGGCAAAAAGGTTCGCAAACTTGCAAGTTCTAGCCAAGATGCAATAGCCGATATAAGCACCTATGCCGGCGAGATCATTCAAAATATTAAAGTAGTACAAAGCTATAGCCACGAACAGCGTGAACAACACGCCTTTGCACTTGAAACAGAAAAAGCCTTTAACGTTGCCAAAAGCCGTATTAAACAGCGCTCTTTTTTAATTGCTGCGGTAATATTTTTAACCTTTAGTGCGATTAGCGTAATGCTCTGGGTAGGCGGTAGTGATGTACTGGCAGGCACCATGACAGGTGGCGAGCTAGGTGCATTTGTGTTTTACGCCATTATGGTGGCCATGTCGGTGGCTACCGTAGCCGAGGTTTACGGCGAGCTACAACGAGCTGCTGGGGCGGCAGCGCGCCTACTTGAATTACTGGCCGTTAAAAGTGAAATAGAAAACCCTGTCACTCCACAAGACGAAAAGCTATTAATAAAGACTGACAGCCCCGCCATTGCACTTGAAAATATTAGCTTTAACTACCCATCTCGCCCCGATGTAAGCGCACTTAACAAAATAAGTTTAACAATAGAGCAAGGTAAAACAGTGGCTATTGTAGGCCCCTCTGGCGCAGGTAAAACGACGTTATTTGAATTACTACAGCGCTTTTACGACCCTGCTCACGGCGCGATTAAATTTCATGATGTAAATATTAAAGACATATCGCTTACCACCCTGAGGGACAAAATGGGCATGGTGGCACAAAACCCTATTTTATTTAGCTCAGACGTAATGCATAACATTCGTTACGGCAACCCAAACGCCACTGACGAGCAAGTATATACGGCCGCAAAACATGCTCATGCCGATGAATTTATTAAGCAATTACCGCAAGGTTATAACAGCTTTTTAGGTGAGCAAGGCGTAAGGCTATCGGGTGGTCAAAAGCAGCGTATTGTATTGGCACGCGCTATTTTAAAAGACCCAGAAATACTGCTTTTAGATGAAGCCACCAGTGCACTCGATGCGCAAAGTGAGCACCACGTACAAGCCGCGCTTGAGCATTTAATGCAAAATAGAACAACGTTAATTATTGCCCATAGGCTGGCCACGGTTAAACATGCCGATGTGATTGTAGTAATGGAAAATGGAGAAATAAAAGCAACAGGGAGCCACCAGCAATTGCTAGCAAGCTCCCCTTTGTATCAGCGTCTTTGTGAATTGCAGTTCAACAAAAACTAACCTTCTGTGTTTGGCACTATTTGAATTTCTACACGGCGGTTTTGAGCTCGGCCGTTAGCGCTATCGTTAGTGGCTATTGGGCGGGTTTCGCCGTAGCCTGTAGTGCTAATACGTGCAGCCATAATTTGCTGGTTCACTAAGTAATTTTTAACGCTTTGTGCGCGCTCGCGCGACAGGTTCATATTGTAGCTGTCTTTACCTGTGCTATCTGTGTGACCTTCCACGCTTAGGTAGGTTTTTTCGTATTTGTTCATTACTTTAGCAATGGCGTTTAGAGTATCGTTAAAACCTGATGAAATATAAGATTGGTCTGTCGCAAAGGTAATATTAGATGGCATAACTAAACGTAAGTTATCGCCCTCACGTACAACTTCAACCCCTGAGCCTGCTAGTTCATCACGAAACGCTTCTTCTTGCTTATCCATGTAATCACCTACAGCAGCACCCGCTAGTGCGCCAATAGCAGCACCAATAAAGATACGCTTGTCTTTATGATTACCCGTTGCTTTACCTAATACGCCACCTGCGGCTGCACCAATTGCGGCGCCCTTGCCTGTGTTGTTCATTTCGCAACCACTTAGCAATACAGCTACTACGGTTACGCTTAAAAGTGATTTAGTTAAAGTCATGTGATGTCCTATTCATTAAGAATTATAAAGCGAGTATGCAAATACATGTATGAACAAACTATGAAGAGCATGTTAAAAGCAGTTCGCTTTATACCAATCCACTTAATTAAGTGGATTGGTATTATTTGTAGATTACGAATTAATGTATGCATTTAATAAAAGTGTCATACTCCTTTGTGACAATTTAATGAACTTTAAAAAAGGATATGAGCTTAATGTTAGTCGCTATTTTTAGACAGTTTTTTTTACTTGGCTGCATGAGTTTTGGTGGCCCTGCTGCCCATTTAGGCTATTTTAAACGCCACTTTGTAGACACATTAAACTGGTTAAGCGATACCCGCTACGCGCAGCTTATTAGTTTAAGCCAAGCGCTGCCCGGGCCAGGTTCAAGTCAAGTGGGCTTTGCAATTGGTGTTGAGCGGGCGGGGGTTATTGGTGGCATTACCGCATTTATCGCTTTTACCTTACCGTCTTTTTTAATCATGTTGTTATTAGCGGTAAGCGCGCATCAGTTTGATGCTGTTTACTTTGCTATTATTGCGGGCTTAAAACTGTTTGCGGTTGTTATTGTGGCCGATGCAACACTCACTATGGCAAAAAGCTTTTGTACCAGCGCTGCGCTCAAGCTTATCGCAGTAATGAGTACCTTGGCTTTATTACTATTTCCTTTACTTAGCACGCAAATAGCTATTTTAGTGAGTGCCGCTGCTATAGGCGCAATTTGGCCTCTGTTACAACTCAACACCCAGACTGAGCCTAAAGCAGATACTAAAAGCGCGTTTAGGTCGCTCCCTTTAGGCTTATTTGTATTACTACTCGCTATTAGCTTTATACCTTTAGGTGATGACCTTGCTTTGTTTGCTCCTTTTTACCAAGCGGGCGCTATGGTGTTTGGGGGCGGGCACGTGGTATTGCCTGTATTGCAAGCTGGCGTACCAGCGCTAAGTAACGATCAATTTTTAAGTGCGTATGCCAGTGCTCAAGCTATCCCTGGCCCCATGTTTACAATAGCCACTTACTTAGGCGCGCAACTCACTTCAGAGCAACCCTTAATAGGGGCCATAGCTGCAACCCTACTTATTTTTACTCCGGGTTTTTTATTAATGCTGGCGTTTCAAAAAAGCTGGTTAAACCTGGCAAGTAAACCTCGCTTTGCAAGCTCTATTGCGGCGCTTAACGCTGCCGTAGTTGGCTTTTTAGCGGCGGCTTTGTACTCACCTATTTGGACATCAGCCGTTCACAACCTATGGCAGGTTGCACTGGTTATTGCCGCTTTTGCATGGCTAAGAATGAAAAAGCCACCTATTTGGTGGCTATTAGCTTTATTTATTAGTGTGGGCCTTGTTCAGCACTATTTGCCATTACTTTAAAGGTCGGCTTATCGGTTTGCTGTGCATTAGGCGGGCTTAATTGCCCGCTAACACTTTGATACGCTCTAAGGCCAAATACTGGCAACACTGCCAATAAGTGATCCATAATTTCAGCTTGTAAATGCTCGTAAGATATCCAGCGTTTGTCTTCACTAAAGCAATAAAACTCAATCGGTAAGCCGTGGTTCATTGGTTGTAGCTCACGCACCATAAGCGTCAGTGAGGTATTTATTCTGTTATGCTGCTTTAAATAGCCCTCGGCGTAGCGGCGAAACAAGCCTAAGTTAGAGACCGGATCAGGCAGCGAGGCAACACGTATATATTCGTGCAGTGGTATAGCTGCATCTATTTGTTTTCTAAATTCGTCACTTACTAAGCATATGCTGTGCATATCAATATTAAGCGAGCGCTTAATACGTCGCCCGCCAGACTCTTGCATTCCTCGCCAGTTTTTGAACGACCCTGCTACCAGCATATAAGTAGGAATAGTCGTAATGGTGTTATCCCAGTTACGCACTTTTACGGTGTTTAGCCCTAAGTCTATTACTTCACCGTCGGCGCCGTAGTTTTCTACTTGAATCCAATCGCCGTAAGTAACTAATCGGTTTGCCGCAATTTGAATACTGGCTACAAAGCCTAAAATAGTGTCTTTAAAAACCAATAAAGTAACAGCGGCTATCGCACCAAAACCCGACAAAATATAGGTAGGCGATTTTTCAAGCACAATGCTGACTATTAAAATTGCACACACAATAAAGGTGATCAGCTTAACAACTTGTAATAAGCCCTGAATTGGCACTTCGCGGGCAAAATCTAGCTGGTTATAAATAGCGCCGGCAATGCTTACAATGCTGCTAAAAATAAAGCCTACATGAATAATTAATATACCTTGGCCAATGGTTTTTAGTATTTCGGCACTAAGCTCATTAACAGGGTAAACGCTGTCGAAGGTTGCTAAAAAAAGCACGCTACATAGCATACCGGCTATGCGCTTATTAAGTTTTGTGAGCAACGGAGAAAGTAACCCTATGCGCTCTGGAGATAACTTAGTCACCACTTTTTGAATGCCTGGCAGCATTAATCGGCGTGTAAATAAATACACCACTAACAACGAAAATACACCAATAGAGGCTGCAGTAATTGCACTTAAAAAATCTGCGTCGGGTACTTTTTCAAACCAAGGAGCGATTAGCTCCTGCAGGTGGGTATTGGTCATAGTGTTTCTATTTCCTTACAAATGGGTGGCTCAGGTAAATCGTGTTGGGCATAAATGCTGGCAAGTTGCGCGTCTTTAGCAACCCATAGCTCATTAACGTACTTTTGAAAGTGGCTTCTAAATGCTTTGTCGTGTTGGTAACTACCTAACATTTGCTGGTTTATAGCAACCACATCAATAGAAACATAAATTGAATCAAGCTCGCCCTTTAAAATATTACGACAAACATGGCTTGTGCTGCCGCTGTACACCACACTGGTATTTAGCATGGCGTCAAATTGCTCGCCAAGTACCTCAAGTGCAAAGGCAATCCCGCCCGCTTTGGGCTTGAGTAAATGTTTAAACGGGCTTTGCTGGCTTGCATGCTTTGCGTGCGTGTAGCGGGTGCCTTCAACAAAATTAATTATGGTGGTGGGATTATTCCTAAAATTACGACAGCTTTGCTTGGTACGCTCAACATCTAGCCCTTTAAGCTTGGGGTTTTTAGCAAGCTGCGCTTTAGTTACGCGCTTCATAAAAGGCATGCCCATAGCCCATGCGCCAGAGCCAATAAATGGCACATACTTTAATTCGTCTTTTAAAAAAAACTTTGGTGCTGGTAATACATTAATTGAGCTAAGCACCACAATATCTAACCAGCTCATGTGGTTACAAATTAGTAAGTACCAACTTTTTGAATTTACATCGCCGTTTATGTTTACTTTTATGTTGGCGCAGCCCAGCCACAAACCAAACCGATTGCCATTACACCAGCCTCGGTACACGCTATGCAGTATGGTGTTAATTATAGAAAAAGGCAGGGCAAGCTTTATTAACCCTAGCATTAATACTAAGGTGCCAAAAATGATTACATTTGAAAAAATCACGCAGCCTACAATTAAGCCATTGAGCCAATTTGGTAACCACTTTTTTAGCATAATTGTAAGCCCATTTTTTATTACCTTATTATTTATGGTTTTGTTCGAGCTGCAAAAGCGTGTGCTCTTTTTCTTCCCATAAACGATTTAATTCACTTTGAAAGCCAACTCTAAACTCAGAGTCGCCAGTGTAATCACCAATCAACTCCTCGCTTACTGGGCGAATGTCTACATGCACATTAATTTGCTTCACTTTGCCGCCGGCAAAGTCCATAAACGTAGGGATGCCATCGGGGTAATGAATGGTCACATTAACCACTTTAGAGATTTGCTCACCCATGGCTTGCATTACAAATGCGATCCCGCCTGCTTTTGGCTTTAATAAATGCGGAAAAGGGCTATTTTGGCGAGCATGTTTTTGTGTTGTAAAACGTGTACCTTCTACAAAATTAACAATGCTTACTGGCATTTCTTTAAATTTTTCACAGGCTTTGCGGGTTGTTTCTATGTCTTTACCACGTAGCTTTGGGTTCTTTTTTAGCTGTGCTTTACTGGTACGGGTCATAAATGGAAAGTCGAGCGCCCACCAGCACACACCTAAAATTGGCACGTAAATAAGCTCTTTTTTTAAAAAAAAGTTTAAAAAAGGTATTTTTCGATTAAATACACGCTGCAGCACTAATATATCTACCCAGCTTTGATGATTAGCAATTACTAAGTACCAGTCTTTTAATTTGGTTTCTTCAAGGCCGGTAACGTTAATTTTTGTTGGCGTGAATAAGCGTTGGTTAATGCTATTAACCGACACCCAAATAGTGGCACACTGTTTAGCAACCCAGCTTAAAAGCTTTTGCATAGGCTTGATAGGGATTAATTTTAATAGCCCACAAACAAAAATAGGCACAAACCAAATAAGTGTGTTGATTGTATAAAGCATAATACTTAATACACTGCGGATTACTGACATCTATTTACTTTCCTTTAAACAATGCGCGCCAAACAGCGACGCTTTTAATTCTGAGAGTGTACGGTTAATCTTCGAAGTAAGTATAACCTTCAAGCCCGGCATTAAGCTCGGCTAAATACCCTGCTTTACACTGCTCAGACACTGCTAGCTTGTTGACCAATAATTCAAAGTTTTGTGCCAAAATGGCGCTATCATAGTCAACAAACTTTAATACATCCTTAACGCTATCACCTTTAATGGCATTGGTTAATACATAACCGTCGTCGTTAAGCTCTACATGCACTGAGTCGGTGTCGCCAAATAAGTTATGTAAATCACCTAAAATTTCTTGGTAAGCCCCCACCATAAACATGGCTATATGGTATTGCTCGCCATGTTGGTACTCAGGTATAGGTAAACTGGTTTCTATGCCCGCGCCTTCTACGTACTCACGAATTTGCCCATCTGAGTCACAGGTAATATCTTGAATAATAGCGCGCTGGGTAAGCGGTTTATCTAAATTTTCGATAGGCATAACCGGAAACAACTGCTCAATGCCCCATACATCAGGTAACGACTGAAACAGTGAAAAGTTAACAAATAGCTTATCGGCTAGCTTTTCGTGTAAATCGTCAAGCACCTCACGGTGCGCACGCGCGTTATTGCTAAGGGATGCGCGTACTCGGTGCAAAATAGTAAAGTATAATTGCTCTATTTTCGCCCACTCTAGCATGCTTACTAACCCATGCACGTATTGGTCGTGCGCTTCGCTAAATAAGTGCATCGCATCGTGGTAAATCTCTAGCGCCATACGCGGGTTTAAACGCTGTAAACACTGCCACATTTCATCAAGCACTAGCGCACTGTTTTTAAGTGGCGGTTCTGGGTTTGGATGATTTGGCGCTTTTTCTACGTCTATTACATCGGTAATTAACACCGCGTGGTGCGCTGTTAAAGCACGCCCTGATTCGGTGATAATGGCTGGGTGCGTAAGTTGATGTTGGTCGCACACCTCAGCAAAAGCATTAACCACATTACGTGCGTATTCTTCAACGGTGTAGTTCATCGAGCAAGCACTGCGTGAGCCTGAGCCTTCGTAGTCAACCCCTAAGCCACCGCCTACATCAACTGTATTAAGCGGCACTCCTAGCTGGGTAAGTTCAGCAAAGTGGCGCGCGCATTCACGCAGGGCGCGGTGTATGTCGCGTATATTGGCAATTTGAGAGCCAATATGAAAATGCACCATTTGCATTAGATGCAATTTATTATGCTTTTTAAGCACCTCAACAGCACTAAGCACTTGGCCTGCAGTTAAGCCAAATTTGCCTTTTTCGCCACCGGTATTTTGCCACTTACCTTTGCCTACTGAGTTTAAGCGAATACGTATCCCAATGGCAGGCTCTATGCCTAGGTTATCTATTTCTTCAAGTAAGGTCGTCAGCTCTGAGAGTTTTTCGACGACTATTTTAACGCTGTGCCCCATGGCTTGACCAATACAGGCTAAACGTAAAAATTCACTGTCTTTATAGCCATTGCACACAATAGTAATGGGTTTATCGGCTACCCCTAAAATTGCCATAAGCTCAGGTTTTGAACCGGCCTCTAGGCCAACTAAACCACTTGGGTGCGCCAATAGTTTACTGACCACCGAGCGTTGCTGATTTACTTTTATAGGGTATACACACGTGTACTTGCCTTGGTACTCGCGGCTGCTGCGCGCTAAGGTAAATGCATGGGTGAGTGTATCTACTCTATTTTTTAAAATATCGGTAAAGCGCACCAACACCGGCAATGTTAAACCTTGCTGCTTAAATTGCTCTGTGAGCTGCGTTAAAGAAATCGCATTTTTAGATTGGTCACCATCTGGGTAGGCAACCAGCTCGCCTTGTGCGTTAATATCAAAATAGCCATCGCTCCAATGAGCAACATTATATGTAGCGCGTGCTGTTTCTAAACCCCAAGTCATGGCAACTCTTCTTTAATCAATTAGCTATAAAGGCGCATTTTAATACGTCACTACCCCCTACGCTAACAAAAATTGAACTTTAACTCGATACTGGCTAACTTTATTGGCAAAGCAGTTAAAATTTCATTGAGCAAAACGCGAAGCACTGGCAGAATTGCCCCTTTTTCATACTCAACTTAAAAAGTGTAAAAGCAACTATGGCAAATTTAGATCAAAGTAAGTGGTTTACAGAAATTAGCGACCGCGATGGCAGCGCATTTTCATTACGTATTAACAAAAAGTTGGATGAAAAACAGTCTCCTTTTCAAAAGGTAGAAATGTTCGAAACCACAGACTTTGGTAATTTAATGATCATCGATGGCTGTACTATGGTAACTACCCGCGAAAACTTTTTTTACCATGAGATGATTAGCCACCCTGCACTTTTAGCGCACCC
This sequence comes from Pseudoalteromonas sp. Angola-4, assembly GCF_028599265.1. Taxonomy (NCBI): domain Bacteria; kingdom Pseudomonadati; phylum Pseudomonadota; class Gammaproteobacteria; order Alteromonadales; family Pseudoalteromonadaceae; genus Pseudoalteromonas; species Pseudoalteromonas sp. Angola-4. Next base: position 73,127 of record NZ_JAQREK010000015.1, on the reverse strand, counting down.
AAATCCTAAAAACGTGGTAATTATTGGCGGCGGCGATTGCGGTACATTACGTGAAGTTTTAAAACACCCAGGTGTAGAAACCGTAACGCAAATAGATATAGACGAAGTAGTCACGCAAATGTCGTTAAAATACTTCCCAGAGCTTTGTGAGTCTAACAACGATGCACGCGCAACTGTTATGTTTGATGATGGTATAAAATACATGCGTGACGCTGCGGGCGAGTCTATTGATGTTGTTATTGTTGATGGTACAGACCCAGTAGGCCCAGGCGAGGGATTATTTAACCACGCGTTTTACACTAGCTGCTTAAATGCATTACGCCCTGGTGGTATTTTAGTGCAGCAAAGCGAATCGCCATTAATGCATATGCCACTGCTAGTAGAAATGCGCGAGGCCATGCTAAGTGTGGGCTTTAACGACTTGCAAACACTGCCATTTCCACAGCCAATTTACCCAAGCGGTTTATGGTCAGTAACGCTTGCTCGTAAATCACAAGCATTTAATGGCTTTAGAGAAGCCGATGCCGAGCAAGTTGCACAACAAAGCGAATACTACAACAGCGGTATTCATCACGGCGCACTTGCTACACCGAACTTTATGAAACGCGCATTTGATAAAAAATAATTCACACTTTTTTTGAAACTAAAAGGGAGCTTTAAAAGCTCCCTTTTTTGTACTTTAAAAGCGCCATTGAGCGTTGAGCATAATTTGCTGCTGCGATATTCGCTGAGCAAACCCACTACCCGGCCTATTTTGTACAAAGCTATGCAGCGCCGAGCCTTCAACACCTATTTGTAGCGTATCGGTTAATTGGTAACGCCACGTAGCTGTTAAGCCTTCGCCGTGGCTGGCGTTAGGGTCAAACGCGGTGGTGTCATCGTCATCTACTTTAAAATAATCATACCTAAGCGATAACCTATGCTTACCCGCTTTATGGCTGAGCATTAAATAATGGCTATAAAAACGGTTATAAATAAGCTTATTAGCCCCCATTTCGGTTTTACCATCGAGTAGCTGGGCAATCAAACGGGTTTTACCTGTAAATTTATATAACCACGCTAAGCTGCTAAAGCGAGTATGCCAAGCATACTGCCCTGTTGTGCGATTAAAAATGCTGGGATCGGCGTTATTATCGTAATAATAAAACCTAAACTGCGAGCGTTTTAAATAATCCCAATGCACACCGGCATAGTAGCCAAAGCGGCCATCTACTTCTTCAAAAGGCAGCACTTGGTTAGCTTGCCAACGTAATTCGTCACTATTTAATGCCGCAATAGGTGCAAATTGTACACTTTCGTTAAATGTTGTTTGCCTGTCGTGCAGCGCAAAGCCGCGCCAAGATAGCAACGTCCCTGTTGGGTCGTTCCCTTTATAAATAGCAGCGCTCACACTAAAGCTATGCTTAGAATTAAAACGTTTACCTGGGCGCTTAATGCTAAGCTCACCACCTATGGTGCGAAGCTCTTCGCCAAGCCAACTGTTTATGGCCGAATTAGTATAATTGTAAGGCGAGGTCCAGCCTATATCGGGGTTTTCTAGCGACATACTAGGGTAAAACCCACCAAGCTTTACATGCCATTTATAACGGCTGTTTACTAACGGCTGATACTGTAAATACGCTTGGCTTAAACCTAATGTGGTTTTCGGCTCTTGATTAGCATTAACAACGGCATGTGCGCTCCACGCACTACTTAAATCGGCCTTAAAGTCTATAATTCCTTGCGATAACAAAATGCTATCACTGCTATCTCCATGGCGATATAAACCAATACCGCCATCTTGAAAGCTTTGTGTGTCGTCGCTTGCAACCGCACGTACCTGAATAAGCCCTTTAACCTGCGAAAAAGCCGGTAGGCTCATAAAAACTAAGCCAAGTAATACTGTATTTTTGCGCTTAATAGTCATCAAATTCATCCGTAGCAAAGTCTATTTGCTCGGCTATGGCCTGCTTTACGGTGTAGTGTAAAGGTGACTCGCTTACATTAACGCTGTGGGTTTCTACGTTGCTTATATCGCTAAAGCCAGAATGCCATACACTCATGCTGTATTGCCCATTAGGGGCAGTTAAATTAACCATACCGTTGTCGTCGGTAATTGCAAAAACGGTGCTATCAACCACCACAATATAGCCCAGCATCCAGTCATGAATATTACAGCCAAGCTCAACCACCCCAGTTTGATCAAACGTTATGGGGGCTTTAGGTTGCTCTTTGTAAAGTTTCAACTCAAAGGTTTTAGCTTTAGAAAACGAATAAACGTGGTGCATGATAGAGTCGGCATTAGGAAACTCTACCTTTGCATTTTGCGGAACAACTAACGTACGCGGCGTAAACTCGCGGTTTTGTTGGCTCATTGCGTAGGTTTTACTTGCTTGATTGCCGGCCTGAATTGATGCCCCGCTTAGCCACACTACCGCATTTGCTAAAGGCTGATTATTGGCATTTTTTATAGTTATTGTTGTTGCTGCTGCGCAAGTACTCATACATAGCAGTAACACACTTAGTAAGGGTTTTATCATGGGGCTAATCGCTATTATCAATTTGTTTACATTATAGACCGATTAAACCGTTAAATTCTTTCTATTTTTTAAAACATTGAATACGTATGTAGACAGTCGTATTAACAACTCACTGCCATTATCCTTAAAGGTCACCACCGACTCATCAAAGGACACACAATGAGAACATCCGCACTTTTACTACTGGCGTTTGCTGGCAATAGCTTTGCACAAACCGCTGTAGTTGAATCACCAAACTCACAAATAAAAGTGACTATTTCAGATGAAAATAGCACACCCAGCTACGCTATTAGCTTTAAAAACAAACCAGCTATAAACGCATCGCGCCTGGGTTTTGAATTTAAAACCCAAGCCGCATTTAGCGATGGTTTTAAAATTACCCATGTTAAGCAGCAAAGCGTAAATACCCAGTGGCAACAGCCTTGGGGCGAGCGACAAACGGTTACTGATAAACACAACGAAGTTGCGGTTACATTTACAAAAAACGAGCCTAATGGTGCAACCTATACAGTGCGCTTTAGAGCTTTTGATAGTGGCGTTGGGTTTAGATACGAAGTACCAAAACAAGCAGGCTTTGAGCAAACACACATTACCAAAGAGCTCACCGAATTTGCCATTAACAATAACAACAATGCCACCGCCTGGTGGATCCCCGCTCGCGGCTGGAACCGATACGAATACGTTTACAACACCACCGCATTAAATGACGTCCCCCTTGCACACACGCCGTTTACCTTAAAAACCAATGACGGTACCCATATAAGCATTCATGAAGCAGCCTTAGTTGATTACGCAGGCATGGTGCTTAATCAACGCCGCCCAGGCACTTTTAATGCCGATTTAACACCGTGGTCAGACGGCATTGCCGTTAAAAAACAAGGTGCATTTAATACCCCTTGGCGCACCATTCAAATTGCCGACAGCGCGGTAGGCTTAGTCAATTCAGACATAATATTAAATTTAAACGAGCCTAATAAACTAGGCGATGTGTCGTGGGTAAAACCTGGCAAATACGTGGGTATTTGGTGGGGCATGCATATAAACACGCAAACCTGGGGCAGCGGCGAAAAACACGGCGCCACTACACAAACCACTAAGTACTACATGGACTTTGCCGCAGAATATGGCTTTGATGGCGTACTAGTAGAAGGCTGGAACATAGGCTGGGATGGTGACTGGTTTTTTAATGGCGATGTATTTAGTTTTACACAACCCTACGACGACTTTGATATAGCGGCCCTTACTCAATACGGCAAACAAAAAGGCGTGCAGTTAATTGGCCACCACGAAACATCGGGTAATGTAAGTAACTATCGCGACCAAATGGAGGATGCCTTTGCCCTTTACGAAAAATCAAACGTAAGCCAAGTTAAAACGGGCTATGTAGCGGATGGCGGTAACATAAAACGCATAGACGAAAACGGCATTGCCCGTCATGAGTGGCACGACGGCCAATTTATGGTTAACGAGTACCTTTACAACGTAAAGCTGGCTGCTAAACATAAAATTAGTATTAACACCCACGAGCCAATAAAAGACACCGGCCTGCGTCGTACCTACCCAAATTGGATTGCCCGCGAAGGGGCACGCGGCCAAGAGTTTAATGCATGGGGCACGCCGCCCAACCCACCAGAGCACATTCCTATGCTGGCGTTTACCCGAATGCTGGCAGGGCCTATGGACTTTACCCCTGGTATTTTTGATATGGGCTTTAATGGCTTAGGCGATGATACAAACCGCCCACAAACAACGCTTGCCAAGCAGCTTGCACTTTATGTTGTGCTGTATAGCCCGATTCAAATGGCCGCCGACTTACCTAAAAACTATTTAGCCAAGCCTGATGCATTTCAATTTATTCAAGACGTACCAACCGATTGGCAGCAAAGTATTGCGCTTGATGGCGAAGTGGGCGACTTTATTGTTTTTGCCCGTAAAGAGCGCAAACGCGATAAATACTCAGGAAACGATTGGTACTTAGGCGCCGTAACCGACGAGAAAGCCCGAACTATTGAGGTAAAACTCGACTTTTTAGAAAAGGGTAAAAAGTTTGAAGCGCACATATACCAAGACGGTAAAAGCGCTGAATGGAAAAACAATCCGTACGATTTAGATATCGAAAAGCGCGTAGTTAGCGCAAACGATAAGCTAACTTTAAAACTAGCAACAAGTGGTGGTACAGCAATCCGCTTTAAAGCACTTTAAGTTTTAATACTATTAACGTTATGGAAATAGCCAACTCTGCACAGCTTACTGTGCAGAGTTTTGTATTTTTATAGGTAAATAAATTTGTGCACTTAGGCCGCCTTCTGGGCGGTTTTTTAGCTTAACTTTACCATCGTGCATATCAATAATACGCTTAATAATGGCAAGGCCTAAACCACTCCCCTCACTACCACGCGCAGTGTCACCTTGTTTAAAAGGCTCAAACACCGATTCTAGTTCGCTTTCTGGTATACCGGGGCCGCTATCGTTTACCGCTATCACAACGTATTTTTTGTTTGAATTAAAGTAGCTTAATACTTCTATATCGCCATCTGAATAACGCAGCGCGTTTTCAATCATGTTAGTAATTACACGCTTAATAGCCACACTACTTAACGGAACAAGCCCCACGCTGGGGTTGCCTTTAAAGGTAATAACGCGTTGCTGTTTAAGCTCACAATTAACCACTTCAGTCACTAGCGCGTTTATATCTTCGCAAGCAAGCTCATCTGTTTTGTGGTGGCGTAAATACTCAATAAATTGATCGATAATGCCATTCATATCTTCAATATCGTAAATAATGCCTTCGCGAAGGTAGTCATCTTCATCGTTCATCATTTCGGTGGCAAGGCGGATACGAGTAAGCGGAGTGCGTAAATCGTGAGAAACACCAGCCATGAGTAAACGGCGATCGTTTTCAAGAGCGGCAATACCCCGCGACATTTGGTTAAATGCACGGGTAACTTCTATAACTTCACTGGAGCCTTCTTCTTCAAGCTTGCTACTAAAATCGCCCTTACCCACTTTCACGGCTGCTTGCTGCAACGCCTTTAATGGGCGGTTTAAGTGCCGAGCAAATAGCCAGCCGCCTAACACACTTAAAAAACCAATACTTGATAAGTAAAACGTTAAAAATTCAAGGTTGTTTTCTTGATACCCGCTAAGCGGTACTTTTACCCAATAACCGGGTGCTTGCGGCGCTTCTACCCAATAAATCAGCGGGTCGGTTTGACTAATACGCACCCGAGCAGAACCATTTAATTGCTCAGACATACTACGCGACAGCATCGAGTATTCTCGGGTTTGACCCAGCCCTTGGCGCATTGCCTCGCGCTGCGTCATCACTTCTATACCTGTAATTTCAAAAAACTTTTCAGATACTTCGTCGTTGATTTCTACGCCGTCTTCCCAGTCTATAAATACCGTTTTAATTTGCTTAGCGAGCATTAAATTTACTTGCTCTATGGTTGGTTTTACAACGTAAAAGCTCACCGTTACATACGACACTATTTGGTTAATTAGCAGTAAAGCGGCCACTAAAAATACAGTTTGTCCAAACGCACTACGCGGAAAAAATCCCATATAAACTACTTATCACCGTCAGGAACAAACACATAACCCAAACCCCATACAGTTTGAATATAGCGCGGATTGGCAGCATCTACTTCTATCATGCGGCGCAGTCGCGATACTTGCACATCAATACTGCGCTCAAGCGCACTGTAATCTCGCCCTCGAGCAAGGTTCATTAGTTTATCGCGGCTCAGTGGCTCGCGCGGGTGTGATACAAGCGCTTTAAGTACGGCAAATTCACCGCTGGTGAGTGAAATAGTTTTATCGCCCTCGCTCATTTCGCGCGTGGCTAAATTAAGCGTAAATTGCCCAAAGGCTATTAAGTTTTCTTCTGCTGCGGGTGCGCCCGGTACTTCTTTGGCGCGGCGGCGTAAAATAGCTTTTATGCGAGCCAGTAATTCGCGCGGGTTAAACGGTTTCGGGATGTAGTCGTCTGCGCCTAGTTCAAGGCCTATAATACGGTCGACCTCATCGCCTTTTGCTGTCAGCATCACAATAGGGATTTCGTTTTCTTTTTGGCGTAGCCGGCGGCAAATAGATAAACCATCTTCGCCTGGTAGCATTAGATCAAGCACCATTAAGTGAAAGTTTTCTCGCTCAATGAGTCTATCCATTTGCTCTGAGTTTGCGGCGGTTCTAACAATAAAGCCTTGCTCTACTAAATAGCGCTCTAGTAAGCTGCGCAGGCGCATATCGTCATCTACAACTAATACTTTTGTGGTTTCGTGTCCCATTGCGTGTTTCTTATTTTTATTTCCAATTAATAGTTAATATAAATGAAAAACTTAATAATCAAAATCTAATTGCGCGCTTAGATTGTTACTGAACATTTCAAAGTTATAATATTAGGGCGTGTTGACCTTTGCGGATTGAAATTTGTTCAATCTAGGGGCGATTAAATTGCGGCGCGAGCTTTATAACCTAGTGGGCTAAGTAAAAACCGAGTAACAAAGAGTTTATCGCCCCTAGGCAGAACCCGAAGGGCAGCGCATGTTTGGCATTTATGCTGCGTTATCACCTATTTATGGGGAATAACCACACTTCATAGGCTCTGCCTTGCCTAAAAACCAAACATACTGCTGCAAATTCGACCATCAAAGAACAACACGCCCTAAAGTTTACACTCGACAAATTTTAGCAATTTTAATAACGTGCACAGCATTAGAGTTAATGAATAAAAGCCCATGAAAACAAATTTAATAACCCGCGAAGGTTACTTACAATTACAGCAAGAGCACGACCATTTATGGAACGTTAAACGCCCTGAAGTCACTAAAATAGTGAGCTGGGCGGCAAGCCTTGGCGATCGCTCAGAAAATGCAGACTATCAATATAATAAACGCTTACTGCGCCAAATTGATCGTCGTGTTCGGTATTTGCGCAAACGCTTACCCGATTTAAAAGTTATTGATTACTCACCGCAGCAAGACGGTAAAGTATTTTTTGGCGCATGGGTAGAAATAGAAAACGAGCAAGGCGAGGTTAAAAAATTTAGAATTGTAGGGCCTGATGAAATATACGACCGTAAAGACTACATATCAATTGACTCACCTATGGCGCGCGCCCTGATAAAAAAACAAGTAGACGATGATTTTGAGGTACCTACACCGCAAGGTAAAAAAGAATGGTATGTAAATAGTATTGAATATCAAAAATAGTCCCCCATAACATTATTAATAAATAACTACTTTGATTCAGATCAGGTAAATTTTTTATTGTGTAATATATCTCATTAGGATATATATTGGTTTAGCAGGTTTATCTTTAACCTGATTTTTAAGGTAGTGGCTATGTCAAACTTAGTACAGCGCATATGTAGTAATGCCGTATTGTTTGCACTTTTAATGAGTGTGAGTTTGACTCTGCATGCCAATACCACCGAAGTAAGTATAGATAACGCCAGTGTATCTAATCATTTTATTGCTTGTGAATTTCCTGACCAAGCAACCCCCGACATTGACTTAGATTCTCATGTTAATGCATTTGCTATTAGGTTGTTTCAACCGCTACCTAATGCTGTTTCATCTTTTTACCAAAGTACAAACCTATACCGTCCTTTTAGTACGGCATATCAACGTGGTCCACCTAGCTATTTAATTTAATTCACAATTTTACTTTTTGATTAAATTTTATAACTAATAAGGTGACTACTATGTCTAACTTTAAAGAATTACGTACCCAAAATATTTCTCATGGCGTTATTGCAAGCACGTTTGAAGATCAACAAGCCACTATTGATTTAACATCTCCGGCTTTAACCGTAATCAATAACTTTACCCAAAAAACGCCAATTCGCGCTCAATACGACACTCCTATCAGCGAGGCGCTTAAACAAGTACTAGCAGAGCATTCTGACTATGTATTGGTGACTGATGATGCGCAAAAATTAATTGGTATTGTTTCAAGTGCCGACCTACAAAGCGCTAAAATTACGGCCATTGCACAGCGTTTAAATACCAGCCGCAATGAAGTGAGCTTACGCTACATTATGACACCTATTAGCCAACTTAATGGCGTAAGTATGCAAAGCCTAAGCTATGCAAGTATTGGCGATGCACTACAAACAATGGAGCATCAAGGCAGCATGTTTTTATTAGCAACAACCACTAATAACGAAATATGCGGGTTAATTTCGGCGCGTCAAATAGCTAAAACGTTACACATTCCAGTGCATATTACCCCTATTGCTCACACGTTTAGTGATGTTTTAGAAAGCGTAGAGCACCCTCACTAAAGCGCGCTTTTACGCTTTGTAAGCTCAGCCAAGCCAACCATCTTAAAGCAAGCAAAATTGCTTGCTTTAAGAGCTTTTTATTACAACCTGCTGTGATATTATTCAACTAATAAATACCTACCAAACTCATTAAATAGCAACTTTAATAAGCTGGGTATAACAGTACCAGAGGGATTTTCTGGTTTTATTTTTTGTATTAAAAGGTTTATGCATGAGCGATATCTCTGCACGTTTAGCCACTGAGCTAAATGCACAACAGCAACAAGTTGTTGCTGCTACAAAATTACTTGATGAAGGCGCAACGGTTCCTTTTATTGCGCGTTACCGTAAAGAAATTACCGGTGGATTAGACGACACGCAATTACGCCTTTTAGAGCAACGTTTGTCGTACTTGCGCGAGCTTGAAGAGCGCCGCAGCTTTATTTTATCAACCATCGAATCGCAAAATAAATTAACGCCAGCACTGAGTGCCGATATAACCAGCGCACAAAGTAAAACTGAGCTTGAAGATTTATACCTTCCTTATAAAGCTAAGCGTCGTACCAAAGGGCAAATAGCCATTGAAGCAGGCCTTGAGCCACTTGCCGATGCGCTATTTAACGACGCAAACTTAGAGCCAGAGCAACAAGCGCAGCAGTTTATAAATGCCGACAAAGGTATTGCTGATACCAAAGCAGCCCTTGATGGCGCTAAATTTATTTTAATGGAACGCTTTGCAGAAGATGCCAAGTTATTAGCTAAATTTAGAAGCCACATTAGCCAACACGGCGCTATACAAAGCACACTTATTGACGGCCAAGAGCAAGCCGGTAGCAAATACCGCGACTACTTTGACCATCAAGAACCTCTTAAAAAGGTCCCTTCTCACCGCGCACTTGCTATGTTGCGCGCGCGTAACGAAGGTATTTTGCAGCTGAGTATTAACCCAGAGCCAAGCAGCGAAAATGCAGCCCAGCTATGCGCGCAAATGATTGCTGATCACTACCGCTTAGATGTGAAATATAAAGCAGCTAGCGCATGGCTATTAAGTGTTGTGCAGTGGGCATGGAAAATAAAGCTTGGCCTACACCTAGAAAATGAATTTTTAGCAGCCATGCGAGAAAAAGCCGAAACCGGCGCTATAGATGTATTTGCTAAAAACTTAAAAGACTTACTTATGGCCGCCCCTGCTGGGCCGCGTACCACGCTTGGTCTAGATCCTGGTTTGCGAACTGGCTGTAAGATTGCCGTAGTTGATGGCACAGGTAAATTGCTTACAACCCAAACTATTTTCCCTCACGCACCACAAAATCACTGGGAAAAATCGTTACGTACATTAGAGCAACTATGTCGCCAGCATAAAGTAGAACTTATTGCGATTGGTAACGGAACCGCATCACGCGAGTCTGACAAGCTAGTAGGCGAACTTATTAAGGCCAATGCTGAGCTTAAATTAAACAAAATTATGGTAAGCGAAGCCGGCGCGTCTGTTTACTCTGCGTCTGAATTTGCAGCGAATGAATTTCCTAACTTAGATGTGTCTTTACGTGGCGCGGTATCTATTGCGCGTCGCCTGCAGGACCCACTTGCCGAGCTTGTTAAAATTGAGCCAAAATCAATTGGTGTAGGCCAATACCAGCACGATGTATCGCAAAGCCAATTAGGCCAAACACTGACCGCAGTAGTAGAAGACTGTGTAAACTCAGTGGGTGTTGATTTAAATATGGCCTCGGTGCCGCTTCTTACTCGCGTATCGGGGTTAAATAAAACCTTAGCGCAAAATATAGTAAATTACCGCGACACTAACGGCACGTTTACTAAGCGTAGCGAACTTAAAAAAGTTGAGCGTTTAGGACCAAAGGCGTTTGAACAAGCAGCAGGCTTTTTGCGTATTAATCAGGGTAAAGACCCACTTGATAACTCATCAGTTCACCCTGAGGCTTATCCTGTTGTTAAACTTATTTGTGAGCGTAACAACCTTGATGTAAATAGCTTAATAGGCAATAGCGAGTTTTTAAATAAGCTGGTTGCTAATGACTACACCGACGAGAAGTTTGGTTTACCTACCGTTACCGACATCATTAAAGAGCTAGATAAGCCTGGGCGCGATCCTCGTCCTGAGTTTAAAACTGCTGAATTTAAAGCCGGTGTAGAAAAAATCACAGACCTAAAACCCGGTATGATTTTAGAAGGTGTGGTTTCTAACGTTGCTAATTTTGGTGCGTTTGTTGATGTAGGTGTTCACCAAGATGGCCTAGTGCATATTTCGGCAATTACTAATAAGTTTATCTCTGATCCGCGCGAAGTAGTAAAAGCCGGTGACATTGTAAAAGTAAAAGTGGTTGAGGTAGATGCCCCACGTAAACGCATTAGCTTTACTATGCGCTTAGATGATGAAATAGACACAAGCAATAAACCCGCTGCCGCGCCGCAAAAGCAACGCAGTAATCAGGGCCAGCAACCGCGTGCAGCAAAACCAAAGCGCGATAACGGTAACGCCATGATGGGTAATGCCTTTGCCGATGCATTTGCTAATGCAAAAGTAAAAAAATAATACCCTTTTGCTTCATTAAGTGATGACTCCTTAAACTAAAAAGCCGCTCATTGAGCGGCTTTTTTAATTATGCTTAGCTGGTTTTAACCAAATGCAGAAAAACCACTCTCGTTTTGGGGTGAGCTAGTCACTTGATAAAAATTAGCAATACGACCAGCTCGTGCGTCTACTTCTGGGTCGCGTGATTGCTCGGTATTAGTATCGCTTTGAGACTCAGCGGTACTGGTTTCGTTTATTGATAACGCACTTTGTGGCTCTTGTGCTTGCGCTTCATCGTCAGCAGGGGCTGATAATTCAGCTTGCGCTGCGGCCATTTTTTGGGTTGCATCAGCGGCAATGGCTCTATCGGCACTAGAAGGTTCAGCAGGGGCAAGTGCGGCTGCACGTACCGTTTGCATTTTATCTATAGTGGCTTGCGGATCGCCGGGGATTTCAGATACATCAATTTGTACCTCACCGCCAACAGCGTAATTAGTGCCATCTGGTCCACGTTGGTATTCATAACTTGGTGAACCTGCATACTGCCCACCCACCGATGCATGAGCTTGTTCGTGCACACGCACTTCAGTATCGCGCGCTTTAAGCTCTTCAATTTGCTGCTGTTCTAATTCTAGCTGTTGCTGATCTTGCTCTTCTTCGGGGGTGTCTTCGCTTGCTTGTTGGTTTTGTTGCTGTTCGCTATCTGAATCTTCGCTGCCTTGCTGACGCTGCTCAACAGCTTGCTCATCACTGAGTTTACCGGTTGCATCATAGGTGGCGGCTTCTGCACTGCTTGGCAGTTTTGCTTTATCAGCATCGCTTTGTGCTTTGGTTTCGGTATTACTGGCGCTATTGGGTGCAGGGGCAGGAATAACTTCGCGCAGTTGGTTGTCACGCCGAGCGGTTTCAGTATAAACATTGGCGGTGTTTATATTGATAGACGGAAATGGCGTGACAATATTCATAACGTTTAAACTTTAATATCGATTAGCGTACCAAGCACTTCATCTGCAGTTTGAATAGATTGCGTGTTTGCCTTGGCATTAAACTCTTCAACTTTTAAATTAACAAGCGCTTCGTCAACCCGAGCTGGCTGTGCAACAGGCGCTGTTACAGCCTCTTCAGGTCGCGCAGCTGTTAACTGGCGCTGTTGGGCTAGTTGCGTATCGTCTTGCTCTTCAATGGTGGCACGGTTTATCTCTGCGCTTGCTCGTTCTATACCTTGGCTTGCACGATTAAACCCTTCTACACCACTATTAAATACTGAACCAATAGCCATGCTGTACCTCCAAAAATAAATATTGTTTAATTATCGCTCACTTCATGGGCAAAATAAAGCTTTAAACAGTACCTTTCTTTAGGCTATTTTAAAGCATTGATTTAACGGCAGATAAAAACTCTTTTTTATGAGAAATAAACGGTGCATGGGAGGCTTTATCTAGTACTTCGTATTCAAACTCAGTATTTAGTGCTGCCATTTTATTAATTGCTTTGTAAGGTACCAGCGCATCTAAACGGCCAAATATCGCTTTTACAGGCACTGGGCAATGCGCAAATACGTTGCGTAAATCATCATTTTGTAAAATATTTAAACCCGCACTTAACGCCTCACTTTTAGGCGCGCTGTACTGATTTAGCAAGTGCTTTAGCTGCTTTATATCATCGCGTGCCGACTCACTACCCATGGCCTGAATAGCTAAAAAGCGCTCTATGGTTTTTTCTCGCTGATTAACTAATTGCTCTTTAAATTGCTCAAGCACGCTGGCTTTTATTCCAGGCCAATCATCTGCCTCGGCAAAAAAAGGGCTTGAGGCAACTAAAATTACTTTTGATACTTTATTTGGCCAATGTTTAGCAATATAAAGTGCAAACAATCCTCCTAGCGACCAGCCCATTACAATAGAGCCAGGGCTAAGTTGCTCGCTTACGATTTCAGCTGCATCGTGTAAATTATAAGGGCTTGGGCAGCTATTGCTGTTGCCAAAGCCAGGCAGGTCAATGCTGCGCACCGAGCCACTGTATAAAAACGTTAACTCTGGCTGCACTAATTGCCATACGCCTTGGTTCATGCCCCAACCATGTAATAAAACTAACTCGCTTTGCATATTTGCCTAACCTTAACCAAACTTAGCCACATCATAACGCTTACATTGACGAAAGCAACGCAAGGAGCAGCCAATGCAACACTCATTTTTTAATTGGTTATTTCCCTCTTATTGCGTGCAATGTCAGGGAGTTGTTAGTGCTCAAGAGGGGTTGTGCGACTATTGCTTAACGGATTTAAGCGTGTTTGATTTAAATAAACACAGTAATTTATTGCACCGCCCGGATATTGTAGAAATGTTTCCGCATTGCGAATTTGATAAGCTCTTTGCCTGTGCTTTTTATCAGCCCCCTTTTGAGCATTGGCTTAAACGGCTCAAATTTAATAATCAAATTCACTATAAAAAAGCGCTGCAACAAGTAATTAAACGCCAACTATCGGTGTTTTTTGAAAATTTAACTACCCAGCCCGACATAGCTATTATCTTACCTTTGCACCGAGGACGCTTTTTAACGCGCGGGTTTAATCAGGTAAGCCAAGTGTGGCAACCGTGTTTGGCAAAACATATTTGTATAAGTAATGCGCTAATACGCAATAAAACCACGCAAGCACAGTCACAATTATCTAGATCCAAGCGGATTAAAAATGTAAAAAATGCCTTTGTATGTACACAAGATATGAGCGGTAAAACGGTGGTTATTGTAGATGATGTAATGACCACAGGCGCCACGCTCAACGCGGCTACCCGGGTATTAAAGCAAGCGGGCGCTAAACAAGTCTGGGCTTTTGCTACGTGTTTAACGCCACTTTAAAGGTGTAGTTAATCACCTCTTACTCTAAATGTGTGGCCAAAAAATAAAGCATTACTGAGTAATCGGCTTGTGCCGTACCAGTATCCTCTAAATACAGGGTTATCTGTCATCGCAATAACACTGCCACGCCCGTATGAGTGGGCCATCATGGCTGCTGCACCGGCAATTTGCTGCTCATTTACGCCATCGGTAAACCCTGCTAATAGTGGTTTTTGCGGGTAAGTGAGTATGTTTACAAACGGGGCGGATGATTTTTCTAATAACCAGGTACTATTTTTAAATACAGGCAGCGTTTCACGATTAAGCGAAAACGTTAGTGGATGCGTGGTGTCTACATCGGTATTAAAAATAGCGCCGGCTATACGTTGTCGCCCAGCTAAATGATCTTTATCTGCGTAATTTAGCCCTTGAGTATTAAAAGCGCTGGCTACATCTTGCCTAGATAAATAATTAGCCTTAAGTAATTGCTGATCAGCTAAAAATTTAGCGCCGCCTTTGTGGCCCCAAATTACGCCGCCTTTTCTTACCCAGCTTTTAATGGCAACTTTATCACTATCGGGTAAGCCCGAATAATTACCATTAGCTAGTACAATGTGGCTGTAATTATTTAAATCTAGGCTACCTAAACGCTCCATTTCTACTATGGTCGGAGAAATACCGACAAAGCGGTCAAGGTAATACCATACTTCACCCGCCTCGTATTGGCTTACGCCTTTACCGCCCACAAGCAGTACTTTTGGCTCGTTTAATACCGCCATAGTGCGCGACCCTAAATCGGCGCCTTTCCCTGTAAGGCCAGTGGTAATAGGCTTTATCGCAATACCAAACTGGGTTTGAGCATCGTTTAAAATAGCCACCCAATCAGGGTTTGTTTGCAGCCCTGCGGGGACAATAATGCTGCCAGGTGCAAAGTCTATTTCGGTGGTGCTGCTTTTAGCTGTTAAGGCGCTTAACGCGACACGCGCTTTAATGCCTTGCTTTAGCAAGCTATTTAGCATTTTAGGCGCTAAGTAATCGTCCCAGGCAAAGCCAAATGCATAGCTTTGCTTTAACGCAACAAATGATGGTTTAACTGCTTTTTGCCACGCAGTGCTGGCTACTTCTAAGCCCCAACTACTTTTTACTTGTGCAAACTCTAAATTAAAAGCGTGGGCGAGTGTCCAGCCCGATACATCATAAAATGTGTTATCGGCAAAACTTTTTTGCTCACTAAAAATAGCTTTTACTAAACGAAACTGTGGCTGAGCTAACGGCACAAAATAACTCTGGGTGCTAAAGTTTTTGCCATTGGCTTTTAGCGCTTTTGTAAGTGGATAGGCGTTAATTTGATGCTGCTTTAACAGGTTTAAAAATAGTTTAATCCGGGTGTTGTCTTTAGCACCCTCAACCACATAGCCTTCAAAACTTTCATCATGTGCTAAATCAACTGCTTGGTTATAAAATTTAGCCTGATAGGTTAATAGCGCCTGACGGTTATCTACCGCTGCTTTAAAGGTTGATAGGCTTGTTAATAACTGATTTTTAATAGTAAAAGGAAACGTAAGCGTACCATTTATGGTTTCTTGTACATGCCCACGTGAGCTGGCTTGCTCAAATAAAATACCTATACCGCCGTTTACATCGGGGTAGGTTGAACCCTTGCCGTAATAAAAGTCGTCAAAGCTTTCTTCGGTAAAATAAAGGGCATTATTTTTATCTAAAGTTTTAGCATGGTAATTGGCTATGGCTTTAGTAAGCGTTACGTTTTCATCTGGGGTAATTGGGTGCTTGCGACTGGCAATGCCAGGTTGAAAAAAGTAGCTGCTGTTTGGCCCCATCTCATGAAAGTCGGTAAGAATATTTGGCTTCCATTGATGAAATTTAGCAATGCGTGCACGCGACTCTGGGTGTTGTAGTAATAACCAATCGCGGTTTAAATCAAACCAATAGTGATTTGTACGGCTACTTGGCCAGCTTTCTACGTGTTCACGCGTTTTAGGGTCGCTTGATAAGTTCATCCCCCGATTACTATTAGCCCAATTAGCAAAGCGAGCCAAGCCATCAGGGTTAAGTGTAGGGTCGAGCAAAATAACGGTATTATTTAATAGTTTCTCTATTTCTGGGCCTTGCGCTGCAGCAAGGTAATACGCAACCAATAAAGCGGCATTGCTGCCTGATGACTCATTGCCATGCACACTGTATCCCATCCAAACTACAGCAGGCTCATTTTGTGTGTTTTTAGCTTGCTCACTGTTTGTTAAACGGGCTAAGTGCGCTTGGCGAATTTGCTCTAAGTTAGCTAGTTTTTCAGCGCTGCTAATACTTAGCATCACAAGCGGACGTTGCTCGTGTGTGCGCCCTATTACTTCAAAATTTATACGATTACTTTTTTGCGCTAGAATTTCCATGTAACGCACCAGTTGGTCGTGCCTTACATGCCACTCACCTACTTCGTAACCAAGTACGTCTTGTGGGGTGGGTATTGTTTTATCAAACTCTACATCTTGTTCAAAATAATACGAAAGTGGTTTTGCCATACTTGAAAAGCTAAGCATTGCCACCATTATAGTTACTATCCAGCGCATATAAATCACTCTAAAAATGTTTGTTATTTGCACGCTAGCATTGCTTAAAATAGATGCCAACTTTTTACGCTCAACACTAGCCGCAACACGATGAGCGGAGTATGATATGCAGTATCCGAGTAATTTAGTCAAGTATAGACGGTTTTATGATTTCTATTTCCGAAACAGCACAAGCGCATTTTGCTAAACTTTTAGCAGATCAAGCACAACAAACTAATATTCGTGTGTTTGTTGTAAACCCTGGTACATCACAAGCGGAATGTGGTGTTTCTTATTGCCCAGAAGACGCCGTAGAAGACAGCGATATTCGTCTTAACTTTAATGGTTTTGATGCCGTAGTAGATACAGAAAGCGCTCCTTTTTTAGAAGAAGCTGAAATTGATTTTGTTACCGACAAAATGGGCACTCAGTTAACTTTAAAAGCGCCTAATGCAAAGGCACGTAAACTAGGCGATAACGCATCGCTAAATGAGCGTGTTCAACACATGCTAGAAACCGAAGTAAACCCACAGCTAGCTAACCACGGTGGCCAAGTAAGCCTAGTTGAAGTAACCGCTGAAGGTATTGCAGTACTTCAATTTGGTGGTGGTTGTAATGGCTGTTCTATGATCGATGTAACGCTTAAAGAAGGCATCGAGAAAGAAATGATTGCAAAGTTTGATGAAATCACCGGTGTTGCCGACATTACCGAGCACCAAGCGGGCGATCACTCTTATTACTAAGCAATAATGTTAAAGCCGCTTATTTATCGCTTAGGGAGTAACCCTAAGTTGAGTTTAACGCGCTTTTTTCGCGGCTTAGCACTGTTTGTGCTAGCCGTGATATTTATTGCCCTTGGCTACTACATCCACTTTAGTTTACAAATTATAGGTGTAGTTATTTTAATCCCGGCATTATTTTTTGCTGCATGGGGTTATAGCGGTATTTTTGCCAATCGTTTCTCGCAAGTTTTAAAAGATATGGGGCCAAAAGATCACGACCCCGACCTATGGAAATGACACGTTCGCTTAATCTAGCAGCTGATTAGTTGCTTTTAACTGCAAATACTTAATAATTAACGTAACGCCGCGCATAAGCATAAAGCAACTCATAGCCAGCCATAACGCATTATTTTGCCACTCTATAAACACCCAAAACACCCCAAAAAAGCCAACAGCAGCAGAAAGAATCATACTGTTACGCATATTTTTTGCCCGTGTAAGCCCTACAAATACGCCATCAAACAAAAAGCAGCTCATTGCTAACATAGGCAATAATATTACCCACGGTAAGTAATTTGTCGCAGCTTCTATTACCTCGGGTACATTGGTTAAAAGCTTAATAATAGCGCTGCCAAATACAGCAAAAAATACGCTGTATAACACGCCAAAAAGCATCCCCCAAAACACACTTATTTTTACCCACAATCTAATGTTATTAACGCTTCGCTGGCCTTTAGCTTGACCAACTTTGGCTTCGCTTGCATAGGCTATTCCATCAAGCGCAAAGCTTACTAACATTAAAAAGTTAAGTAACACGGCATTCGCTGCAAGCGTTGTTTCGCCTATGCGGGCGCCATAAAAGGTCATAAAGCTAAAGCATAATTGCAAAATTAAAGAGCGAATAAATATATCTCTATTTAAACTAAGTAGCTCTGCCATTTTGCTAACACTGAGCCAGTTGGGCACGCTTAGCTCCACGCCTTGCTTTTTAGCGAGCTTAATCACTAGTAGCAACGCAAAAGCCAACGCGCTGTAATCTGCAATTAACGACGCCCACGCTGCTCCCGCTACTGCCCAGTCTAAATACACCACAAAATATATATCGAGCACTATGTTGGTAATATTGGTCACTAACAGCAAGTAAAATGGCCCTCGCCCATAATGTACGCCAAGCATCCAGCCAAGCAGCACTAAATTACAAAGTGCGGCAGGGGCACTAAATATACGAATACTAAAATACTGATATGCTTGAGCAAGAACCTCGCTATTTGCGCCTGATAAAAATGCAATGGCTTGTTTTATCAAGGGCGATAAGGCAATAAGCGCTAACGCCACACATACGGCAAGTAATAAGCTGCGTTTTAAAAGCGCTGCTAACTGTGTTAAGTTATTTTGCCCGTATGCTTGGGCCACTAACCCTGTGGTGCTCATACGTAAAAAACCGGCGAGCCAAAATAAAATAGAAATAACAGCTGAGCCAAGTGCGATGCCCGCTAAGTAATGTGCGCTACCTAAGTGGCCAATAGCAGCGGTATCAACAATTCCTAACAGTGGGACAGTAATATTTGATAATATCATTGGACCCGCTAGCAACAGCAAGCTTTTATGGTGTGCCTTATTATGTTTAAGAAATTGTTTCATTTAGTTTTAATTACTCTCATTTGTTTATCAGTACGTGCTCATGCGGCGGTTATTTTACAGTATCACCATGTAAGCGAAACCCTTCCGGCTGTGACCAGTGTAAGCGCAAATACGTTTACCAAGCATTTGAGCTACTTAAAAGAGCATAATTTTAATGTTATTGCACTAAATGAGCTAATAAGCGCTATACAACAAGGCAAAACCTTACCTGAGAAAACAGTCGCTATCACCTTTGACGATGGTTACAACAATAACTACGAACAAGCAGCGCCTATTTTAGAAAAATTTGGTTACCCCTATACTATTTTTGTAAACCCGACCCTTATTGATGAAGGTAAAGGCTACGTAATGGGGTGGGATAAATTAAAAGAGCTCGCAAGCAAAGGGGCGTTAATTGCCAATCACACTGCCCAGCATGACTACCTGCATATTAAGCTAAAAAATGAGAGCGATGCACAGTGGCAAGCACGTATTAAACAAGATATTTTGCATTCTCAACAGCGTATTAAAGAAGAAATAGGCCACGATTATAAATACCTAGCGTACCCGTATGGTGAGTTTAATAACAAACTACAAGCGCTTGTAAAAGAGCTTGGCTTTATTGGCATTGGTCAGCACTCTGGCGCTGTAAATAAAAACGCTAACTTTACCCGCTTACCGCGTTTTCCAGCCTCCGGCTTTTACAGTAAATTAGATACGTTAATTACAAAATTAAACTCTCGGGCATTTAGTATTAAAACCCTAGATTACCAAGACAGTGTAACCTCACAAAACCCACCAACGCTCAGCATTGAGTTTGAAATGGGTGATTTTCATAAAAGTCAGTTTGCGTGTTATGTCTCAAGTGTTGGGCAGGCTAAGTTAACTTGGATAAACGACACAACTGTAAAAATTGACTCACCAAAGGCGCTAAATAAAGGCCGTTCACGCTTTAATTGTACCGCCCCTTCTATTGATCACCCTGGTAGTTACTATTGGTTTTCGCAGCCGTGGGTTATTCAGTAGCAATTACACCTTTATAGCCTGATGCAATAAGCGCTGGGTTACTTTATCAAGTGCAACAATTTCGTGGACGGCACCTAAATCAACCGCCGCTTTGGGCATTCCCCACACCACAGAAGAGAACTCATCCTGTGCAATGGTGTAACCACCCGCTTGTTTAATACTAAGCAAGCCCTTTGCTCCATCGCTCCCCATACCGGTTAGTAGCGCTGCCACAATGTTTTTTGCACCGCACTCAAGTAACGAGTTAAATAATACATCTACCGCCGGTTTATGGCGGTTAACAGGCTCAGAATCATCAAGCTCGCAATATAAACTTGCCCCTCTTTTTTTTATGCTTAAGTGCAAACCTCCTGGGGCTATATAAGCCCATCCCGCAGTGAGCTTGTCGCCGTGCTGCGCTTCTTTTACGTTAATTGCACAGGTGCGGTCCATACGCTGGGCAAACGAGGTACTAAATACCGGAGGAATATGCTGGGTAATCACAATCGCAGGGCAATTGGTCGGCATTTTTATAAGCACTTCTTTTATTGCTTCTGTACCCCCTGTTGAAGCCCCTATCGCTATTACCTTGTTTAATAAAAATTGTGCATTGCTAGGTAAAGGCTCGCTCACTGTGCTTACCTTTTTAAAACTTCTTACCCTTGCACCTGCTGCCACGCGCACTTTTTGCTGCACAACATATGCATATTGACTCATTTGCTGCTTAACATTCACAGTTGGCTTGGCAATAAAATCCACTGCACCAAGCTCAAGCGCTTCTAAGGTGATAGGCGAGCCTTGCTGGGTTAGTGTAGAAATCATCACAACGGGCATAGGTCTTAAGCGCATTAGGTTTCTTAAAAAGCTAATGCCGTCCATTTTTGGCATTTCTACATCGAGGGTAAGCACATCTGGATTGAGCAATTTAATCATTTCTCGTGCTTGATAAGGGTCTTCAGCACAGCCAACAACCTCGATATCGCTAGCCTGAGATAATATTTCGCTCAGCAAACGCCTTATCAGTGGTGAATCATCTATTATCAGAACTTTAACCATTACGGCTCCTAAAACAGCTCTATGTTAGTCTCGGTGGCTTTATCTTGTTGCTTAAGGTTTTGCAGGTAGCGCACTTCGCGTTTTTCAATTGTGTTATTGTGCAAATTCTTCAGCTTTTTTACGTGGACTTTGCCCGTATGCGGATGAAAAAAAATTTTTCGAGGCCACGGCCCCCCCATATCTTGTGCAACAAGATTGAGCGACTCTTCCTGAATATACGCATTGGCAAAGCTAATATTACCTATCCCTATGTCGGTCATTGCGCTAATTATTTTGCCGCCACCAAAGAGTTTTATTTTTAAATTTTTTCGCGCAGCACCACCTTTGAGTACTTCGTTGATCAGGTATTCCATTGCCCAATTCCCGTAGCGGCAGCTCAAACTATGGGCACTGTTTAATTCTAGGCCTTTTTTTACCGGCAACATAAAATGATTTACGCCACCTATACCGGCTTTTTCATCGTAAACACACGCGGCTATGCACGACCCAAGCACTGTAGAAATAAGCTCATCATTTTTTGAGACATAAAATTCGCCAGGTAATATTTTTGCCACCACGCTTGTACGCCCTGCATCCCAGTAGCGTTTTATATGTTCAAACCCTGGGAGCACCGGCCTAAACTGTGCGTGCATTGTGTTGCTTTTGATACATGGTTTTCCCTAAATTTTTAAACTCAGAATGCTCTTTGCCCATACTCTCTGAGTGCCCTAAAAACAAATAACCGTCACGATTAAGTGCATTTGCATAACGTTTAAATAAGGTGTCTTTTGTTTCTTTATCAAAATAAATAACCACGTTACGACATAAAATTAAGTCAAACTGCCCTTTCATGGGCCATTCTTGTAAAAGGTTAAGGCGTTTAAAAAAAATGTGCTTATTTAACTGTGGTTTTACTTTATATGTTTGCCCATCTTTGCTTTTTAAAAACCACTTTTTAAGTACATTGTTTTCTAAGCCATTTACATTAGCCGCGGTATAAATACCCGCTTGTGCTTTGGCTAATACATTAGAATCTAAATCGGTTGCTAAAATTTTTACATCCCAAGAACTTGGGAATAAATCGGCAAGGGTTATTGCTAAGCTATAAGGCTCTTCGCCTGTAGAACAACCCGCTGACCATACGCGTACTCGTTTTGTTACTTTGTTACTGCTAAGTAACTGCGGCACTATGGTGTTTTTTAAAAACTCAAAGTGGTGGGGTTCTCTAAAAAAGGAGGTTAAGTTAGTGGTAATAGCATTAATAAATGCGTCAAACTCAGCTTCTTTATTATTGTCTAAGTACTCTAAGTATTGAGAAAAGTTTTTAAGTTTATGCTCTCTTACCCTTCTTGCTAAGCGGGAATACACCATTTCGCGTTTATGATCGCCAAGCACAATTCCGCACGCGTTATAAACTAAAGTGGCAATGTCTTTAAAATCTTTATCGGTACATAAAAATTCTTTCATTGTCATACCATCCCTTGTAAAGCAGGCTTGCTAGGGTATTAACTAGCAAGCCAATAATGACTAAAACTCTTCCCATTCATCTGCTGAGTCTATAAAGTTTTCGCCTTTGGGTTGGGTATTTTTTAAATAGCCACTAGGTTGGCGCGCAGGGGGCACTGAGCGTTCAAAGTGCGTATTTGGCAATGTGTTTATGCCTTGCTGCCCGAGTGAAAAAAAGTGCAATAACTGACGCATCTCGTTTGCTTGCTCAGCCATTGACTCGCCCGCCGCAGACGCTTCTTCTACAAGTGCCGCATTTTGCTGGGTCATTTCATCCATTTGGGCAACCGCTTTATTAACTTGCTCAATGCCTGCGCTTTGCTCTTCAGAGGCCTCGGTTATATCCGAAATCATTTGCGTAACACGTTGTACGCTTGAAACAATTTCTCTGAGTGTTTCGCCCGACTCATTTACAAGCACTGAGCCATCGGTCACTTTTGCAACGCTGTCTCTAATAAGCTCTTTAATTTCTTTGGCTGCTCCAGCTGAGCGCTGCGCTAAGTTACGCACCTCACCAGCAACAACGGCAAAGCCACGGCCTTGCTCACCCGCTCTAGCTGCTTCAACGGCGGCGTTAAGTGCCAGTAAATTAGTTTGAAAGGCAATTTCATCAATCACGCCAATAATGTCTGCAATTTTTTTACTCGACTCGTTAATGGCCGACATACTCGTTACAGCTCTATTAACTACTTCACCACCTTGAATTGCTTTCTCGCAAGTTTCTTCGGCTAAATCGTTAGCGACTTTTGCGTTATCTGCATTTTGCCTTACAGTACTGGTCATTTCTTCCATACTTGAGGCGGTTTCTTCAAGTGATGAAGCTTGTTCTTCGGTACGCTGACTTAAATCGGCGTTGCCTTGCGAAATTTCCTCTGCGCCACTGGCTACTAACGTGGCCGATGAGTTAATTCGGTTAATCACATCGGTCAATTTATCTGCTGTGGTATTAGCATCTTGCTTGAGCTTATCGAACGAGCCTTGATACTCTTTTTCTATGCGTTTTGATAGGTCGCCATTGGCCATTGCATCAAGCATTTGCGCGGTATCACTAACGGCATCATCCACAATTTCAACTAAGCTGTTTAAGCCCTGCGCTAAGCGTAAGAAAAAGCCTTCTTTACCTTTTTCATCTACTCGGGTTTCTAAATCGCCATTACCTGCATCGCTGACTAATTGTGCAATTTCTTTTTCTATTGCAACTTCGCCCGTTCTATCTTCCCACTCAACTACGGTGCCTATGCGTTCTTGTTCTGG
Source organism: Pseudoalteromonas sp. Angola-4 (assembly GCF_028599265.1). NCBI lineage: Bacteria > Pseudomonadati > Pseudomonadota > Gammaproteobacteria > Alteromonadales > Pseudoalteromonadaceae > Pseudoalteromonas > Pseudoalteromonas sp. Angola-4. The sequence goes on along the minus strand of NZ_JAQREK010000015.1, from coordinate 49,266 downwards.
TGTAAAAATAGGGTTTGCAACTAAACCAAAGGTACGCCCGCCTACTTTTATTTCGGCTCGGTAAGTTGTTGTAAGCTTAGCTAGTAGGTTTTGTTGATGAGCCGGATTTTTATGGAATATATCAATGTTTTGCTGCATTAAATTGGTGCTATCAAAGTTTGGCAGCTCCTTTTTCAAATCATCTTCAGCAATATTCATCATCGATTTAACCGCGTTGTTCATGTATACAATTACATTTGAAGCATCGGCTATCATGGTGTTTGTTGCTACGGTATCAAGGGCTTGTTTTACTCGTAAGTTTTCTTGTGCTTCAGCACGTTCTTGCTCTGCTTTTGCTACGCTATCGGTAATATCTTCCCACTCAACAATGGTGCCTAAATGCTTACCTTCATGGTTTATCCACGGTGTAGCAATTAAACTAAAAATAAGCCCCGCTAAACGTAACTCAGTTTTATAAGGTTGTTTTAAGTTTTTTAATAGTTCGCGTTGATGAGCTGGGTGCTTATGAAAATCATCAACACACGTGCCTATTAAATTATCAACAGAAAAACTAGGTAGCACACCTTGCAACTCAGTTTCTCGCGCTTTGAGCATTAACTTAACCTGATCGTTTACAAATACAATATTTAGGTCTTTATCGGCAATCATCACATTGGCTTGGCAAACAGTTAACGCACTTGCTAAATCGGCAGCCTTTTTAGACTCGCGCTCTAGCTGTTTTTGCGCGGTGATATCACTGGCGTATTTAATAACTTTATAAGGCTTGCCGTTTAAATCAAAAATAGGGTTATAAGAGGCTTGAATCCATATTTCTTGCCCTTGTTTGCCTATTCGCATGTACTCGCCCGAGTCGTACTCACCTCGTCCTAACTTATCCCAAAATTGTTTATACTCGTTTGTTTTAGCGTATTCTGGGTCGACAAATAATTTATGATGCTGGCCTTTTATTTCGCTAAGTTGATAGCCTAAACCATTTAAAAAATTGTCATTGGCAGTAATAATTGTGCCATCAAGATTAAACTCAATCACCGCCTGAGATTTACTAATTGCCTCAAGTTGGCCTTGCGCTTCAGCGGCCTGTTTCTTTTGTTCGGTAATGTCGGTAGCAAATTTAATTACTTTTAGCACTTGCCCTTGGCTATCAATAATTGGGTTATAGGTAGCTTGGATCCATACTTCTCGCCCTCCATTAGCAAGACGCTTAAACTCATTAGAAATAAACTCACCACCGCGCAAGCGTTGCCAAAAACTTTTATACTCGCTGCTTTGTGCTTCGTCTGGTTCAACAAACATAGAGTGGTGCTGCCCTTGCACTTCCTCTAAACGGTATCCCATTGCATTTAAAAAGTTTGAATTAGCCGTAATTATTCTGCCACTGGGTTCAAACTCAATAACCGCTAATGATTTATTTAATGCATTAACGATTAAGTCATTACTTGATTCTGACTGCTTCGGATTACTAAACCATCCCATGCCCATCACCACCTTTATGTTTGTTTTTGTTGCTACATAGCGCTGTGGCTATATATCCATTGTTCTTTGTAAATCTATCAACGAGACCATTTTTTCGCCCACGTTCACCAACCCTGCGACATATTCACAATTACTCGAATCAGACAGGCTAGGGACGGGCTTGGCGTCTTGCTCTGCAATGCTGTAAACATCTGAAACCGCATCTACTGCGATGCCCATTATTTTTGAATCATTTTCAAAAATAACTTTTACAACAATAACAACCGTTAATGGTCCATATTCAGTGCTTGGCAAGCCAAAACGTAAGCGTAAATCTATTATTGGCACTATGGTGCCGCGAAGGTTTATCACTCCTTTAACAAAATCCGGCGCGTTGGGTAGTACGGTAATTTCTTCCCAGCTCCTGATCTCTTGCACGGTTAATATATCTACGCCGTATTCTTCGCCAGCCATAATAAAGGTTAAAAACTGCTTAACGCCTTGCTGTTGCCCTAAATCAATTTTGTTGTTTAGCTCGCTTTGCTCACTAATCATGAAGCCTCCAGAGGTGTTTTAGATTCTATGATTAGCTCTTGGCTACCTGGTTTTTTAAGCCCTGATAATTTTATTAAGCCGCTAATATCAACAATTAACGATACACGCCCGTCGCCTAAAATAGTTGCTCCAGACACCCCATCTACTTTTTGGTAATTGGCCTCTAAACTTTTTATGACTACCTGCTGCTGCGAAAGTAAGTCATCAACCAGCAAACCCACTTTTTGGTTGTCGGTTTCAACAACCACCAGCAAGGTTTTGTCTAATGACTCTATGGCGTTTTGATGATTAAAAATTTGATATAAGCGTAAAATAGGAATGTATTCGTCACGCAGCCTTAGTACATCTAAGTCTTTACCCACTCGGCTTACTTTAGTGATATCAATCTGTAGTGATTCAACAATAGAAATAAGTGGAATAATATAAGTATGCTGGGCAACTTTAACTAATTGACCATCTAAAATGGCAAGCGTAAGGGGCAGCCTAATTGTAAAGGTAGAGCCAACGCCAGGCGCTGATGAAACCTCAACCGAGCCATTTAAAGATTGAATATTGCGCTTAACAACATCCATTCCTACACCACGCCCAGATAAGTCGCTAACCGCATCGGCGGTAGAAAAGCCGGGCATAAAAATAAGCTCGTTAATTTCATCATCTGTTAAATTACAATCAGCGGTGATCAGCTCATTAGCAATGGCTTTTTCTTTAATTTTTTGCGTATTTAAGCCTTGCCCATCGTCCATTATTTCTATCACGATATTGCCGCCTTGATGAAAGGCATTTAAGGTCACGGTGCCCACTGGGTCTTTACCTGCGGCAACCCGCTGTTCAATTGTTTCAAGGCCATGGTCGAGCGAATTTCTAACAAGGTGCACCATAGGGTCAGATATTTTTTCCATTACCGTTTTATCTAGCTCGGTTTGCTCACCTAATAATTTTAACTCCACCTGTTTATTTAGTTTTTGCGCTATATCGCGCACTAAACGCGGAAACCGGCTAAATACAAAGTTAATCGGTAACATACGAATACGCATAACATTTTCTTGCAGGTCTCGTGTATTGTGCGCCAGTTGTGCCAAACCTTCTTGTAATGACGTAATGGTTGATTCGCTAATTTCTTGCTCGCTCAACTGATTTAACATGGCTTGTGTTATCACCAGCTCACCAACCATATTTATTAACGAGTCTACTTTGTCTATTCCTACTCTTATGGAGGTAGACTCTGGTGCTGATGTTGGCTTTTTATCGGCTGTGGGTTTGCTTTTAGGTTTGTCGGGTGCTTTTTTAGCATCGCTAATAGACTGTGTTTGAGCTGTGTTGTCGCTGCTCTTTTCATCAGCGTTTGCGGTGTGAGACGAGTCTTCATCAAATAACCCGCCACAGAGCTCTATTTTTATATCGGCATCATCTTCTACCCATTCAAATACCTCTTTAATGGCGGCTTCTTTTTCGCTGGTATTTAAAAAAAAGCGCCAGTGTAAGTAGCACTCGTCACTGCTTAAATCTTTAATATCTGGGATATCGTCTAAAAAGGCCTGTGTTTCAAGCTCGCCGAGTTCAGCTAATTCGCTGATCATAAATAAAGGCTCGTTGCCTGTTTTAAAAAGGTGATGATGCGGTTTAAAATCAATTTGAAAGGTATTTACCTCAGCAGCAGCCGTTACTTCGCTTGCCTCACTTGGGGCTGAATCGGCTTGCATTTCCAGTACAATTTCAAACTGTTTTTTTAAGGTTGTAGCGTGTGATAAATCAGGCTCTTGCTCTGCTTGCAGCTCACCGAGCAACCCACGCAAGCAATCAACAGCTTTAAGCAATAAATTAACGTGCTCGGTGGTGAGTTCGCGCTCACCTTGGCGTATTTGATCCAGTAGGGTTTCTAGCACATGGGTAAACTCAGCAACAGAGTTAAAGCCAAAGGTGCCACTGCCCCCTTTAATTGAGTGCGCAGCTCTAAAAATAGTATTTATTGTTTCTAAGTCTTCTTCGCCGGGCTCTAAATTTAATAGCTCGGCCTCCATTGTATCTAGGCCTTCAAAACTTTCTTCAAAGAACACTTCAAAAAATTGACTTAAATCTATACTCACGCCGCACTCCTCAGTTAACGAATTACTTTTTTAAGTACCGCTAGTAACTGATCCGGGTTGAAAGGCTTTACAATCCAGCCTGTTGCGCCAGCTGCTTTACCTTCTACTTTTTTATCTAATCCTGACTCTGTGGTTAGCATAAGTAGCGGCGTAAATTTGTAATCAGGAAGGCCTCTGAGCTCTCTGATAAGCGTAATGCCATCCATAATGGGCATATTTACATCTGAAATTACCGCATCAAAACTTTGCTGCTTGGCAATCGCGAGGGCTTCGCTGCCATCTTTTGCTTCTGTAACATCAAACCCTGCGGTTTTAAGCGTAAAGCTCACCATTTGACGCATTGACGCAGAATCATCAACCGCTAAAATTTTCTTCATATAAACCTCTAACCTTTACTTTCAAGTGTTAAATATTGACTTAAGCCAAGTTGATTAATGGCGTTTTGAAGTGCATCACTGCTGCCTACCCATACAATTTTATGGTGTATGGTAAGTAGGTGTTTTTGTAAGGCACACAAAAGTTGAATTGACGCGGTATCGGCTGAAACAACCTCACTGACATCTAAACAAATATCGTTGTTGCTATTGAGTTCTTGTAATAAATCTTGGTGAAGAGTCTCTACTTGCATAATCGCAAGTTCGCTTGGAAGTTTTAGCATTTTTTCAGGACTTTCCCTGTCAATTCAATTCATAACAAAAGCTTAGCCTTAGTTATTAAAATTGCCATAAAAGGCTCAAAAAAATTAATAAAACTTTTAAAAGTGGCGCTAAAAAGCAAAAAAGGAGCCTAAGCTCCTTTTAAAATGCGTGAAAAGTTTAAAACTAGTTTTTATAGTAATCCGCTATTTGTTTAAATTCGCTAATAAGTTGAGTGGTATTAATAAGGGGCACATTTCCTTGTTGGAATTCAGGCTTAAATATGGCTCTTACCGCTCCATTTGCATCAACTAAAGCCACCGAAGCACTATGATCGACCGCATATTCTGATTCTTGCGAGTCACTAATGGCATAAATTAGACCAAGCTCTCTAACCACCGGGAATAGGTTTTTGTGCTCACCCGAAACAGCTAAAAAGTCAGGGTTAAAATAATCAATATACGCTTTGCGTTTTTCCGGCGTATCGCGTTGAGGGTCTACCGACATAAACCAAATTTGCAGTGGGTATTCGTTATGTAACTTTTTATACACGCTGTTTAGTTTAGCAAGCGTTAATGGGCAAATATCTGGACAACTGGTATAGCCTAAAAACACTAAGTTCCACTGCCCCAAAAATTGCGCTTTGGTGACTAACTCACCGTTTTGGTCGTTAAGTGTAAAATCAGAAAGAGGCTTTGCTTGCTCATACACTAAGGCTTGCACATCGGGTGCACTATTTTGCTCTGAGCAAGCGACTAATAAAAACGAAAAAATTACAACTAAGCTAATCCGTAACTGCTTCATAAAGGGAGCCATTTATCTATAAATAAGATCACGAAGAGTACCATTAAATGCACAATTGAAAAGCGAAATAAGTCCATTGCGGTGTCATCGCTAGGGGCTAATTTAAGCTTAACCGCTTTATACAAAAAGAGTGCATTGAGCACACATGCGCCGACTAAATAAATGCCGCCCGACATACCAATTAAATAAGGTAATACACATACAAGCGCCAGTAATATGGTGTAAGCCACAACACACGTTTTACAAAAGTCGATACCGTGAGTTACTGGCAACATAGGAATTTTAGCGCGTTCGTAATCGCTTTTGCGTGCTATTGCCAGTGCCCAAAAATGCGGTGGGGTCCACGTAAATATAATCATTACTAGTAACCATGGCGCGGCTGCCATTTGATTGGTTTCAGAAACCCAACCCAATAAAGGCGGCATTGCGCCAGCTAAGCCACCAATTACAATGTTTTGCGGTGTGGCACGCTTTAAAAAAGAGGTATAAATAAAAGCGTACCCAACTAATGCAAACAAAGTAAGTACGGCTGTTAGGGTGTTTGCCCAAAGCATTAGCATTATAAAACCAGCAACCCCTATCACGCCTGCAAAGCTTAGCGCATGGGTTTTACTAAGCCGGCCTTTGGCTACAGGGCGGTGGCGTGTACGCGCCATTTTTGTATCTATTTCGCTATCAACAACATGATTTATTACCGCCGCAGCGCCAGAGAGCAAACCAATGCCTAATAAACTAATAAATTGCACTGCAATGCCTCGCCCTACATCAGGCGCCAGTGCCAAGCCAACCCAGGCAGTAAGTACCAACATAGCCACTACTTTAAACTTGCTAATAGCTAAGTAATCTTGCAGTAAATTATAAGCACGTTGAATAAAAGGGTGTGCGCTAATAACCTGTAGTTCTTTTTTGTCGAGTGTGAGTGCCATAATTATTCCCCTTTAAGTGCGTGCTTTTAGGTAGTAACACAACCTAACCATAGTCAATAACAAGATAGCTGCCATTAAATTGTGCGCCAGCGCCACTCCAAGCGGAAAGTGCCAATGCACCACTGCAAGCCCCAAACTAATTTGGCAAAGTAGCGCAACAAGCACGCTGACAGTACAGTGTTTTATTTTTGCAGATTGCGCCTGACTGTATATACGCCACATAATTAGCGCCAACACAACACATGTAACTAGCGCCCAAATTCTGTGTAGTAAATGAATAGACATACGCGCCTGTTGCGATAGCACTCCGTACTCATAATTACTGTGCTCAAGCGGCAGCTGAAACACACTACTGAGTGAAAATGGCTGCGCATAACTACACAGCGGTAAGCCATTACAGTGTGGCGCTGCATAATTTGCTGCAAGCCATCCTCCTAATGCAATTTGAATAACCAACACAGCCAATGCAACTAAGCTCAATGAAAAATAGCCTTTAGCGCTACTATCTCCGCCCTCTATGGGTTTAGTAGTTAAACGTAGATATAAAAGAGTGATTAGCGATAAAATACTAAATCCCCCCAGCAAATGCCCCATTACAATAAGCGGTTGTAAGTTCATAGTAACGGTCCACATACCCAGCGCAGCCTGAAATATAACTAACAATAATAAGGCTAGCGGTAATTTAACCGGCGTGTTTGAGTAATGGCGCTTTACAAAAGCCAATACAAATAGCGCTAAAATAAGCAGCCCCAGCGCGCCTGCAAAGTAACGGTGGATCATTTCTTTCCACGCTTTGGCGGTTTCAAACATCATATCTGGATAACTTTGGGTAGCCAGTGCGATATCGGCTTCATGCTTTGGTACAGTTAAAAAGCCATAGCAACCGGGCCAATCAGGGCAACCAAGACCTGCGTCACTTAAACGTGTATAAGCACCTAGCCCTACTACTAACAGCGCAAGTAACCCCGTTGCAAGTACCCAGTTTTTATAATTTTTATACATAGGAATCTCCCATTAACAATGCGCTATTAATTAGCTTGAACGAGAATAATTAAGCAGTTTTTTTAAGTCTTTTAATAAACCTTTTTGCACTAAACGGTTTTCTTGTGGCTGCTCTTTAAACGGATACTCAAGCACCACTAACCCCATATGATCGATTAAATATAAGCTAGCGGGCTGCAAATTTTGTTGCGCGTTAAAGGTTTTCCAAGGAATGTTTTTAACTTTAGGCGCCCCCATTACAGCCATATCAACCTTGCCCTGATTTTTTCCTAAGGCGATATATAAGTTATCAAGCGCATTGAGCTGCTCATTGCACGAAGCATTACATTTATTGGAGTAATTAAGCGCAATTGTCCATTGCTTAGGGTTGTGCTGCTGCCAGTTTTCAAGCTTTACTTCGCGCTGTAAAAACTCGCCATTATTGGTAATTGCGCTCGGCAACCAGTCTAGTTTTAGCGCACCGTATGCAAGTACTAGCGGTACAGCGCAACATACAACAAACAAAACTAAGGGGTTATTTTTCATTGTTAGTCCTCTTTTTACTGGCAAAAATGGCCACCACTACACAGGCTAAGGCTATTAAAAACCATTGCACTGCATACGCTTGGTGCTTTTGCGGACTCATCACCACCGCTTTATAATGCGGTATAGCTAGCGCATCTCCTGCACCTTGACGATAAGCCATAAAATTAAATAACGATTGATTACTCTGCTCACTTAGCTTTTGTAAATCTATTGATTGAATTCGTTTTTGAAGGTCTTGTTTTGTCGCATTGGTTTGTAAGTTAAAGCTCGTTAAATTTCGCTCTTTTATCTGCGCTTTAAACGTAATATTACGTTTAGGAAGTTGGATGTTAGGTAATTCGCTGCGTGAAATAGGCGCTTTTACCCACCCTAAATTAACGAGTAAAGCGTCACTTGCTTGGCTTGGCTTAAATAAAACCAATAAATCGTAACCGACTTGCCCTTGGTAAACTTGGTTATCTAAAAGCCAGTATTGCTGATTTATTATTTTTCCGACAAGCTCAACCACTACACCTGTTTTATTCCACTTTGTAGGCATTTCCTGTAATTGCTGCCAGCTCATTACGCCTTGGGTTTGCATGTTAGCTATAGCTGTTAGCTGTTGCTGCTTTTGCTCAGCCCTTGCTAATTGCCAATACCCTAAACGTACACATACCAGCACCACAGCTACCACAACGCAAAGTGCGATAAATGAGCTAAGCTTTTGTTTACGCCTTAAAATTAACTGCATAAAGGGTCAACCCAGTGATTATTAAAATTATTATTGTGCTGCTGTTACTATTTATACTTTTCAACTTGTTTAGAGCGCTATTTATTATGGTGACCGATAAATCTGGCGGTCGGCCTATGTCGCATTTTTTAGGCCGTCGCGTGCTGTTTTCTGTGGTGGTTTTGGTGATGGTGATAGCCGCTGTAAAACTTGGTTTTATAAAGGCTAATCACTCACCATTAGCCGTTACAACACATACACAAAAACAAATAAACACAGCCACACCACATCAACAAAATGCCAGTACCAAGCCGCTGCTTGAAACGCAAAATGTTTATCTTTCGTAAAGTGGCCTTTTAAAATACGCACAAATACAACAAACAAAATGATGGCGCCAAGGGTCACATGCATGCCATGAAAACCTGTCAGCAAAAAGAATGTATTCCCGTAAATGCCTGCATCTAGTGTTAAGTTTAAGTCGTTGTAGGCATAAATATATTCTTCTACCTGCAATGCTAAAAAGCACACACCCAATAAAATGGTTGCCCCTAGCATCACCTTTAGCGGTTTACGTTTATTGTTTTCAATGGCTACGTGAGCAAAGTGCAAAGTAACCGAAGACGCTAATAAAATAAGCGTATTAATAAGGGGTAAGCCTTGCCACCCCATAGCTTGCGTGGTTTCACCTGCTGGTGTGGTTAGTAGTGGCCATACGGCCTCAAAGGTCGGCCAAAGCACCTCGTTGGTCATCGCATTATTCCCAGCGCCGCCAAGCCAAGGCACCGACAGTATGCGGGCGTAAAATAATGCGCCAAAAAAGGCCATAAAAAACATAACTTCAGAGAATATAAACCAGCTCATTCCTTGTCGAAATGAGCGGTCCATTTGCGCTGAATATAAGCCCTGATCAGACTCGCTAATTACATTTTTAAACCAGCTAAAAATCATATACAGCAGCACTGCAATGCCTGCATATAGCAAGTACACACCGCTGCCCCCTTCACTTTCTAAGTTCATGACTGTTAAAGCTGCACCCACTGCAATAAAAAATAACGCCACCGCGCCCACTATGGGCCACGGGCTTTGCTCGGGTACGTAGTAGTTTTCATAATCTTGATTCATGTTACTTGCTCCTAGTTTTACACTAGACATGCAGGCTAGTTATTACTTGCTACTAGCTGCTCACTAATATCAAATACGGTGTACGATAAAGTTAGCTCTTCTACATCGCTCGGCAGTGCAGTATCAACATAAAAAAGCAGCTTAAACTCAAGCTCTTCACCCGCTTTTAGGGGTTGTTGATCAAAGCAAAAGCACGCTATTTTATGTAAGTACTTGGCTGCCTTTCCGGGCGATACAGAAGGCACCGCTTGCATTACTTTATCGATATCACTGGTGTTTTTTGCGCTAAACATTACCTCACGCATGGCACCTGGTTTCACATCAACACTGTATTCTTTAGATTTAACAATAAACGGCGCACCACTTTGCGCATGGGTTGTAAAGCTCACACCTATTTCTCGATTTTGTGCAACCTGTGTACTTTGTTTAGCTTGTTCAAGCGACGGCTTGCCATTAAGCCCAGTTATGTCGCAGAACACGTCATATAAGGGCACTAAGGCAAATGCAAAAGCAAACATACCTATACAAATAAGAATTAGGCGCTTTAATAGCGGTGCATGTGTCATTATTTAATTTCCGGCGGCGTAGAAAAAGTATGATACGGCGCAGGAGAGTCCACTTCCCACTCTAAACCTTCAGCACCATCCCATACTTTTGCAGGGACTTTATCGCCCCCTCGGGCACATTTAATTACCACCGCCACAAAGAGTAACTGCGATAAACCAAAGGCAAACCCACCTATGCTTATGATTGCGTTAAAATCAGCAAACTGCAGGGCGTAATCGGGAATACGGCGCGGCATGCCTGCCAGCCCTACAAAATGCATAGGGAAAAACAATACATTTACGCTTACCAGCGACAACCAAAAGTGCCACTTAGCCAAGGCAATGTTGTACATGTTGCCCGTCCACTTAGGCAGCCAATAATAAGCCCCCGCCATAATCGAAAATATTGCCCCCGTAACTAACACGTAATGAAAGTGCGCCACCACAAAGTAAGTATCGTGATACTGAAAATCAGCAGGGGTTATAGCCAACATCAGCCCCGAAAAGCCCCCTAAAGTAAACAGCACAATAAAGGCAATACTAAATAGCATAGGCACTTCAAAACTTATTGACCCTCGCCACATAGTGGCTACCCAGTTAAATACTTTTACCCCTGTAGGCACCGATATCAGCATGGTCGCGTACATAAAAAATAGCTCGCCAGCAACGGGCATACCGGTCGTAAACATATGATGCGCCCACACTATAAAGCTCAGTAATGCGATAGAGGAGGTTGCGTAAACCATTGAGGCATAACCAAATAGTTTTTTACGTGAGAATGTAGGCACTATGGTCGAAATAATACCAAAAGCGGGTAAAATCATGATGTACACTTCGGGATGGCCAAAAAACCAAAATATGTGCTGAAACATCACCGGGTCGCCGCCGCCTGCCGCATCAAAAAAGCTGGTTCCAAAGTATTTATCGGTGAGCACCATAGTGACCGCTCCGGCCAATACGGGCATAACAGCAATTAATAAAAATGCGGTTATTAGCCATGTCCAAACAAATAATGGTAGCTTCATCCATGTCATGCCTGGGGCACGTAAATTAACAATGGTCACAATAACGTTTATTGCGCCCATAATTGAGCTAATCCCCATAATGTGCACTGCAAACACAAACATTGCGGTGTTGTCGTTACTGTACGTTGTTGAAAGCGGCGCATAGAACGTCCAGCCAAATGCGGGGCCGCCTCCAGGCATTAATAACGATGCCAATAAAATTAAAAAAGCGAAGGGTAAAATCCAAAAGCTCCAGTTGTTCATTCTGGGCAGTGCCATATCTGGCGCGCCAATCATAAGCGGTACCATCCAGTTAGCAAGTCCCGTAAAGGCTGGCATTACAGCACCAAACACCATAATTAAACCGTGTACTGTGGTCATTTGGTTAAAAAAGTGTGGGTCTACCAATTGTAATCCTGGCTGAAATAACTCAGCCCGAATAACCATGGCCATTGCACCACCAATTAAAAACATAGTCAGCGAAAAAATTAAGTACATGCTGCCAATATCTTTATGGTTTGTTGTGTATAACCAACGTTTAAAACCTTTGGCTGGGTGATGGCCGTGGTGAGCGTTATTGGCGTTAGGTTGTTCTACTATGCTACTCATTAGTTCGCCTCCGCATCAAGTGCTGCCTGAATTTCACTAGGTTGGATGACATCACCCGTTTCATTACCCCACGCATTACGTTTATAGGTAATTACCGCTGCAAGTTGTTTAATTGAGAGCTGCTTTGCAAATGCCTGCATTGCAGTTCCTGGGCGGCCATGAATCACTACATCAATGTGATCTTTTATATCACCCAAAACAATGGGGCTGCCTTTTAACGCAGGAAATACGCCCGGTAAACCCATACCAGTAGGTTGATGACACGCAGCGCAACTTGCCATATACACTTGCTCACCTAGTGTCATTAGCTCTTCTTTAGGAATTGTTGTCTCAAGCAATGCTGCATCAGCAAGTGCGGCTTTTTGCTTAGCTTGCTTAGCATCTGCAAGCCATGCGTTAAAGTCCTCTTGCGATTTAGCTTCAACCACCACGGGCATAAAACCATGATCTTTACCGCACAGCTCTGCACACTGTCCCCGGTAAATACCTTCTTCGTTAATGTTGGTCCACGTTTCGTTGATAAACCCCGGGTTGGCATCTTTTTTAACGGCAAAATCGGGGACCCACCAAGAGTGAATAACATCATCAGAGGTCATTAAAAAACGCACCTTTTGATTAATTGGCAGTACTAAAGGTTTATCAACCTCAAGTAAGTAATTAGGGTTTTTATTAGCAAGGTTGGCTATTTCGTCTTGAGGGGTAGATAAAATAGAGTAAAACTCTACGTCTTCGCCCATATATTCATAATGCCACTTCCACTGTGACCCTGTAATTTTAATGGTTAAGTCGGCCTTACTGGCATCTTCCATCGCAATGAGGGTTTTAGTGGCAGGGATTGCCATGGCAATTAAAATAACAAACGGAATGGCAGTCCAAAGAATTTCTACTTTGGTACTTTCATGAAATTGGGCAGGAACTGCCCCTTTAGATTTACGGTGATGAATCAGTGCCCAAAACATTATTGCGAACACTATCACCCCAATCACACAACATATTAAAAATATGGTCATGTGTAGCTGATATACATTATTACTTATATCGGTTACGCCCTTGCGCATATTGTATTGGCTATTAGCCAGCACTTGCTGCGGGAACATAATCAACACAAGCCACAAGGTAGAGGTCAGTTTACCCATGTGACGGCTCCTTTGATGCTATTGCGAATGCAAAGCGAAGAGGCATACGGCTTAAACGCCAATTCGTTATTTTTATTTTTTAACCAATCTTATTTTTGATTGGTATCGCTAGGACAACAAAAGGTTTGTGTATATTGTGTGTTCTCATAACTAAAAAGCTGTGAGTTATTGTTAGTCCAGCACATTAATGATTAGCTAAAAAACGTACAACAAGCAAGTTTTAGTATAAAAAACAATCAAGTGATATTTTAGTATTGACTAAATGACGGCGTATTAAATTGTTATTTAACAGCCAAGATACGAGCAAAATTAAGGGATGTAACACGCTTAGGAAGATAAAAGTATGAGTGAAAAAAAGTTTACAGCCTAAATAATTTTAGGGCGTTTTGAGACGGTGGAAGGTTTGTTTTTAAAACAAAAATGCACACTAAAAAGTGCGCATTTATAAATATTAATTAAAAATAGTTAAAAATTACATCCAATCGGCATTTCTTATTACGCCAACGGCTAACCCTTCAATATTAAACGATTCGTTTTCAAGGTCTACTTCAATTGGCGTAAACTCTTCGTTTTCGGCGTGTAATAATACTTTTCGGCCTGCTTTTTCTAGGCGTTTTACGGTTACGTCTTCATCTACTCGTGCAACCACAACTTGGCCGTTTTCTGCTGTTTGAGTACGGTGTACGGCAAGCAAGTCACCATCCATAATACCTATATCTTTCATACTCATGCCGTTAACACGCAGTAAAAAGTCGGCGGCTGGTTTAAACATGAGTGGGTCTATTTTACAGTGACTCTCAACATGTTCTTGCGCCAAAATAGGCGAACCCGCTGCAACTCTACCTATTAATGGCAGACCTAGTTGCTCTGGCTCTTCTTCTTCAACCAATTGAATACCACGGCTTGCGCCTGGTTTCATTTTAATAACACCTTTTTTGGCAAGCGCTTTTAAGTGCTCTTCTGCAGCATTGGCACTTTTAAAACCGAGTGTTTGCGCAATTTCGGCACGTGTAGGAGGCATACCAGTGTCTTTAATAAAAACTTTTATTAGTTCGAGTATTTGAGCTTGGCGTTTAGTTAATGGTCGCATACAACTGGTTTTCCATACAGTACATTTAACTGTGAGTATATACAGTTAAATAAAAATCGCAAATTTAAATTGTGCTTTAAAATAGCTAAATACACCGCGCCTGGATAAATTTTAGGTAATTGCAGACGTTCAGTATTTAAAATGCTATAAATTTGCTTTCAATATAAAGGAGTAATTATGAGTATTTGGCATCAACCCATCACATTAGAGCTTTGCAAACAGTTAGATGAGGGAATAAACGGCCAAGGCACGCTGATGAAAACCATGGGCATAGAAATAACCGAAATAGGAGATGATTACCTAGTGGCTACCATGCCTGCTATTCCTGAGCATCATAATCCTATTGGTATGGTACATGGTGGCGCAAATGTGGTACTTGCTGAAACCGTAGCAAGCTACGCCGCTAACTTTGTAGTGGACTTTACAAAATTTTATTGTGTTGGACAGGAAATTAGCGCCAGCCACTTAAAGGCCTCTCGAAATGGCACTTTAACCGCCGTTACTCGTGCATTTCATATTGGTAAGCGCAGTTCTGTATGGGAAATAAAAATAACCAATAGCCGCGGCGAGCTTTGCTGCGTATCAAAAATGACCGCAGCGGTTGTCGAGCGCAAATAGTTAACTATGGCTACTTTTCGATAGGGTAAATCGTTATTTCCATACCAGCGCCAATGGCAGATATACGTAGTAGTGTATCTGCATGTAGAGCTTGGTTAAAACACTTAGGTGACGTGCCCGACTCAAAGCCTATATCAAACGTTCTGCGCGAACAGCTTAGCCACTGCTTAAGCGCATTACGTGAACACGACTCTATTAATTCACATAAGTGGTTGATTGCTTTGTCTGGCGTGGTTATATCACCTGAGGCTTCAATACGCGCCAATTGACGATATTCGTCTTTGTCATAATGCAAAACCATCGCGTTTTTCTTTAAGTCTGCCACTAGGGCGCTAATATCTTGTTTAGACTCAAGCTCTAGATCTACATTTAAAAATTGAATTTCCGACATTGTCTGCTTTTTACCCTCTTATAGTTTCATCGCAAACTTTAACGCAGTTTTACTTTTATACCAAATCAACTAAGCGCTAAACATGGCTTTATTAATAGAAAATACCTGTTTAAACGCCATTGGCATCTAATTTGCCTTATAAAACGGGTTAGGCTAGTTACGCTTAATTTTACCGTTTATGTATGAAAGTTATACACACACTGCGTAATTAAACGCTTCAGGAGGACAATTATGGTAGATCATGGCCCGCAAATTAAAAACGACGATCAATACGATGCGCTTCGAGATGAAGGCATGAGCAAACAAAAAGCTGCGCGCATTGCTAATAGCAATACTCATAAAACCGCTGTTAAAGGCGGCAAAGCCTCAAAGTATGAGCAGCGCACTAAAAAGCAGCTGTACAATAAAGCTAAAGAGCTCGGCATTAGCGGCCGCTCAAAAATGAGCAAACAAGGGCTAATAAATGCCTTACGTGAGCATTAAACACAGCCTCACTGATTTTTTACCGCTCCTTTTTATTATTTTTATAAAGTTAGAGTAAGCTTATGAATAACTGCGACAAAATGCCGCAGTAAAAGCATGGGCTGCTGTAATACACTAACGCTAAAAATAATAAGAAGCACAAAATGAGAAAACAACTATTTAAGCGCGCTCGAAAACTACATAAGTGGCTAGGCTATTTACTTGCCTTACAAATTTTAGCTTGGCTTTTAGGCGGCTTAGTAATGAGCGCGATACCACTTGAATACGTACACGGTAAGCACCTTGCTAAGCGCACACTTACAAACCCATTTACTCAAGCAGACTACCCCACATCACTCGATAATATTACTGCCCAAGTGCCTAACCCCATGCAAATAGTATTTGAGCACTTTTTAACGACCCCGCTTATTACTGTTATTAATACTGACGAGCAGCAGAGCTTTAATGGTTTAACGGGGCGCCCTTTTCAGCCACCCACTAAAATACAAATTACCGCTAATGCACAAGCGCATTTACTCATCGACGCTAAGCCAATTAACACAACGCTTTTAAAACAAGGCACTCGAGAGGTGGGATACAAAACAAATGTGTGGCAAGTACAATTTAACGACACCTTTAATACCACGCTGTATTTAAATGCAATTAACGGCAAAGTTATCACCGTTCGCAGCACACTATGGCGCATATTCGACTTTTTTTGGATGCTACACATAATGGATTACGACGAGCGTGAAGATTTTAACAACCCGCTTCTCATCAGTTTTGCAGCCACCAGCGTACTATTTTGTTTATGCGGTATTATTTTATTAATACAAAACGTTAGGCTAAAAAAACTTACACGTGTTGGTCAATCAAAATAGGGTTGCCGTCTGGGTCGGTAATAATAAAACTTTTATCACCCACAGGTTCAACCTGGATATGAGCGTTTTGAAAATATTCGCTAAGCGCATCAACATCCTTAAACTCTGTAACGGTTTGTGCGTTTTGATCCCAGCCAGGATTGAAGGTCAGCATGTTTTTATCAAACATACCCGAGAACAAGCCAATTAAATGCTCACCGTTTTTCATCACTAGCCAGTTTTGCTCTATCTCACCTGCAAACTCGCTAAAGCCCAGCTTTTCGTAAAACGCTTTTGAGGCTCTAATATCTTTAACCGTTAAACTTATTGAAAAAGCACCTAGCATAGTCATCTCCTCGCTATTTTTTATATCAGTATAGAGTGTACTAAGCATAGCGGATTAAAATTTGTTCAGGCTTTATCTTTTAGCAGCAAAACTTTAGACTAGCGCCTCCTGTAGTTCACGTATGTGATGGATATGCTTAAATTTATTTTGGCCTTTGTGGCTTGTTGTATTTGTTTTTCTGCATCGAGTGAAGAATTTACCCGTTTTTCAACGGCTAAAAGGCACTTAATTAAAACCCTACCCGAAAACGCCAAAAGCCTTTACTGCGGCTGCGACATTAAAAAACAAGGTAAAAAGCTAATCCCCGATCCTAGCAACTGTGGTTATATTCCGCGTAATACGTTAACTTCCTCTGGCAAGGTTAATGTACGTGCGCTGCGTATAGAGTGGGAGCATATAGTGCCGGCGTGGGAATTTGGTCACCAGTTACAATGCTGGCAAAACGGTGGTCGTAAAAACTGTCGCAAGGTCAGTGCTAAATTTAGAAAAATGGAAGCCGATATAAACAATTTAGCCCCTGCTATTGGCGAAATTAACGCAGATCGATCTAACTATCGCTTTGGTATGCTTAGCGAAAACGCTACCCAATATGGCCGCTGCCAAGTAAAGGTTAATTTTAAACAACGCGTTGTAGAGCCTCCTTTTTATGCCCGTAAGCGCATTGCCGACACCTACGCTTATATGCAAAAAACATACGGCTTAAAAATATCAGCTAAACAACAAAAGCTATTTTATGCTTGGCAAAAACAAGCATTTGCAGATAAAAACAGCGCAAGTAAGCTGTAGTACACCTAAATGTATACACTCATTTACATAATTTAGGGGCTAATACGTTGAATAAATGGGCGGGTGTTGTAGTATTTTAAACAACTTATTTACAAAAAGTAGTTTTGTATGTTTAAAAACAATAAAGCAACACTCGCTATTATTGCTGCACTTTCAAGCCTAACGCTTGTGGGCTGTGGCGGTGGTAGCAGCATGAATGAAACGCCCGACCCAGTCGTCACACCTCCTGCAAGCACAGCCCCAACTTGGACGGCAGGTGTATTTGAGCCATCGGAGGAGTTAAAAAACTTTTGCGAAAACCCACGCACAGGTAACGATCCGTTTAATAATAATGAGCCCTACCCTGACCAAGCCGGTTCGGCCCTTTACGAAAAGCTTTGGCTTCGCTCGTGGAGTGACGAAACCTACCTTTGGTATGATGAAATAGCCGATAACGACCCTGAAAACTTTGCTACAGTGGCCGATTATTTTGCCCAACTAAAAACCGAAGAACTAACCGATTCTGGCGCTAAAAAAGATAATTTTCATTTTTCAGAGCCTTCTGAGGACTACTTCCAAGAAGCGCAATCAGGTGTAACCTCAGGCTATGGTATAAATTGGGCATTTATTGGCGACCCAGCTGATAGAATTTTACGTGTTGCCTACCTAGAAGACGACTCACCAGCAAGCCAAATTGGTTTTCAACGTGGCGATACCGTACTTGAAGTTGATGGCGTAAGCATTAATACCAGCACACAAGCAGGCGTAGATACCTTAAACGAAGGCTTATTTAGCCCCACTAATGGCGACTCGCACACCATCGTGGTGCGCAGTAACGATGGCGCTGAAAAAACCTTTAACGTAACTGCCGGCAACATAGAGCAAACACCTGTACAAAACGTAAAAACCATTACCACTGCAAATGGCACTAGCGTAGGGTACATGCAGTTTAATAGCCATATAGGTATTGCCCAAGAAGGCTTAATTGCTGCCGTTAATAAATTTAAAACCGATAACGTAGAAGAGCTTGTTATCGACTTTAGATATAACGGAGGCGGTTTATTAGCGCTTTCTTCGCAGCTGGCTTACATGGTGGCGGGCAGCGCCAACATTCAAAACCGTATTTATTACCAAACTCAGCAAAACGATAAACAACCGGTAGAGTCGCCTTTTCCGTTTATAGATGAAGAAATTGATTACTCAACTTTTTTTAGCACTGGCGAAAGCCTCCCCGATTTAAACCTATCTAAGGTGTATGTGCTTAGTACATCGGGTACGTGTTCAGCCTCAGAAGCCTTTATTAATGGCTTAAAAGGCATTGACGCCGAAGTAGTGCTCATTGGCGACACAACCTGCGGTAAACCATACGGTTTTACCCCAACACATAACTGTGGCACCACCTATTACACCATTCAATTTAGCGGTATTAACAGTAAAGGGTTTGGTGAATATGCAGCAGGCTTTACGCCAACGCCTACACCGCAGTTTGATGCTGATGTAAAAGGCTGTGTAGTCAGTGACGACTTTGATAATCAATTAGGCGATCCAAACGAAGGGATACTCTCTACTGCGCTTTATCATATTGATAATAACGGCACGTGCCCTGTTAGCACCGCCTCTGCGAGTATTAAAAAGCAAGTACAAAGCGCTGCTGGCGATAGCAAGCAGCTATTACCTTTAAACGCACCTAATAACGTTAACCGTGGCAATATGGATTTAACCTGGCCTACGTTAAATAAGGATAAGTAATGGCTAAACTACTGGCAATATTAACCTTATTATTTATTGGAGGATGTAACAGTATGAGTAATGCCACTGCTAAGCCTGCACTACTTACCGAGGTAAACCCAGGCGTTATAGCCACGCTCCAGCAAGCGATTATAAAAGCAAAGGGCGGCACACTAGTTACACTGGCCGACACCGTTTTTACTAAACGCAGCGAGCTATTATTAAGCCATGGAAATAGTAAAGGCTCAAATGGTATGCCCATAATGGGCGCGCATAATATCAAGCCAGAAAAGTTTGTTTTACAAATAATTGCCGAGCAGTGCGTGCTTTATTATCCTAAAAAAGATATGTCTATTGAGCTTAAAAACGTAAGTTGTAAAGCACAATAAAATACTATTAAAAAGGCACACAGCATTTATGCTGTGTGCCTTTATCGTTTTTCTCTTGGTTTATAAGTCTTGATGCGGACCAAACACTTCGTAATGAATATGCTCGTTTTGAACGCCTAGTGCCAGTAACTGGCTTTTCACAAACGCCATAAACCCAGCGGGGCCGCATAAGTAAAAATCGCCATTTTTAAGAGGTAACTGTGTTTTTATGGCAGTTAAGTCCATTAACCCTGTAAAATCAGCCCCTTCACTACTTTGATTAAACCACGTAATAGTTTGCAAGCTGTTATAAGCCGTACTTAATTCATTTAAATAGTGTGCAAATGAGTGCTGCTGCGTATTTTCGCACGCATGTAAATACATAATATTTTGCCTAGGGTTATCGCTTAATAGCGTTTCGAGCATCGCAAGCATTGGGGTTTGCCCTACACCTGCTGAAATAAGTACCGCTGGTTTTTTACTATTTCGTAAAAAGAAATCTCCTGCAGGCGGGTACAGTTCAACTACGTCGCCTTGAGCTAGTGAGTGTAAATAATTAGACACCATGCCAGGCTTTGGCTGTAGCTCTTTTTTAACACTAATACGGTAGTTTTTACCATTGGCTTTTTGTGAAATAGAATACTGGCGAATTTCTTCATATTCAGCGCCCTCTGGTTTAACTTTAATCCCTAAATACTGGCCTGGTTTATGGGTAATCACCGCTTTGCCATCTATAGGCGTTAGCGTAAAACTTGTTACGAGTGCTGATTCAACTTGCTTGTTGGTTATTTCAAATTGGCGAGTACCCACCCAACCGCCGTGTTTATTTTTACTGTGCTCATATAAAGCCTCTTCTTCGGTTATACAAATATCAGCAAGCAGTGCGTAAGCTTCACGCCAAGCGTATTCTACATCCGGCGTAAACTGCTCTGGTATTAGCTCTTTTAAGGTGCCAATTAAGTGAGCACCAACAATGGGGTAGTGCTCTGGTAAAATATTTAAACTGGTGTGTTTATGGTTAATGCGCGCTAATGCCTCTTTTAACACCGCTAAGTTATCAATGTTTTGAGCGTATGCCGCTAAGGCGTTAAACAAAGCAAATTGCTGGCGCCCGGTGTTTTGGTTGGTCATATTAAAAATATTTTTAAGCTCTGGGTTATGGCTAAATAGTCGCTTATAAAAATGATCGGTCACAACCGTGCCGGCTTGCGCTAATAACGGAACAGTGCTTTTAACAATCTCAATGGTTTTATCAGATAACATAATGTAGTCCTGTAGGTAAACTAACCACGGCGCCCATCAACACGACGGCGCGTTAATATAGGTGTGCAGTAAATTAAAAATAACAAAAAAGCCACTAACCACAGAAAGGCACTGATCTGCCAAGCAAAGTGTGGCGCAATAATTAAGGGGAGTATGGAGCGAGTAATAGCTGCCACCAGCACAAGCGCAAAAGCAACAGATATATATTTAGGTGTATAAAGCGTACGCCCTGTATGCCCTAGCGATACACGGGTCATCATGGCTAAAATCATCATCCCTATTGTGCCAATAGTGATAAGGTGGAGCGCATCTTTAAAATGTATTTCGCTTGTGTAAAAGCTCAGTGCAATCATCATTAAGCCAGCACCTAAAGCAAAATAAGAAAAATGCAAAGACCACAATAAAGGCACTTTTAGCACGTTTGCATGCCACCAAAGCTTTGCGCGAATTAAGTGAAGCACAGCCACTATTGCAACAATGAATGCAGGGCTAATTGAGCTTAAAAATAATTTACTGATAAAAAATAAAGTAATTGCCAATATTGATAAATACAGCAGCGCTTTATCAATTTTAGGACTGTGTACTTGCTCGCTAAGCGCTAAGCCTTTAGCTGTAAAAAAAGGAATAACCCGCCCTGCTACAATGCCGACCAGTAAACTGACAACCAGTACCGCAGTATCAACCACAGCTAATGCAAGCTGCATGTTGTTATTTAAAACAAGGAGTAAATAAAGAGTATTAAGGGCGCACAACACGCTTAAAATAACTAAAAACGGGTAATTATTTTTACTACGTGCTGTTAATAGCATATTAGCCAGCGCCGTAATTGCCCCAAGCCACCATGCTAGCTGTAGCAAAGTAACAAGCCATAAATTAGCATTAGCAAAATCAGCCAGCTTTATAAAAAATGCTAAACGAGCACTTATCCATACAAAAGTAAGTAGCATAAGTGCTTTGCCACTTATACTTTCAACGCCTGTCCAAGTTTGTGCCGCCGTAAGTAAAAAACCGCCTGCTACCACTCCTGCAAAGCCAAATAGCATTTCGTGCGCGTGCCAAAGTGTGGCTGGCATGGTTAAGTGCCAACTAGCATAGCCCGTTAAAATAAGTAACCAATACCCTATCGAAAAAAATGCCAGCAAACCGCCTGCTAAAAAGTAGGGTCTAAATGCAAGCATCCATAACGGCCATTTTGTTACGTGATGAATAGCTATGTGCGCTGGCATTGGCTCTGTTAAATTTAGTGGGCGCATTAGCGTACTTCCTGCCCTAAACCATGTTGCGCAACACAACGCAGCACATAACTAACTTTTAAAATAGCTGCCACTACAATCGTACTAATGTGCGCTGATATTTGTACCTGCATCGAAAAGTGCTCTGCGTACGGGTAACTAATTAAAATGCTCACAACCATACAAATAGCGCTAAGCCCTAATACTGTATTAGCAGTAAATAATAGCGATTTAAAAAATGCGCCTAACTCAACCTGGTTGTTTACATTATTTAGTGTAAGTGTGTTCATAACTACCTCAGCAACCATTAACGTTACTTAGCTATTACACATAGTGTGCCAATAAAATAAAACACTAATATTCAGTAAGTTAAATATAAATACTTTACAAATTGAGTCTTTATGACACACTCTAATTTAAATCATAAAAACACGAACAGGTCATTTTAACATGAACCAGCAATTCAACCTTACCCAAGTGGCTTTAGAGCTTGCCCAAAGCACGCTGCACGAGCACAGCTTTGATCGGTTATTGGCAACGGTTGAACGTGTAATACCTAGCGATGCCAGTGCATTACTTGTTGTGCAGGGCGAGCAACTTAAGCCCTTAGCCATCAAAGGTCTTATGCCCGACAGCCTTGGCAGGCGCTTTAAAATAGCAGAGCACCCACGATTAGCGGCCATTTGTAGTGCAAGCCACGCATTACAGTTTGCACACGACTGCCCCCTGCCCGACCCATACGACGGCCTACTGCTGGCCAAAACGGGCGATATTCCTGTGCATGCTTGCTTAGGCTTACCCCTTTACGATAAAAGCACTTTGCTAGGCGTGCTTACATTCGATAGCTTAAACGCAAATGCCTTTAGCAGTATTAGTGCAGATACACTCAGCACCTTACAAACACTGTGCAGTGCGCATTTTAAAACAGCCCTAGAGCTTGCCCATTACAAACACCATGCTCAGCATTCAAACGCCCTTATACAAGCGCTAACGCGTGATGCACTTACTCGCGATGGCGGCGAAATTATTGGCCAAAGCCCTGTAATGCAAACGCTAAAAAATGAAATAAAACTCGTTGCGGCCTCTAATTTTAGTGTATTGGTGTTAGGAGAGACGGGCGTAGGGAAAGAGCTAGTAGCGCGTAATATTCACTTAAATTCTGCCCGAAAAGATCAACCGCTGATTCACTTAAATTGTGCCTCACTCCCCGAAAATCTTGCAGAGAGTGAGTTTTTTGGCCACGCCAAAGGCTCATTTACTGGCGCACAAAATGCCCGCCAAGGTAAGTTTCAGTTAGCTGATGGTGGCACGTTATTTTTAGACGAAATTGGCGAGCTACCATTGGCTATGCAAAGCAAATTATTGCGTGTGTTGCAAAGTGGTGAAATACAAACAGTAGGAGAAGACACGCCAAAATATGTGGATGTAAGGGTAATAGCAGCCACTAATCGTGATTTAAAACATGAGGTAGTACAAGGTCGCTTTAGAGCCGATTTATATCACCGGCTAAGTGTTTACCCTATTACCGTGCCGCCACTTAATAAACGCGAGCACGACATAACTTTACTGGCTGGTTATTTTATTGAACAAACTGCCCGTAAATTAGGTATTAAACAATTAAAGCTAAGCACTGAAGCGCAAGTATTGCTCAACCAATACAGTTGGCCTGGTAATGTACGGGAGCTTGAACATGTTATTAGCCGCAGCGCATTAAAGGCTAAACAAAGCCAGTGGCAAAACCCAATAATAACAATTACAAGCGAGCACTGCGATTTAGCCCAACAACCAAACAACAACGCGCACGTTAGCACGCCAATTACCGCCCACATTGCTCATCATCAGCCCTTAAAACGGGCCGTTGAATCTTTGCAATTTACGGTTATTACCGAGCAATTAAAACAGCATAATTATAATTGGGCAGCTACTGCACGAACCCTTGAACTCGACAGAGCCAACCTAGTTAGGCTTGCCAAACGCTTAGGCATTAAAGTTAAAAAAACTATTTAACGTGTGGCATGTTACTAAAGTAGGTTTTTAATAACGCAGCAAAGGCTTGCACTTTGGCCGTGCGGTGTACTAAATGGTGAGTAACCAACCAAGAGTCAAACTCCCAATGTAATTTGTCGTGCAATATAGGCACTACGTCGGGGTTATTTTCTATCGCGCTTTGATGCAACCCCCCTATGCCTAAACCTTTAATAACCGCGCGCGCCGCTTCTGAGGTTTCTGATACTCTTAATTTAATTTGCGACTGAGGAATAAACTCATCAACCCAGCTAAAGTACGGTACCCGCGCATTAAACCCCGCAATACCCGATATAAAATTATGCTGCTTTAAGTCATCTAAGGTTTTTGGCATGCCGTGTTTAGCAATATAACGTTTGTGGGCATATAGGCCGGCCGATAGCTTAGCTAAGTGCTGCGCTATATAGTCGCCTTCATCAGGTTTAGGGCCTACACGTATTGCTATATGAGCTTGTCCGTGGTCAAGCCTTAGGCGCTTTTGCTCTAAAATCACTTCTAGCTGCACTTGCGGATGCAATGTTTGAAACTGCTCACACACGTTGCTTAGCATATCCATAAAACCACTCACGGTAGTCAGTAACAAGCTCCCTCTGAGCTCACTATCGGCTGCGGCAATGGCGTTATGTAAACCTTCAAGTGAGTTATCTATTGCTTGAGCGGTTTCAAATAATTTTGCCCCGCTTTCGGTTACTTTATATCCGCGCGCATGGCGATGAAATAACCGTACATTTAAGTTTTTCTCTAAGTTATTTATGCGTCTCAATACTGTGCTATGGTGCACACTTAATGCCTCTGCTGCGGCGGTCAAAGTACCTAGTCTTGCCACTTCAAAGGCAACTTTTACGTCTTGCCAGTCGTCAAATTTTATTGCCACGCTACCCGCCTTCTACTTATGTGCATATACGCACATAAGTGTTGCGTTTATTCGGGTTTTCTACAAGCAAAAATTTGCTACATTAGTGTCATACCCAACCAATAAAAGGTCTAAATTATGTCAGCACCAAAAATTATCGCGCTCGCGGGTAGCCTGCGTAAAGATAGCTTTAACCAAAAACTTATTAACGAAGCAGCTCGTTTTGCTCTGCAAACCGGTGCTGAAGTGGAAGTAATTACACTCGCCGAGTTAAATTTGCCATTATTTAGCGAAGACATTGAAGCGCAAGGCACACCCACCGATGCACAACTATTAAAAGATAAACTGCGTAATGCTGATGGTATTTTACTAGCAAGCCCAGAGTACAACGGCTCAATTACTGCTGCACTTAAAAATGCAATTGATTGGGCATCGCGAACTGAGCAAGGCGCAGTACCCGCATTTCGCAACAAGGTAGTGGCGTTATTTGCTACATCACCGGGCGGTTTGGGTGGGCTGCGCGGCTTAAACCATGTACGCGATATTTTAAGCGGGATTGGCTCGTTAGTACTTGCCGATCAGCTCGCTATCCCATCAGCATTTACTGTATTTGACGAAGACGGAAAAATTAGCGACCCTACCACAGCAGAAAAAGTGAGCGTATTAACGCAGCAGCTCGTTTCTGTTGCTAGTAAATTAAGCTAATTTTTACGATTGTGTCGCTGCTAATTTAGCAGCGATAAAATCGGTGTGCGCTACATATAAAAGCCCAGCCACTTTGCGTATTACATACTCTTCTTGGGGATCTATCTCTCCATCGGCATACGCCAATCGCCATAATAGCTCAATTATTTCAATGCGCTGCGCCGCACTGCAATGATCGTTAATCTGCTTAGAAAATTGAAAGTAATCAATAGCCCCGTCTAAGCTACCAGCGGCATTGTTGGTGAGCTCATCAACTTCCGATTCTGTTAAATTAAAGTATTTTTTTAAGGTTACAGTCAGGGTGTGTTGTTCATTATGGTCGAGCTTAGAATCAGCACGCATTACTTCAATAAGCAGCGCAGCAACCGCTGTTTTTAGATCATGCTGCTCTATGCTTGGCTGTTGCTCGTCAAAAGCGGCAAACAGTTGTTTTATTTGTTTGAACATCACATATTCTCTTTTTGGGTGTTAGACTTAACTTAAATACATCGCACTTAATGCTTTATTAATGGGTATTAAGTTCGCAAATTAAAGGATACATTTTTATGAAAGGCTTATACACACCGCATTTAGTTGTTGGCGCTGCATTGCTAGCCTTTTCTGGTATAGGGAGCGCCTTTGCAGAAGTGGGCGAAAAAGAAAAGTCATACGACTTTGATAACAAAGTACATTATTACCAAACCAAAATTGGTGAAGACAACTATAAAATAGAAATACAATCAGACGATTACAAACACTTTGCTAATCAAAGTATGTTTTTATTGCGCCACGCAGACAGATTATGCCGCGGCAGAACCTTTATGTTAAAAGTGCTTGAAGGCGTGCAAGAGTACGAACGTTTTCCTACTAAACCACGCGCTTATCAACCACCATTAAACGTTTTACTACAATGTGACGCACCCGAGAAAAAAGAAAAATAGTTTATTTTTCGTAGCCCCACGGCGCTGCTGGTGGAGTAATTGGTTTAGTTAAATCAAAGTCCACCTTAAACTCGCGCCCTTGGCGAATTAACCGATACGTAAAAACCTCAGGATAAATATACATTTGCCATGTATTACCTGCCGACTGCGCTATCCCTTGTGCTACAAATAACTCTTTAGAATATTGATCGGCCGGGAAAGACTGCATTTGTGCAAAACCCGCATCAAGAGTATGACCGCCATACATAGTTGAGGCATCGTCGCTGCCATCTTCATGGCGATGATCGTGCTTTAAGCTCAAACCACTGCCCGTTTTAGTAATGATCCATGTACGCGATGCATCATCTCCCACATGAAATGGTACTTGCAGCTCGCTATCAGTACATTTGCGTACATGCATGATTAGTTTTTTATTCTCAAATGAGCTTGGGCCTTTTGCGTTATCTACGCTTACTTTGCCCTCAAACGCTTTACCACAATGCGCAGCTATATTATTAAAAAATGCATCGTGTGTTGGTATAGATACCAAAGGCGCAGGACGCGCGATAGCCGCTGATGAGGCAAGTAATAACGTTGCTGCCGTTAATAATTTCATAAAGTACTCTTATAATAGTTTTTTAATACCATAGCGGTTTAAGTTAATAATGGGAAATAGCTGCGACAAGTGGCTTTTCTGCTCTGTTTTTCATTAATGTTAAAAGTGAATAATGGAAGTCTTGAAAAATCACCTCACCCCATATTCGCGAATAAACACCAAAATTTGTATTATCTTGCACAGTCGTTTTTAAAGTTAAAATAGTATTGCCGCTTTTATCTTCACTTAACGCATACCCACCATAAAGAGGTGAAAAGTATTCGCCGCCTAGTTTTACGTGTTTATCGAGTGCATCATCGGGAATAGCATCAGGGTCTATCTCAAATCTATAAAGCATCTGTTTATTTGGCTGCCAATCCGTAATCACTTCTTTAAATGCAACTCCTTTTTGCCATTTACTCGTTCTAACAGCCCCAACCCCCGTAGCATTCATATTTGCCTCTAAAGGTTTAGGTACACCTATTAATTGGGTAAGCGAAAATGGCAATTCTTGTGGCTCTATGGTGCTTACATTAGCAAGCTGCTGCCATACACGATTTATAGGCGCTTCAATAACTATAGAGTTGGTGACTTCGTACGTTTTTGATAAGTGTAAATAATTTACCTCAATAGGTGAGAGCAATACAGGAAGCAAAGCTATTGAAAGTAAAGGCCTGTTAGCGTTTTTTGTTTGGCGGTTTTTAATAAAGCCTGCCAGTAAACCACCCATACTTGCAAAGAGCATAAAGGCAGGCAAAGCCATTGCCACACAAATACTGCCTTCAAGCAGTGTAATAACGCTTACAAGTAAAAAAACAAAAATTGGCTGCCAAGCAATTGTCACCATTTGCCTTTTAGTTAATGTATTTGAGCTTTTAAATTCAAAATGAATACGAATATAGCCAATTGCAACGGGCACTAAAAACATAAATGAAATAGATACAAGGCTACTTAAATTATAAGTATCAAGCAGCTCTACAAACAGCCGCATAAATATGCCGTAAAGCGTACCAAGTAAAATACCAATTGATTTAGGAGATTGAATTTGCATTGAATTTCTTATTATTTGAGTAACCATTGAACCTAGCAGATGTGCTATTTCAGTTCAATTAAAATACATAAACCACTACTTAGACTAAAGGATAACAGCCTTGTTTTTACAATGTTTCACCAAATTAGAACACATAAAAAAACAAATCAACACACTGATTTTAAACAAAATATACTTTACATTTAAGAATGCCAACACAATGATTTAGCATAAAATAAAGCCATACACGACCTTTTGCCTATACATTCCTGAGTAAAAGCTGATCTACTCTGCTCCTTCACTATTCATTTGCTTTAACAAAAGCCGTATTAATAAATAAGCAACGAGTAACAGGAGGGACTATGTCAGTAACCCCAAAGGGTAACGAGCCAGAAAAAACAAGCGCACCGCACGTAGATGATGCCAACAGCTATCAAAATAAGCATAAAGCTAGTTCAGAGTTTAATACCCGCGACGAATACCTAGAGCACGAGCTGCAAATTATGCAGCCTAAACGCTGGCGGCCTAATTTACCATTTAGAGACTACCGCTTTGAATTTGAAGACACGATTCCTGCCATGGCGGGCACCATTGGTAAAGTTGTTATGGTGGGGGCTATTGCCGCTACTTTTGCAGCGCCACTAGGTTTAAGTGATGCGTTTGTTTTAGAAAACGTACGCTATGAATTACTCATTGTTTCTATTTTTATTATTTTGTTTTCGGGCTTTATTTTACCCACGGCTAACTTAGCCGGTACTCACGGCCCACTTATTCCTCTTATTCCTATAGTGGTTGCCGCTGGCGGCCATCCTATGGCGTTTGGCTTGCTCATTGGTGCGTTTGGCTTTATTTTAGCGATAACCAAAGGAGGGAGTTTACTGGCAAGCTTAACCAGTAAAGGAGTGTGCGGGGGCTTAATTATATATTTAGGCTTTATTGGTACTATCTCGCAGGTTAAAAAGTTGTTTGCATGGGCTGAGGCCATTGATATGGCACACATTGCATTTATTGTTATTTTGGCCACCATTTTATTGTATGCGTTACTTGAGCATTTTAAAAAGCGCTGGCTAGCTGTACCACTTAGCTGCCTTATTGGCGGTGTGGTTGCATTTGCACTCGGTGCCCCATTTGAATTTCATACCGCACCAGGCTTACCAAATATGAACCCAGCTTATTGGTGGGGCGAAAACACAGGTTGGATGCTTGGCCTACCAACGCTTGAAAGCTTTGTGGTTGTGCTGCCATTTGCGGTATTGGCTGTAGCTATGTGGTCACCGGATTTTTTAGGGCATCAAGTTTTTCAAAAAATTAGTTACCCACAACGTACTGAAAAAGTACAAATGAACATAGACGATACCATGCTAAGCGCATCAGTTAGACAAACCTTTGGCTCACTGGCCGGTGGTGCTAACTTTACCTCATCGTGGGGGACTTACATTGTACCTGCTGCTATTGCTAAACGCCCTATTCCGGCGGGCGCCATTTTAACAGCCGTATTTTGTATTATTGCGGGTTTATGGGGCTACCCAATGGATTTAGCCATTTGGCAACCCGTGCTATGTGTTGCACTTATTGTTGGTGTTTTTATTCCGCTGCTTGAGGCCGGTATGGAAATGACACGCGAAGGTAAAACAACGCAATCGGCTGCTATTGTCGTATTTGCGTCAAGCTTGGTTAACCCTGCTTTTGGTTGGTCACTGACTATGCTGCTTGATAACTTAGGCTTAATTGGCTGTAAAGAGCGCAGCGCTAATTTAACTAAAATGAGCCGCTGGGTTATTCCGCTCATTATGTTTGTGGTTTTAACTACCGTTATGGCTATTGTTGGTATGCTGCCAGGTATACCTGCG
Organism: Pseudoalteromonas sp. Angola-4; assembly: GCF_028599265.1. NCBI lineage: Bacteria > Pseudomonadati > Pseudomonadota > Gammaproteobacteria > Alteromonadales > Pseudoalteromonadaceae > Pseudoalteromonas > Pseudoalteromonas sp. Angola-4. The sequence continues at coordinate 19,078 of NZ_JAQREK010000015.1, read as the reverse complement.
CTAATGGCTGATTTTAGACATTAATAACTAAAAGCCTTTAGGACATAAAAAAGCGCGGCTGATATACTCAGCCGCGCTTTGTTTTCATATGTAATTAATTGCTTATCGTTACTGCCAAGGGCGCTCAGCAGCAAGTTGTTTTTCAAACGCATCAATTTGTGGATTTAGCGTTTCGGTCACACCAATAAAATCTAAGCCGCTTAATAAACGCTCTTTTACGTCTTTACGAATATCAAAACTAATTGGCGCAAATTTATCGCTTGTTAGTGTTTGGTTTTCAAGATCGATTTGAATGTTTATATCGTCGTGCTGCTCGCTAAGTACAAACAATTGCTCAAGCGTGTCGGCTGGTAGCGCAATGGCTAGCATTTGGTTGTTACCACAGTTATTAAAGAAAATATCAGCAAAGCTTTCCGCTAAAATCACTTCAAAACCATATTGCTTAAGCGCCCACGGTGCATGCTCACGTGATGATCCACAACCAAAGTTGTCGCGCGTTAATAATATTTGCGCGCCTTGGTAGCACGGGCGATTTAAAATAAAATCAGGGTTTGGTTCGCCGTTTTCTAGGTAACGCCAATCGTAAAACAGTGCTGCATCAAAGCCATCTCGGCTAGTAGATGTTAAAAACTGCTTAGGAATGATTTGGTCTGTATCTACATTGTTTTTATCAAGTGGGGCCATTAAGCCACTAAAAAATACGCTCATTAGGCTTCTCCTCTAATATCAACAAAGTGACCATGTATTGCAGCAGCGGCTGCCATTGCAGGGCTAACTAAATGCGTACGCCCGCCACGACCTTGGCGGCCTTCAAAGTTACGGTTAGACGTAGATGCACAGCGCTTACCCGCTTCTAAACGGTCGTCGTTCATTGCTAAACACATTGAACAGCCCGGCTCGCGCCATTCAAAGCCTGCCGCTTTAAAAATATCGGCTAAACCTTCGTCTTCTGCTTGTTTTTTAACAAGGCCAGAGCCCGGTACAATAAGTGCTTCAATGCCAGCTACAACTTGCTTACCTTCAACAATTTTTGCCGCTGCACGTAAATCTTCAATACGGCTATTAGTACACGAACCAATAAATACCGTATCTACTTTTGCGCTTGATAATTTATCGCCCGCTTTTAAGTCCATGTATTTAAGTGCACTGCGTATAGCATCGGCTTTAATTAAATCAGGTTCTTGATCTGGATCAGGTATGCACTCATCAACGCCAATGACTTGCTCTGGGCTTGTGCCCCAGGTAATTTGTGGCTGAATGTCGTCAGCTTCAAGCTCAACACTCAAGTCAAACTCAGCGCCTTCATCTGTTTTTAAGGTTTCCCAGTACTTAACTGCGGCGTCAAAGTCAGTGCCTTTAGGCGCAAATGGGCGACCTTTTAAGTAATCATATGTAATTTGATCTGATGCTATTAAACCCGCTTTAGCACCCATTTCAATGCTCATGTTACATAGCGTCATACGTGCTTCCATTGAAAGTGCTTCAATGCCTTCACCACAAAATTCAGCAACATAACCTGTGCCACCGGCTGTACCTAACTTACCAATAACCGCCATAATTAAATCTTTAGAGGTTACCGTTGGGCGAAGCACGCCGTTAATTTGAATTTTTAACGACTTTGCCTTTTTTTGCTGCAGTGTTTGCGTAGCTAATACGTGCTCAACCTCAGACGTACCAATACCGTGTGCTAATGCGCCAAAGGCACCATGCGTAGAGGTATGGCTATCACCACATACAATGGTAGTGCCAGGCAGTGTAATACCTTGTTCAGGCCCCATTACATGCACAATACCTTGGTTAATTGAGTTTAAGTCGTAAAGTACAATGCCAAACTCTTTACAGTTTGCATCTAGTGCCATTAACTGGTTTTTAGATACTTCGCTTGCGGCATCAAGCGATCGGCTTTTAGTCGATACGTTATGATCCATCGTTGCAAAGGTTTTTTCTGGGCAACGTACTTTACGGTTTTTTTCACGTAGGCCTGCAAAGGCCTGCGGTGATGTAACCTCATGCACTAAATGGCGGTCAATATAAAGTAAATCAGTTTGCTCGTTTATGCTGGCAACGGTATGTGCTTGCCAAATTTTGTCGTATAACGTTTGGGCCACTTGCTAATTCCCTACTCTGTTAAGTCGCAGCATAACGGTGCTGCGGCTTTAATAATTAAATACGTGAAACGATGGCTGCTGCCACATCGCTTGTGCTGTATCCACCTTGTGGGTAGATATCTGGCGTACCAACGCCTGCTTCTACGGCTTCGGCTACGGCTTTTTCAATGGTGCGCGCTGCTTCGTCTTGCCCTAGTGAGTAACGTAGCATAAGTGCGGCACTTAAAATTTGTGCAATCGGGTTTGCAACGCCTTTGCCTGCAATATCAGGAGCAGAGCCACCGGCTGGTTCATACAAACCAAAGCCCGATTGATTCAAGCTTGCCGATGGTAATAAGCCCATAGAGCCTGTGATCATCGCACACTCATCTGACAAAATATCACCAAATAAGTTATCGCAAAGTAGTACGTCAAACTGGCTAGGCTGTTTTACTAACTGCATAGCTGCGTTATCTACGTATATGTAATCTAGGCTTACTTCTGGGTAGTCTTTGCTTACTTCGGTAACGACTTCACGCCATAATACGCTTGATGCAAGTACGTTGGCTTTATCTACCGAGGTAACATGGTTACTACGTAATTTTGCTGCTTCAAAGGCAAAGCGGGCAATGCGTTCAATTTCTTTACGTGAGTATGTTTGAGTATCGAATGCGGCTTCTTCAGCACCCTCTCCACTTCGGCCTTTTTTACCAAAGTAAATGCCGCCTGTAAGCTCGCGCACACATAAAATATCAAAGCCTTTTTCGCTAATATCTGCACGTAATGGCGATGCTGCACTAAGTGCGGGTAAAAGTTGTGCTGGGCGTAAGTTACAAAACAAACCAAAATGCTTACGAAGCGGTAAAAGCGATGCACGCTCAGGTTGCTCGTTTGGTGGTAGGTTTTCCCATTTTGGGCCACCTACTGAGCCAAATAAAATGGCATCGGCGTTTTCACACGCGCTTAGCGTTTTTGGTGGTAATGCTTCACCAAATTCGTCAATGGCTGCGCCACCAATAGCATGATGCTGACGGTTCAGGGTAAAACCAAACTTATTGCTTACAGCATCAAGCACTTGCTCTGCTGCTGCCATTACTTCTGGGCCAATACCGTCGCCAGCTAATACTGCAACGCTGTAGTTTGTTTTACTCATCCTACTTTCCTTTGTTGTTTTAAATCAGACACTTTTTGTGCACGATAAATTAAGTTGTAAACACGGATCATGGCGCGTACCGATGCCTCTACCACATCCGCAGCAATACCCGCACCGTGATAAGGGCGGCCATCGTATTTAGCAATAATATTTACTTGACCAAGCGAGCTTGCGCCTTGGCCAGTGGCTTCTAAGTTGTATTCAATCATTTCAACGCTCATACCAGTTAAGCGCTCAATTGCCGCAAACGAGGCCTCAACAGGGCCATTACCTGTGGCAGCTTCTTGTTTTGCTTCGCCATCAATTAACATCCCAATGGTAGAGCTGGCTACCGACTGCGAGTTAGACGCTGAGTTTACAAACTCTAATTGGTATTTTTCGTCTTTGTCGTTAATTTGATTAAAGTAAATCATGGCTTCAAGGTCGTAATCGTATACGGTGCCTTTTTGATCAGCTAATGCTAAAAAGCTCTCGTATAAGCTGTCCATGTCGTAATCAGCTTTTTGGTAACCTAACTCTTCTAAGCGGTGCTCAATAACATGACGACCCGAACGCGAAGTCATATTTAATTGGTTATTTGGCACACCTACGCTTTCTGGCGACATAATTTCGTAAGTATTTTGGGCTTTTAATACGCCATCTTGGTGAATGCCCGAGCTATGTGCAAAAGCGTTTTCGCCCACAATGGCTTTATTTGGCTGAACCGGCATATTACAAATTTTTGCCACTTGGCGAGATGCGCGATAAATTTCTTCGCTTTTAATATCGGTATGTACGTTTAAGTGGTCTTTACGCATTTTCATGATCATCGCCACTTCTTCAAGCGAGCAGTTACCCGCACGCTCACCAATACCATTTATTGTACATTCAATTTGGCGAGCTCCTGCTTGTACAGCGGCTACCGAGTTAGCTACAGCTAAACCTAAATCGTTATGACAATGCACGCTTAAGCGTGCTTTATCAATATTTGGCACGTTATTCATTAAGTGGCGAATCATTGCAGCGTATTCGTCTGGTGTTACAAAGCCAACCGTATCTGGCAAGTTAATAGTAGAGGCACCCGCATTAATTGCCTGCTCAACAATTTTACATAAATCCCAATGCGGCGTACGCCCTGCATCTTCACACGAAAACTCAACATCATCTGTGTAGTTACGCGCTAATTTAATGGATTTAACCGCCATGGCCGTTGCATCATCTAGGCTCATGCGTAATTTGTGTTCAAGGTGCAAAGGGCTTGTGGCAATAAAAGTATGAATACGACTTTGCTGTGCTGTGCGAAGTGCTTCGCCACAGGCTTCAATGTCTTTAGCAACAGAGCGTGCTAAACCACAAATAATCGGGCCTTTTACTTCGGTTGCAATACGTTGCACCGAGCGAAAATCAGCAGGGCTTGAAACCGGAAAACCCACTTCCATCACATCAACATTCAAGCGGCTAATAGTATGCGCTAACTGAATTTTATCGTCTTCTGTAAGGCTTGCTTTAAGTGCCTGCTCGCCATCACGTAAGGTGGTATCAAAAATCCATACTTTATCTTTGTCTTGCATAACTGCCCCTCATTCCTCTATTACCCAAATTTCAATTTATCCCAGCCGCGAGATAAAAAAAACCCCGCAATTGCGGGGTTTTTAATGTTTAACTCGATGCAAACACACTAATCCCCGCTCACTGACCATAGCAGTAAGAGGTTAAGTTTTAGTGTAATTAAACGAATATTTTGCATCTTGTTTCTTGTGTGTGTTCAGTGAGGCCTATTTTTAACATTACAAAGCTGTTGGTGCAAGCATAAATATTCCAAACAAGGGAATAAAAACCCTACATCAAAGAAATTTATATACCTAAAAATAGCATATTCAGGTTTTATAAATCACACGAATAGACTTTTTAGCTTAAATTAATGTGTTGAGTAAACTTGCGTGCTTAGATTAACTTATTGCTAATTTTTTAAGCTAAACCTGATTATTTGTTTCACGTATATAATGACCTGCACCGCGGGTAATATAACGTAGCTGCCAAATAACCCGCTCAATGAGTTCTTCGCGTTGTTGACCTTCTATATCGAGTGCTTCAGCGCCGGCATTAAATACCAGTGTTACCATGGCTTCGGCCTGAATATAAGCGTGGATTGAATCGCACTTGGTTTCGCTTTCTAAATAATGCGCAAGTTCTAAAATAAAGTGTTTTACCTCACGCGCTACGGCGGCTCTAAAGGCTTTTGAGGTGCCAGAACGTTCGCGCAGCAGTAATCTAAATTGGTTGCTTGAGTTATCAATAAACTCCATAAAGGTAACAACCGAAGTATTTATTACGCTGCCGCCACTGGCTATACGTCTGCGGGCTTGGCGCATAAGTTGGCGAAGGGTCAAGCCTGCTTCGTCGACCATGGTTAAACCTAGCTCGTTCATATCTTTAAAGTGGCGATAAAAAGAGGTGGGGGCAATACCGGCTTCGCGGGCCACTTCGCGTAAGCTTAAATTAGAAAAACTATGATCAGCACTAAGCTGATTAAATGCCGCCTCAATTAAGGCTTGTCGTGTTTTTTGTTTCTGTTGTGCTCTAACACCCGACATCCACAGCTCCCTGAGTAATTTTATATGAAGTTTTAATGATAATTAGCCGAATTGTCTAGTCTAATACTTGACGCCAAGAGATTGAAACACTATTTTAGCTTACAGTTGTACGCTGAGAGTAAAAACGATGAATAAACCACCGATTATTTGGACAAACGTCCTATTTTTTAGCCTAACCTTTTTGGCGGCTGTCACACTTGTACCTTGGTACGGCATTAGTTACGGATTTACCAGCGCGCATTGGATTGCATTTGTAGGCTGTATGTTTTACGCAGGCCTATCTATCACTGCCGGATACCACCGATTATGGGCGCACAAAGCCTATAACGTACACCCTGCAATAGAATTTATTTTTGCTCTTGGTGGCGCATTTGCTTTGCAAAACAGCGCGTTGCACTGGAGTAGCGATCACCGTATACACCACGGCCAAGTAGATGACCCAGTAAAAGACCCTTACGCCGCAACTAACGGCTTTTGGTACAGCCATATTGGCTGGATGCTACGTGATTACCAAGGCGATAGTTATAACGATTACAGTAATTGTCGCGATTTACAGCGCAATAAAATTGTTATGTGGCAGCATAAACACTACTTAAAGCTTGTTATAGCCATGAATGTCGGTTTACCGCTTGTGCTTGGTTTATTAGTAGGCGATGTGTGGGGTATGCTACTACTTGCAGGTTTATTACGCTTAGTATTGAGCCAGCACTTTACCTTTTTCATTAATTCATTGGCTCATATTTGGGGCTCACGCCCATACACTGAGAAAAACACTGCACGCGATAATGGCTTTTTAGCGCTATTTACTTATGGCGAGGGTTACCATAACTTTCACCATATTTTTGCAAGCGATTACCGTAACGGTATTAAGTGGTTTCATTACGACCCAACTAAATGGATGATTCGCTCTTTAGCAGCACTCGGTTTAGCCAGTAAATTAAAGCGCACCCCGGTTGAGCGCATAGAAAAAGCCAAAGCCGAAACGCTAATGAGTAAAACGCAAACGCGCCTTTCAAAATTGCCTTTAGCGCAAGATAAGCTTACATTATTACAACAAGAGTACGATTTACTGCTGAAAAAGCTGCAAAATTACTGTTCACTACAAAAACAAGTGTTAGAAGCTAAAAAAAATAACATGGCAAAGCAGTGTGAACAATCAGCATTAATGACACAATACCATGAGCTGGAAGCCGCCTGGGAAAATCAAAAGCAGGCATGGCTAGCACTTAATGCGAGGTTATTAAAAGCCTCTTTTAATTAATTTAGGAGTGGCTGTGGCCAAACAACCAGAACAAAAAAAAGCACCCGTAGTTTACCAATATGACGCAATAATTATTGGTACGGGCCCTGGCGGTGAAGGCACCGCCATGAACCTATCTAAAAACGATAAAAAAGTAGCGGTTATTGAGCGCCAACAAGCTGTTGGCGGTGGCTGTGTACATTGGGGAACAATTCCTTCAAAAGCATTACGCCACTCGGTTAGCCGCTATATTGAATACAAAGCAAACCCACTTTTTAATGTTGGCGAGCGCCCTAGCCGCTTAACGTTTCCTGATATTTTAAGCCATGCAAGTTCTGTTATTTCTAAGCAGTCAAACTTACGTAGCAGCTTTTACGACCGTAACCGCATTCATATGTACCAAGGCGATGCGAGCTTTGTAGATAAACACACGGTTGAAATTAAGCGCCTTGATGGCTCAGCAGAGCGTATTACCGCTAAAACCATTGTAATTGCTACTGGCTCGCGCCCATACCGCCCACCTGAGGTCGACTTTAGCCATTCACGTATTTACGACAGCGATACTATTTTAGGCCTAGAGCACGACCCACAACGTGTACTTATATACGGTGCGGGTGTTATTGGCTGTGAATACGCTTCAATCTTTAAAGGCTTAGGCGCTAAGGTAGATTTAGTAAACACACGCGACCGCTTATTAGCCTTTATGGATGCAGAAATTTCTGACGCTCTTAGCTACCACTTTTGGAATAGCGGTATTGTTATTCGTCATAACGAAGAGTTTGACCGTATAGAAACGCGCTCAGATTGTGTTGTAATGCATTTAAAATCGGGCAAGCGTGTAAAAGCCGACTGTATTTTATTTGCTAACGGGCGCACAGGTAATACCGATACGCTAAACCTTGAAGCTATTGGTTTAAAAGCCGATGGTCGAGGCCAACTTAAAGTCAACGAAATGTACCAAACTGAGGTAGATAACGTTTACGCAGTAGGTGATGTAATTGGCTACCCAAGCTTAGCGAGTGCAGCATTTGATCAAGGCCGTATAGCTGCCGATGCTATTGCCTGCGGTAATTGCGAAGATAAGCTAATTATAGATATACCGGCCGGTATTTATACCATTCCTGAAATGAGTTCGGTAGGTAAAACAGAGCAACAGCTAACCGCTGCAAAAGTACCGTATGAAGTTGGTCGTGCTCAGTTTAAGCACTTAGCTCGTGCGCAAATTGCGGGTACAGAAGTTGGTAGTTTAAAAATATTGTTTCACAGTGAAACCAAAGAAGTACTTGGCGTGCATTGCTTTGGTGAGCGTGCCTCAGAAATTGTTCACATTGGCCAAGCCATTATGGAACAAAAAGGGGCAGGCAACACCGTTGACTACTTTGTAAATACCACATTTAACTACCCAACGATGGCAGAAGCCTACCGTGTTGCGGCGTTAAATGGATTAAATAGGTTATTTACTTAACCCGATTACTACACAGCAAAAAGCCCGCTAATTAGCGGGCTTTTTAATAGCTATTAATACTACGGTTGTTATTTGTGGTATTGCGCGCTTAGCTCATGTACTGCATTGATAAATACACCGGCGTTTTCTGGGTCTACATCTGGTGTAATACCGTGGCCTAGGTTAAATACGTGGCCATCACCTGTGCCAAAGTCTTCTAAAATAGTGCCTACTTCCTGGCGGATACGATCAGGCGTACCGTGAAGCATTGACGGGTCCATATTCCCTTGCAATGCAACTTTATCGCCTACACGGCGTTTAGCGTCGCCAATATTAATAGTCCAATCAAGACCTACTGCATCACAGCCTGTTGCTGCAATTGCTTCAATCCACTGACCACCATTTTTGGTAAATAGCGTTACCGGCACTTTACGGCCGTCGTATTCGCGAATTAAACCATCAACAATTTTATGCATGTATTGCAGTGAGAATTCGTTGTAATCGCGCGGGCTTAATACGCCGCCCCACGAGTCAAAAACCATTAACGATTGCGCACCGGCTTTTACTTGTGCGTTTAAGTAATCAATGACTGAATCAGCTAGTTTATCTAGTAGTAAATGTAGTGTTTGCGGCTCTGCAAACGCCATTTTTTTTATTTTACCAAATACTTTACTGCTTCCACCTTCAACCATGTAAGTTGCTAGTGTCCACGGTGAACCCGAAAAACCAATTAGTGGCACTTCGCCTTTAAGTTCACGGCGAATAGTACTTACTGCGTTCATTACATAGCCAAGCTCGTCAGTTGGGTCTAGCTTAGGAATCTTTTTAACATCAGCAAGTGACGAAATAGGGTTTTCAAATTTAGGGCCTTCACCGGTTTCAAAGTACAAACCTAAACCCATAGCATCGGGAATAGTTAAAATGTCACTAAATAAAATAGCAGCATCTAACGGGTAACGGCGAAGTGGTTGTAGTGTTACTTCACATGCAAGCTCAGCATTACGGCACAGGCTCATAAAATCGCCCGCTTGTGCACGTGTAGCACGGTACTCTGGTAAATAGCGTCCTGCTTGGCGCATCATCCATACCGGTGTTACATCAACGGGTTGTTTTGCAAGTGCACGTAAATAACGGTCGTTTTTTAATTCGCTCATAGCGTAAATAATCCTGAGGCTTATAGAAATTGTTCAAGATTGTACCACCATATTCTCCGGCTCTCTATCGCTAAGCTCGTAAAACATGTGTTACAGCTAACAGAACCTAGTTTGTTGCTTATTTAGTCACATTTGAGTATTAAATAACCAAAAAGAACTAACAATAAAAACTTTTTGTTAATATGTTTGCAACATAACAAAAACCTTGGTATTGTTTGTCCCGCGTTAACAAGAACAATAATAAAAATCTTAAACAACAATAACAAAAATATTTATAATAAAAATAACAAAAATCTTCTATAACAATAAGAAAGCTTGTATTAACAGGCCAAAACAAGAAATTAAGCCACCTTAACCGGTGGTTTTTTCTTGCCTGCAATAAAATAATAATTTACCTACAATAAATACACACATGCACCAGCTCATACCTTTTACTTGTTGATATACACTTAAATAAAATATATCTTGATGTATAAGAAAGTTTAAATTTAACCATAAAAGTGACCCAGCTTAGGAGAACAGTAATGCTGACGCGCGTAGAGAAAGCTCAACAAAAATGGGGTGGTAGCCATACTGTCATTGATAAATGGTTAAACGAGCGCCAAGAGTTAATTGTACTTTATTGTAAAATGGCTGGGTTTTCGCCATACGACAAAAAAGATCACGCCTTACCAGAGCCAGAACAAATTCAATCATTTTGCCAAATTTTAATGGATTACTTATCTGCCGGCCATTTTGAAGTGTACGATGACATTGCAAAAGCCTGCGAAAGCAAGGGCCTTGAAAGCCAAGAGCTGGCAAATACAATTTACCCGCGCATTTCTAGCACAACAGATATTGCTTTAGACTTTAACGATAAATACGCAGAAGTAGATAAAGAGGACTTATTAGCTGAGTTTGATAACGATTTGTCGGTACTTGGCGAAACGTTAGAAGCGCGTTTTGAACTAGAAGATGAGCTAATAGATAATTTGTTTTCTAACCACACAGATTAATAAAATAGCCAACAAAAAAGGGACCGTTATGGTCCCTTTTTGCGTTATAAGCTACCGCTTATTGCGCAGGTGCTTCGTCATCTTGTATTTCAAGTAGTTCTACTTCAAAAACAAGCGTTGAGTTAGCTGGAATTTTACCTAGGTCACGATCGCCGTAAGCAAGTTCAGAAGGAATAGTGAACTTGTACTTAGACCCTACTGACATAAGCTGTAAACCTTCAGTCCAACCCGCAATTACACGGTTAAGAGGGAAAGTAGTTGGCTCGTTACGCGCATAAGAGCTATCAAACTCTGTGCCGTCTAATAAAGTACCTTTGTAATGTACTTTAACTACGTCTGTTGCTGCTGGCTTTTCGCCTTCGCCTTCGCTAAGTACTTCGTACTGTAGACCTGACTCAGTTACTGTTACGCCTTCTTTTTTAGCATTTTCTTCTAGGTATTTTTTACCTGCTTCTTTGCTTTTTTCAGACTCAACTTTAGCTTTAGCTTCTTGCTTTGCACGCACTGATGTATCTAGCTCAGTTAGCACTTCACGGATTTTTTCTTCATCGATTTTTGCATTACCAGCAAGCGCGTCTTCAAAACCACGAATTAATAGTGCTTGGTCTAGTTCAATACCAATCTCTGATTTATCAGCTAGGTCTTTATTTAAAAAGTTACCTACTGATGCACCAATACCGTATGCTTGTTGCTGCTCTACAGTGTCTAATTTAACTTCAGCTTGTTCTTGTTTTGCTTCTTGATTACAAGCTGTAAGCGCTAAAACCGACGCTGCAATCAATGACAATCTAATCGTCTTTTTCATTTTAAATCTCCGACACACTTTGCAGTTGTCATTTATTGTATTATTACTAGTTAAAGATTAACGGCCTACATGATAGGCTGCTTGTTTAATAACTAACTAAATTAAAACCTAACCTATTATAGTGATTAGACAAACACCCTAGGCCTTCAACGTGACCTAGTCTAACCTCTCAGTCACTAAGAGTTAAGAGGAAATACCTGTAATATGTCGATATTTCGTACTTTTTTAATCGCTTTTAGCTGTTTATTAGCCCTAGCTTGTAGCGATCAAAAACAGCAAGCTGCACAACGCTTTGAACACGCAGCACAGGGTGCGTTTTCCTCGGCAGTATCTAACGATGGTAAATACAGCCTAGTCTCCTCCATTCACCATGGGGTCGCCCTGTGGGATAATCAACAGCAGGTGCTAAAATATCAATGGTTTCAACAGCAATCACAAGAAAGCCTAGTGTATGCTGTGGCTATTGCCTTTGATAATAGCGTGGCCGTTACCGCAGAAAAAACCACCTTTGCCGTGTGGGATATTAGCAACGGCGAAAACCGCGGCTATTATAAAATTCAACAAGCCACTATTCGCGATATTGCGATAAGTAACCAAGGCCGCAGTGTTTTATACGGCAGAAGCGACGGCGTAGTGGTATTTTTAAACCTAGAAACCGGACGCCGCATTGAGTTTTTAGGCCACCAAGACAAAGTAAACACCGTTGATTTATCGCCTAATGGGCGCTATGCCTTAAGCGGCTCAAATGATTACGTTGCTTATTTTTGGGATACACGTACAGGGCAAGTAATTCATCGCTTTAATCACCCGACGCGTGTTACCCAAGTAACCCTAGACCCACAAGGTCGCTACGCATTTACCGCAGATAGTATGAAGCAAGCACATGTATGGAAGCTGACTACAGGTGATCTTGTGAGTAAACTGGCGTATATTGCGCGTCAGAAAATTTTTACTGCGGTACGCTTTAACGAACAAGGCACATTGCTGGCCACAGGCTCGCCCAATAAGCGCGTTGACTTATGGCAGTTACCCAGCGGAGAAAAAATTCAAACTTGGCAAGTCACACCACGTGAAGGCAGTAAGCCTAAATCGGCTGTGGTGCTAGATGTAACGTTTATAGATAACGGCAAGTCGTTGTTAACCGAGAGCTCGAGCGGAATTGCAGAGCACTTTACAATACGAGAAGCAAATGAACACAATTGAAAATCGTTTAATGGAGCTTGAGGCAAAAGTTGCTTTTCAAGACGAAACAATAGAAATATTAAATGACGAGCTAAAAGCACACCAACAGCAGCTTGCAAAAATGAAGCGCCAAACTGAGTTACTAGCAGAAAAACTTAAAGAAGCGCAGCAGCCGTCGCTAATGTCGCAAATGCAAGAGCCGCCTCCGCCACATTACTAAGGTGGGTAAAAAATAAAAACCGGGTTAATCGCCCGGTTTAAATACACCAATTACTTGTTCAAATTGGCGAGTAGATGCCTGAACAGCGTTATCGGGTTGCGCCATTTTGTGGCCACACTCTACACACTCTACTTTTTCAACATCATGTTCTCTGTATAGCATCATGGTATCCATGGCTTTACACTCAGGGCACGATGCACCAGCAATAAATCGCTTCTTTTGTCTCACAACATTTTTCCTGTGGTTTGAACTGCACATATTTTATCGTATAACTTCCTATGTTGATACGCTTGATAAGAGCAATACGTTCTATGGTATGATAGCGCCAACTTAACCAGGGCACAGTAAAGTAACGCATTCATGATCCAAATCTCAGAAATAGAACTACTTCGTGGCGGAAAAGCCTTATTAAAAAATGCCTCGGCTACTTTATTTCCTCAGCACAAAGTGGGCTTAGTTGGCGCTAATGGCTGTGGTAAATCTACCTTATTTAGTTTATTAAAATCTGAGCTGCAACTCGATGCGGGTGATTGCAATATACCGAAAGATTGGTCTATTGCTTCTGTAAAACAAGAAACCCCAGCCCTTGAAATAAGCGCCATTGATTATGTACTTCAAGGTCACCCTGAATACTATGCGTTGCGTATTGCCCTGCGTGAAGCTGAGCAAACAAACGATGGTGACACCCAAGCCAAAGTACATATTCAGCTTGAAAATATTAAAGGCTACAGCATAGAGTCAAAAGCGGGCGAATTACTGCACGGCTTAGGCTTTGCTAATCACCAAATAGAAAACCCTGTAAGCGCGTTTTCTGGTGGTTGGCGTATGCGTTTAAACCTTGCACAAGCACTTATTCGCGATGCCGACTTACTATTACTCGATGAGCCTACCAACCACCTTGATTTAGATGCCGTTTACTGGCTTGAGCGCTTTTTACGCGCCTACACAGGCACCTTGGTACTTATATCTCATGACCGCGAGTTTTTAGACGCCGTGGTTGATCAAATTTGGCATGTCGATAAACAGCTTATTAATGTGTACAAAGGTAACTACTCACAGTTTGAACGCCAAAAAGCAGAGCGCTTGTTACAACAACAAGCAATGTTTGAAAAACAACAAGAGCAAATTGCCCATCTTGAGCAGTTTATAACTCGCTTTAAAGCCAAAGCCAGTAAGGCCAAACAGGCACAAAGCCGTGTAAAAGCACTCGAACGTATGGAAAAACTGGCACCTGCGCATGCCGACTCACCGTTTGACTTTGAATTTGCCGAGCCAACAGCCCTGCCTAACCCGCTAATGACCCTAGATAAAGCAAAAGCAGGTTATGGCGATGTTACTATTTTAAATAATATCGCGCTAAACCTAGTTCCTGGCAGTCGTATTGCGTTACTCGGTCGTAACGGCGCGGGTAAATCAACGCTTATTAAGCTATTAGCGGGCGAGCTTGAGCCGCAAGCAGGTAAAGTGGTTCAACACCATGGCTTAAATATTGGTTACTTTGCGCAGCACCAACTTGAATCGCTTGATTTAAAAGCAAGCGCAGTGACCCATATTCAACGTTTAAACCCACAGGCCACAGAGCAATCATTGCGTGACTTTTTAGGTGGTTTTGCATTTATTGGCGATAAAGCACTTGAACCCGTGGCGCCGTTTTCGGGCGGTGAAAAAGCCCGCTTAGTGCTAGCCATGTTGGTATATCAAAAACCCAATTTACTACTACTTGATGAGCCAACTAACCACCTTGATTTAGAAATGCGCCACGCGCTAGTAATGGCACTGCAAGGCTTTGAAGGCGCCATGGTTACCGTATCGCACGATCGCCATATGCTTAAAAACACCGCCGATGAATTTTATTTAGTCGATGATGGCAAAGTCACTCAGTTTGGTTACGATTTAGACGCGTATTACCAATGGTTACTCAATGCCAATAAAGAAGCCGCTAAAAGCCAGCAACCTGACGAGCCAAAAGCAAATCCAAGCGTTAACCGTAAAGAGCAAAAGCGCCTAGAAGCTGAGTTTAGAAAAGCCATTCAACCGCTTAAAAAGCAAATTGAAAAGCTTGAAAAGCAGCTCGATAAATTTACTGCAGAGCTTAGCGAAGTTGAAGTAGCCCTTGGCGACAACACACTCTACAACGACGATAACAAAGCCCAGTTAAAAGAGTTAATTGCTAAGCAAGCCATGCTTACCCCTAAAGTATACGACACTGAAGAAGAACTACTGATGGCGCTTGAAGAAATGGAAGAAAAAGAACAGGCCTTTGCCGATGAACTTGCTCAATAAAAACGACTTTTGGCAATTTGCCTGCGCTTTGTACGCAAAGCCAGAGCAACAACAAACCTTGCTGACACTGCAAAACCAGCAAGGTAAAAACGTTAATCTGTGCTTATTTTTACTGTACTTAGATTCACTTAAGCTAAGCATTAATGCCGAGCAGCTCAGTGCGTTAATAGCGTCTATTAATGAGTTTGATACGCAGGCACTTAAGCCACTGCGTGCAACGCGCAAGTATTTAAAAGCCAATCAAGAAAGTATCAGCAACTATGCAAAAATACGCCAAGAGCTATTAAGCGCCGAGTTAAAGCTTGAAAAGCAACAACAGCAAATACTGATTGATACAGCGAATAAACTTAGCTTTTTAGAAGCTGTAAAGCCAAACAATATTGAGCTGTATGTGAAAGCCACTTAGGCTGTCAGTTTTTACACCCTCTTCTAAATGCTCATTTTAAAGCCAATTAATCACAAAGAGGATTAGAGACGCTGCGCTTTTAGAGAAAAATAAAAGCCAAGCTAATATCACTAGAAATATAAGCCTAGCCGCTACTGGCTTGTCGCTATATTTTCTCATTTACTTCTCATTTTTTTCTCTTTGTGCAAAAAATCTTTAAGCCAATTGATTATTCAAAGCCTATAGGTGCAGGAGTAGGAACTGAATAACCCCAAAAACATGATCTACATCAACTTTACTTGGTTACTTTTTCCACGCAGGGAAATAGTTTGATCTCGATCACATTATGCTTTGCAAAGTCACTTTATGATGTCTCCATCAACTGAACGAGGAGATTAATCATGAACGTATTCTTTAGAGACTTTTTTAGCGACCCTGTTTTATTTATGTCTTTTGGGATTTTAGGCGTAGTGATTTCTCTTTGCCTATTTTACGCTTTTTACTTTATTAAAAAAATTAGCGAGGCTGAAGTTCCCGAGCATCATTAAGCACGACGCACAAAGCGCCTACTCAGGTTACTGATTAGGCGCTTTTTATTTTATAAAGCGAAAAATTTGGTACACTAACGCTTCGTTTTTTTCATAGTGCGTAGTACAAACATGATCAATAAGTTTAAACCAGCATGGTGGATGACCAATCGTCACGTTCAAACCATAATGCCGCGTTTTTTCCGTCCATTTCACAATACGTCCTACGAACTTGAGCAACTTGATACGCCCGACGGCGATTTTATTGAACTTGCATGGTCGCTGCCTCATAACGAAAACGCTCCCCTTGCTGTGGTTTTACATGGCCTTGAAGGCAACATAAATAGCTTTTATGCCAAAGGCATGATGAAAGCCTTAAAAAAGCAAGGCTATGCCGTAGTACTTATGCACTTTAGAAACTGCTCAAGTGAAGTTAACCGCTTACCGCGTGCTTATCATAGTGGCGATACCGCCGATTTAGCTTTTTTTATAAATCATTTAAGGGAGCAATTTCCCAGCCGCCCTATTATGGCTGTTGGTTTTTCGTTAGGGGGCAATGTACTGGCTAAATACCTAGGCGAAGAGCGCGAAAACTGCCCCTTAAGTGCTGCAGCCGTGGTCTCGGCTCCTTATGATTTATCATCATCAAGCGATGTTATTCGTAAAAGCTTAGGCAAAATTTATCAAAAATATTTGCTCGATAGAATGAAAAAATCAATGCAGCGTAAATTGCCACAAATTAAGCAGCAAATACCTATTACTTCTGAGCAGTTAATGAAAATTGACGATTTGCTAGAGTTTGATAATCAACTAACCGCTCCACTGCATGGCTTTGAAAACGCACACGATTACTATCGCCAAGCCAGCGCAATGCCCTACTTAAAACATATTGCGATTCCTACGTTAATAATTCATGCCCAAGACGACCCAATGTTGTCGATTAAAGCCGTGCCAAGTAGGCAAGATGTGAGTGAGCATGTTACCCTGAGCGTCTCTGAAAAAGGCGGCCACGTAGGGTTTATTAGCGGTAATAATCCGTTTAGGCCAGTATTTTGGCTTGAACAAGCCGTCCCTCATTATTTTGGCCAGCACGTCCCCACTAAAGCGAGCAGTAAGCAGTTATGATTATCCCTTTTGAACAACTTGATAAAGACACCCTCTACAACCTAATTGAAAGCTACGTGCTTCGTGAAGGCACCGATTATGGTGAGCAAGAAGTGAGTATTCAAAGTAAAGTAGCGCAGGTTAATCAGCAGCTTAGAAATGGTGAAGCGATGGTGTTTTTTTCTGAGCTACATGAGTCGGTCACTATTATCTCAAAAAATGAATTTAAAGCACTGCAAAGCGAAGAGCATGAAGCACAGTCGTTTGATTAACGCCTAACACTTGTAACTTTTGAGCTGAACGTACACAATGGCTTTTTACCCAAAGAGCCAAAACATGATAAAACTCAGCACTCTAGTGGTAGCCATATCACTAGCTTTAACACCACAAGCCTTTGCAGAGCAAGTAAAAAGCCCGTCAGACAAAGCAGTAAAACTAGCAAAAGACACTATTTTAATCGACACCCATATTGATGTACCTTATCGCATCCACGAAAAGTGGGTTGATGTAACTAAAGCCACCGAAGGCGGCGACTTTGACTACCCTCGCGCAGTACAAGGGGGGTTAAACGCCCCTTTTATGTCGATTTATATTCCTGCTCACTTAGAATTTGAAGGCAAAGGTAAAAGCTACCAGCTAGCCAATCAAATGATTGATAGCATGGAAGCCATTGCACAGCGCGCCCCTGAAAAATTTGCTATTGCTAGCTCAACAGCGGATATAGAAGCGCAATTTGAGCAAGGTAAACTGTCAATTGCTATGGGCATGGAAAATGGCTCGCCAATTGAAGGAAAAATAGAAAACCTTCAGCACTTTTTTGACCGTGGTGTACGCTACATCACGCTTGCCCACTCGCAAAGCAACCATATTTCTGACTCGTCATACGATATTCGCCGTAAATGGAAAGGTTTAAGCCCATTTGGTAAAAAGCTAATTACTGAAATGAACAACGTCGGTATGCTAATTGACGTATCACATATATCAGATGATGCGTTTTATCAGGTAATGGAGCTATCTAAAACGCCGGTTATTGCTTCACACTCATCACTGCGCAAATACACGCCAGGCTTTGAGCGTAATATGAATGATGACATGTTATTAGCGCTTAAAAAGAATGGCGGGGTTATTCAAATTAACTTTGGCTCAAGCTTTGTAACCTCTAAAGCCGGTGCGTGGTACAAAGACCTTAAAAGTACTAAAGAGACCGTTAAAAAAGAAGGCACTAAGCCAAGTAAAGACTTTGATGCAGCGTACCGCGCTAAAAACCCATTCCCGTTTGCAAGCCTTGAGCAAGTACTTGATCATATTGATCACGTTGTAGAGCTTATTGGCATTGATTACGTGGGCATTGGCTCTGACTACGATGGGGTTGGCGATTCGTTACCGATTGGCTTAAAGGATGTATCTAGCTACCCTAACCTAGTACAAGGCTTAATGGACAGAGGTTACAGCGATTCAGACATTAAAAAGATTTTAAGCGAAAATACGCTAAGGGTTTGGAAGCAAGCCGAAGCATATGCGAAAAAGCACTAAGCTGTAAGTTGTCAGTTGTCAGTTGTCAGTTGTCAGTTGTCAGTTGTCAGTTGTCAGTTGTCAAAAAATTTAATTAATAGCACGGCTTAAAGTCGTGCTTTTTTATGTGTTAAGTATAATTTAACACCAAGCGACTAATAGTTGATAGCTGATAGCTGAAAACTAAACACTTTTCTTCAGGCATTAAAAAAGGCCACCGAAGTGACCTCTTTTTAGTATTAATTAGCTAGGCTAATTATTACTCTACGATAGTTGCTACAACACCTGCACCTACAGTACGGCCACCTTCACGGATAGCGAAACGAAGACCTTCGTCCATCGCGATTGGCGCGATTAGAGTTACTGTCATCTTAACGTTATCACCAGGCATTACCATTTCTACGCCTTCTGGTA
>NZ_JAQREK010000140.1:0-214 GCF_028599265.1 Pseudoalteromonas sp. Angola-4 | reverse complement strand
GCCGGAGCTAACCTCTACCTTGTAGACGCACAGCTTGCTGGCGTTTAAAAGCAACGCTTTTACCTAAGTGTTACCACCTTTGCTAAGGCCATGAGAAGCTGCGCTTCTAACGTGAGCAAGCTCAACGTCTACAAGTCAAATTAACGCCAGAGCTAAGCCCAATCCTGTAGACGCGCAGCTTGTTGGCGTTTAAAAGCAGCGCTTTTACATAAGT
>NZ_JAQREK010000139.1:0-214 GCF_028599265.1 Pseudoalteromonas sp. Angola-4 | reverse complement strand
GGTCACTCAGTTTCAATTGAGACTCTAAATTTGTTTGCCTCACTACCTAAGTAGCTTGGCTGTTAGAACTCAATCTGTACGAGTGCCCACACAGATGATTGCTTTATATTGTTAAAGAACGTTGCGACGTTGTCGCTAGGGATGCGTATAATACATCCTTTATTTTTCGAGTCAACACTTAATTTTAAACTTTCTTTTTAGAAGATTTAAAACC
>NZ_JAQREK010000138.1:0-218 GCF_028599265.1 Pseudoalteromonas sp. Angola-4 | reverse complement strand
AGACTTAAAAAATATTATCAGAGTTTTCCAAATTTATGAGGTGACTCTTAGCGCGTAGCGTTAACATTGAGGCACCTTGCGCAAAGGAAATAGTAGCACTACGTGCTTGTCCTTAATCCTTTGCACCTAATTTGCTTGGTAACCATAGCGTTTTGGACCCACCTGACCCCATGCCGAACTCAGTAGTGAAACGAAACAGCGCCGATGATAGTGTAGCA
>NZ_JAQREK010000137.1:0-218 GCF_028599265.1 Pseudoalteromonas sp. Angola-4 | reverse complement strand
CTTTAATCGCAACGTTCTTTAACAATATAAAGCAATCATCTGTGTGGGCACTCGTACAGATTGAGTTCTAACAGCCAAGCTTAGTTTACTAAGTGAGGCAAACAAATTTAGAGTCTCAATTGAAACTGAGTGACCAACAGCAATAACTTACTTAGGTTTTACTTAAGAAAAGAATTGCAGCACAGTCAATTCAATATCGAAAGATATTAAATAAATTC
>NZ_JAQREK010000136.1:0-223 GCF_028599265.1 Pseudoalteromonas sp. Angola-4 | reverse complement strand
GACAAGGAGAAGTGAAGGAGAAGAACTAGTAAAGCTAATAACTTCTCAGTGTAGCGCGCAGCGCCTCTGTGCTCTCGGTGGTCAAATTGTTTTGCGGTTGAATTTTTACCTAATTGATAAATAAAGAGAACATTATTATCACCACAGAGAAGCCAAGGAGAAGTGAAGGAGAAGAGCTAGTAAAGCTAATAACTTCTCAGTGTAGCGCGCAGCGCCTCTGTGC
>NZ_JAQREK010000135.1:0-223 GCF_028599265.1 Pseudoalteromonas sp. Angola-4 | reverse complement strand
CTGTAAACGCGCAAGATAGCGTCGAACTTGATAACACCGCAGCGCTCACAACCAGCATTGATAAAACCGCCGACGGCGTGATTAATGGTAACGGTGAAAGCGCCGCCATGGTCGTGCGTGGCACGGTAAGCGATGTGGAAGACGGTCAAACCGTGACGGTGATCATCAGTGATGGCACAAACCAAGTTGAAACCACGGCGCTTGTGCAAAACGGCGAATACGT
>NZ_JAQREK010000134.1:0-248 GCF_028599265.1 Pseudoalteromonas sp. Angola-4 | reverse complement strand
GTGGGTCATGATGGACTTGAACCATCGACCAATGGATTAAAAGTCCACTGCTCTACCAACTGAGCTAATGACCCGCTCTGTGTGCTTACTATTTAAGTGAGCTGCGTAAATCCGCCGATTAAACCAATCTTTACCTTAATAAAGAATGGTGGGTCATGATGGACTTGAACCATCGACCAATGGATTAAAAGTCCACTGCTCTACCAACTGAGCTAATGACCCGCTCTGTGTGCTTACTATTTAAGTGA